>NZ_JBEZKB010000039.1:0-64203 GCF_040651475.1 Streptomyces sp. NPDC048442
CCCAGCCTCCTTGGGGGGCGGCGGGGCCGGTGGTCGTCGTGCGGGTGCGTCGTGGCTGATCGCGCAGTTCCCCGCGCCCCCAAAAGCCTGCCCCTCCCGGCCGCACGCCCTCGCCCCCGTCCCCCGGCTCTACCCGCACCCGTGCGGGCCGGTGGGCCGCTTCGCGGAGTTCGCGAGAGAGTGCCTGCTCAGCGCCGCGCGATGGTGTCGAGCATGCCGAGGGTGCTCTCCTGTCCGTGGCCTTCGGCGACCGCGCGGTCCGCGACGGCCTGGGCGGCGCGGAGCACGGAGGAGTCCAGACCGGCTTCCTCCGAGGCGTGGGCGATGTGGGCCATGGCGGTCGCGGCGGAAACGAGGTCGCTGACCGTGCCGGGGTACTCGCCCGCGTCGGCCTCCTGGCCATCTCGTCGATGAACGACGTGAGCAGATTGCCGATGTTCTTGGCGAAGGGGGCCAGGTCGGTGGCGGCGACGCCCTGCGAGCGGGCCAGCGCGAAGCTGTGCACGAGGCCGCTGACCGAGGTCCACCACAGGTCGAGGAGCGCGACGTCGTGGGAGGCGGCGCGGGACGGGTCCTCGCCGAGGTAGGAGGCGGTGCCCCCGAGGGAGTCGAGGGTGTCGCGGTGCGCCTCGTAGGCGTCCGTGGGGCCGCTGTGGAGGAAGACGGCGTGCGGGGTGCCGACGGTGGGGGCGGGGGTCATGATGGCGCCGTCGAGGTACGTGACGCCCTGCGTGTCCGCCCAGGCGGCGGCCTCGCGGGCGCGGGCCGGGGTGTCGGCGGTGAGATTGACGACCGTACGGCCCTTCAGGGCGTCGCCGGCCTTCCCGAGGATGCCGAGGGCGGCTTCGTAGTTGAGTACGCAGACGACGACCAGGTCGGAGGCGTGTGCGGCCGCTGCGGGGGTGGCGGCGAGCACCGCTCCGTTCGCGACGAGGGAATCAGCACGGGATGCCGTGCGGTTCCACACGGTGGTGGGGTGTCCCGCCGCGAGGAACGCCCCGGCGAGGGCCTGGCCCATCGGGCCGAGACCGAGGACGGTGACGGGCCGCTTGGCCGGGACGGTCGCGCTGCCGGTCGCGCTGTCGGTCGCGTTGTCAGTGGGGGCACTCATGATGGACTCCATGCATGGGGTTGTGTGAGGGCATGCGGAAACGAGGGGCGGGTGTGCGGAGTTGAAGAATCAGCCGTATCAATGCGGTCTTGACGCGGCGATAGACGTCGTCGACGGCAAGTGGAAGGTGCTCATCCTGTGGGCGCTGCACGAGCGGCCGCGCCGTTTCGGCGCGACCCGGCGGGAGCTGCCCGGGATCAGCGAGAAGGTCCTCACCCAGCAACTGCGCGAGCTGGAAGCCGACTTGGTGGTGCACCGCGAGGTGTTCGAGGACACGGCGATACCGCACGTCGAGTACTCACTGACGGAGCTCGGCCAGGAGCTCAACACGGCGCTGGCGCCGCTCGGAGCATGGGGCAGACGGCGGTTGCAGATACTGACGGAACTGGACGGATCGCCCTCCTCTCGCGCGCCCTCCTCTCTCGCACCCTCCTCGCTCGCCGGGTAGGGGCTCCGGGCGGGTTCCTGGGGCAGGGCTTCAGCTTCTCCCCGGCGATGAGGGTGATCAAGTACCTACTAATTTGTGGGTGATTACCGCGAGGTAAGTGCCTCCTGGGCCTTGAACAGGGCCTCGGCGGCCTTGTTGAACATCGCACCCCACGCCGCGTCCTTGAAGTCCGCCGACTTCGGGCGGGCACTGGTGACGGCGACCTGGACGATCCCGCCGCGGGCCGTCCGCGCGTACCAGGGCCCGCCGCTCGCCCCGTTCGTCATGCGGCACGGCCTGAGCTCGGAGCCGCCCGCGAGGCGGTCGTCCTTCACCGGGGTGGCGTTGCCCTCGCAGTACTGCAGCGCCTTTCCGTCGTACGGGGGAAGGAACGGGTAGCCGAGCGCGGCGCGCGCACCGCCCGGTCGCGCGTCGAAGGCTGCGCGGACGGAGCCGGCCACGTCCTGGACGTGCCGCCCCCGGTCGTCCGTACCGAGGGTGACGAAGGCGAAGTCGGCGGCGTGGTCCTCGCGTGCGGTCCACGCGGGCGAGACGCCCACGGAGCGGGACGGGTAGCTGCCGTGGGGGGCCTTGCCGTCGTCGTAGCCGGGCACGAAGAGGAGGGACTTCATCGCCCCGCCCACCGCCTTCAGGTGGACGCAGTGGCCTGCGGTGGAGATGACGTCCCGGTTGGCGGCGGTGACGACGGCCGCCGTGCAGGTGGCCTTCTGGCCGCCGGGCAGCACCATGAAGAGGCGCCCGATGTGCGCGACGTCGCGGGGGTCGCCCTTCCAGGGGACGCCACCGGGGGGTTCGTCGCCCCGGGCCTCCCCGGCCGCCCGGTCCCGTGTCCCGGTGGCGGCGACCGCCTCCCGCATCCGGTCGGCGGTCCAGTACGCACGTACCGACTCGGCGTCCTCCCCGATGGGGGCCGGGGAGGACACCGAAGCCGGAGTCTGCGCCGTCGGAGCGAGTGTCGCGACCAGCGCCGCGACGGTTACGGAGAGTGCTGTGATCATGCTCCGAACGTAAGGGTCACGCGAACTGCTGGCTCGCCGAGCCGTCGCACGCCCGCAGCTTCAGCGGGTCCTTGGCCGCCGACAGGGTGACGCACAGCCCGGTGGAGGCGGCCGGGCGCAGGGTGGATCCCTGCCGCAGGAACTGCTGGTTGGCGGCGCCCGAGCAGTTCCACAGCACCAGGGCGGTACCCGGCTCGTACTTGGCGCCCGGTACGTCCAGGCACCGGTCGTGGCTCAGTTCCGTACGCAGCGACTTGGTCGCGCCGTCGTACCACCAGCCCTGGTTGCGGCCGCCGTGGCAGTCCCAGCCGCCGACGGCGGTCCCGTTGCGGGTGACGGAGCCCGGTGCGTCCACGCACGTACCGGTGGAGGCGTTCTTGAGCGGCTTGTACGCGTCGTCCCAGGCGCCCGGGGTCAGCACCGGCTTGCCTGTGGACGCCGGGTCGGCACAACCGGCTTCACGGAGGCCGGAGTTGTAGATCTGCGACAGGCAGGAGGCGAAGGCGGCGTGGCCACTGATGTTGGGGTGGAAGGACTGCCGGACCGAGTTCTCGTCCGGGGTGCCCGGCTTGGAGAGGTCGATGTAGAGCCCGCGCGCCCAGGTGTTCTCCGAGCAGACCTCGTGCCCGTGGAAGAGGCGGGAGTTGTCGAGGTAGGTGGCGCCGGTGGAGGCGGCCGCCTTGCGCATGCCGCGTTCGAAGGCGGGGACGGCGACGTTGCGGCCCCAGGCAGTGTCGGAGTCGTAGCCGAGGCCGCCGCAGGCGAGCTTGCCGGGGAAGTTGGGGTTGTCCTTGAAGTCGGGCCCGATCGGGCTCGGGTAGCCCATGACGACGAGCTTGTAGTCGGAGTCGGCGTACCCGGCCCCGGTCATGGTCGTCCGCAGATCCTTGATGGTCTGCTCGACCTTCGGCACGAGACCGTCCACCCGGGCCTGCCAGCCGCCCGCATACTTGGACTCGCACGGGCCCTGCAGCGTCAGGTACCGGGTCACGCAGTCCGTCATGACCGGCCCGAACTGCAGGTCGTCATTGGCCCCGGCGACCAGCACCACCATCTTGATCTTCGTGTTGCGCGCCTTGATGGCGAGGCTGTCGCTCTGCACGAGCTCGTCGGCGTACTGCTTGCTACCGCCGATCTTGATGTTTCCGGTGTAGCCGCCCGAGCAGGAGACGTTGTACGTCACGTCGGCGGCGACGGAGGTCTTGTGGATCGCGGCGTCGGGCGAACGGTGGCACCAGTTGGTCGGCCCGTTCGTGGGCGCCTCGTACGTCCCCGTGCCCTCGCCCGAGATCTCGCTGTCGCCGAGCGAAATGAGTCCGGTCTTGCGCTCCCCCATCGGCCGCTCGGCCGGCGAACCGTACAGCTTGGTGGCCTCGGCCGCCCGAATCGCTTCCAGCTCGGCCGGGAGGGGGGTGGATCCGGCGGCGGCCCGCGCGTCGTTCGGAGCCGCTGTGGCGGTGGTCGTGGCCGCCATGCCGCCGACGGCTGCCGCGAGTGCGGCGGTCACGGCGAGGGTGCTGCGGAATCTGTGCCTGGTGCGCGCCATTGCGCCTCCCCGGTTGGTTGTTACCCGAGGTATTTACTGGCCGGTAGCCGAGTTGGGAATACCCAGAACAAGACAACCGCTCAACTTTCACAGGAGGTGTTGTCGCGATGACGACTGACGAATACCGGATCGAGCACGACTCCATGGGTGAGGTACGGGTTCCCGCGCACGCCAAGTGGCGTGCGCAGACCCAGCGGGCCGTGGAGAATTTCCCGATCTCCGGCCAGCGGCTGGAACGGGCCCACATCGAGGCCCTGGCCCGTATCAAGGCGGCAGCGGCGAAGGTCAACGCGGAGCTGGGCGTCCTGGACAAGGACGTGGCGGGCGCGATCGCGGACGCGGCGGACGAGGTCGCCCGCGGCGACTGGGACGAGCACTTCCCGGTGGACGTCTTCCAGACCGGCTCGGGCACGTCCTCCAACATGAACATGAACGAGGTCGTCGCGACGCTGGCCACGGAGCGGCTCGCGTCCCCGGGGGGCACCGGCGGCTCGGGGAAGTCGGGCGGCTCGGGAAAGTCGGGCGGCTCGGTCCACCCGAACGACCACGTCAACGCCTCCCAGTCCTCCAACGACGTGTTCCCGTCCTCGATCCACATCGCGGCGACGGCGGCGGTGACGGGCGACCTGATCCCGTCCCTGGAACACCTGGCGACATCCCTGGAACGCAAATCGGCCGAATTCTCCGACGTCGTGAAGTCCGGCCGCACCCACCTCATGGACGCGACCCCGGTCACCCTCGGCCAGGAGTTCGGCGGCTACGCGGCGCAGGTCAGGTACGGGGTGGAACGCCTCCGCGCCTCCCTCCCCCGCCTCGCCGAACTCCCGCTCGGCGGCACGGCGGTAGGCACCGGAATCAACACCCCTCCCGGCTTCTCGGCCGCCGTGATCGCCGAAGTCGCCCGCGCCACGGGTCTCCCGCTCACCGAGGCCCGGGACCACTTCGAGGCCCAGGGTGCCCGCGACGGCCTGGTCGAGACCTCCGGCCAGCTCCGTACGATCGCCGTCTCGCTCACCAAGATCGCCAACGATCTGCGCTGGATGGCCAGCGGCCCGCGCACCGGTCTGGCCGAAATCAACCTCCCCGACCTCCAGCCGGGCTCGTCGATCATGCCGGGCAAGGTCAACCCGGTGATCCCGGAGGCGGTGTTGATGGTCGCCGCTCAGGTGACGGGCAATGACGCGACGGTCGCCGTCGCGGGCGCGGCGGGCAACTTCGAGCTGAACGTGATGCTCCCCGTCATCGCCAAGAACGTGCTGGAGTCGATCCGCCTCCTCGCCAACTCCACCCGCCTGCTGGCCGACCGGACCATCGACGGCATCACGGCCAACCGCGAGCGGGCCCTCGAATACGCGGAATCGTCCCCGTCCGTCGTCACTCCGCTCAACAAGTACATCGGCTACGAAGAGGCGGCGAAGGTCGCCAAGAAGTCGGTGGCCGAGCGCAAGACGATCCGCGAGGTCGTGATCGAGGGCGGCTACGTCGAACGCGGCGACCTCACGGAGGCCCAACTGGACGCGGCGCTGGACGTGTTGAGCATGACCCGGCCGTAGCACGCCTGGCCGGGGTGGACACCTCGACGCCGGCCGGATCAGTCCCACGCGTTGAAGAGCACGCCACCCAGGGTGCCGGTCCCGTGGTACCGAATCCGGCTCCGCTCGAACTCCGTGAGCCCCGAGGTGTCCACCTCCGCGAGCGGCACGACGAGCTGCTCCCGGCCCAGCACTTCGAAGCCCGCACCGACGAAGGCCCCGGCCCATTCCGGCGGCGCGAGGAACTCGTCCTCGTACCCCCACAGCCGCTCGCGCACGAAGGCGATCCAGGGGAGGTGGGCGTGGCACAGGAGGATGCTTTCCCCGGCGCGGGTGGTGACCGCTGCGGTGTGGAAGGCCAGGGGATACGCAGGTGACTCAGGGCCGACCACCGAGCCCCCGGCGGCCCGCGCGGCAGCGTGCAGGGCGGCGCGGAAGGCGCGCAGGCCGGTGACCGGGAGGGGCTCGTCGTGCGGCGCGGTGAACCCGGTCGCGCCCGGCGGCACGGTGAACAACACGGGTCCTCCCCCCTTGGCGTTCGACGGCAGGCGAGGCCGTCGCCGCACTAGGGTAGGGCGCCCCGATCCGAGGACGGACCCTCCGTGAGCCCTGGTACCGCAGCCCGTACGTCCATTGGCGCCGTCGTCCTGACCATGAACGACCGCCCGCGGGAGTTCGGTCTGGCGCTGGAGTCCCTCTTCGCGCAGGAGGGGGTGGACCTGGATGTCGTGGTCGTCGGCAACGGGTGCGTTCCGGAGCAGGTGCCCGAGGGGGTGCGGACGGTCTCGCTGCCGGAGAACCTGGGGATTCCCGAAGGGCGCAACGTCGGGGCGCGGAACGTCGAAGGTGACTTCCTGATCTTCTTCGACAACGACGCCGTCCTCCCGGACCGCGATGCCCTGGCGCGGCTCGCCGCACACCTCCACCGCGACCCCCGGCTCGCCTACGTACAGCCCCGCATCGCCGACCCCGACACCCACGTCACACTGCGCCGCTGGGTGCCGCGGCTTCGGGCGTCGGACCCCGCGCGGCCCGGTGTCGTGACCGTGATGGCCGAGGGCGTCGTGCTCGTACGGAGGAGTGCCTTCGAGCAGGTCGGGGGCTGGCCGGGCCACTTCTTCCTCTTCCACGAGGGGATCGACCTGGCCTGGCGGCTGTGGGACCGCGGGTACACCGGCCTGTACACGCCGGACATCATCGTCCACCACCCTGCGACCGACCCCGCCCGGCACGACCGCTTCTACGAGCTGAGCGCCCGCAACAGGGTCTGGCTGGCCCGGCGCAACCTCCCCCGTCTCCTGATCCCCGCCAATCTCGCCGCCTGGGTGCTGCTCACCCTCTGGCGCGTACGCGACGGGCACGCGCGGCGGGTCGCTTTCGCGGGGTTCGCCCAGGGGTTTCGCGGCGAACCGGGCGTACGGGCGCCGATGAGCTGGCGGACCGTGCTGCGGCTGACCCGCGCAGGACGGCCGCCGGTCGTCTGAGCCCCGGGGCGTGCCTCGTGATCCAAATCGCTGCGGCTGCACCCCCGTACTCCTAAAATCTCTCCATGACAGAGCACATGGGCGCAGCCGGCGGGGCGGGCGGGGGCAGATGGGTGCCGGGGGATCGGATTCTCTGGCGGTACCGGGACAATGCTTCTCCGCGCATTCACATCTGCCGGCCCGTGACCGTCGTGCAGGACACCGACGAGTTGCTCGCGGTCTGGATGGCGCCGGGGACGGAGTGCGTGAAGCCCGTTCTCGTGGACGGGACTTCGGTGCATGAGGAGCCGTTGGAGACCCGGTACACGAAGGCGCGGCGGACGACGACCTCGCGGTGGTTCGGGACCGGGGTGCTGAAGTTGGCGCGGCCCGGGGAGCCTTGGTCGGTGTGGCTGTTCTGGGAGCCTGGATGGCGGTTCAAGAACTGGTACATCAACCTGGAGGAGCCGCGGGCCCGATGGGTCGGCGGGGTCGATTCGCAGGATCACTTTCTGGACATCGCGGTGGCGCCCGACCGGCGGTGGATGTGGCTGGACGAGGACGAGTTCGCGCAGGCCCGGCGGGTGGGGCTGGTGGGAGAGCGGCAGGCCGAGGGCGTACGGGAGGCGGGTCTTGCCGCCGTGCGGACCGTGGAGGCCTGGGGGGCGCCGTTCGCCGACGGGTGGGAGGACTGGCGGCCCGATCCGCACTGGGGAGTGCCGGATCTTCCGGATGACTGGGACCGCACCCCGGCGCACATGACGACGTGAGACTCTTGATGCGCCCCCAGGGTCCAAACGTAGGATCGTCCTCCGGAAGACTGCACACCCAGTAGAAATATGCAGTAACTACCGGGCGTAGAGCAGGACCTGACCGTATGTCACCAAAAGGGGGTGGTTCTGTGAAGCTGCACGAGAAAGCGTGCGGTTCTGTAACGTTCACAGGCCACCTTTCTGTCGACGCCGCCCGCAGAGCGGGTATATCGCTCATAGCGATTGCAGCGCACAAGCTCCCCGGACGGACGGAATCCCACGCGTGACGGAGCAGCAGTCCACCTCGCACGAAGGCCGGCAGCCCCTGGTTGCCAGGCCGCACGAGCGCGCCCGGCCGAGGCAGGAGCCGGAGGAAGAGTCCGCCATGGCCGCGACGGCTGCCGGAGGGCCGCCGGGGCCCGGAGGGCCAGGTTCTGGAGTATCGGGACCCGGAGTGCCGGGACCCGGAGTACCTGGACCCGGAGTGCCGGGCTCCGGGGGCACTCCGCCCCCGGCCAGGTCCGAGGGCGACCGGCTGCGGTTCGTCGGGGCCGCGACCCGGCGGATCGCCCGCGGCATCGATCTCGACGAGATCGTGCTGGGGCTGTGCCGGGCCACCGTTCCCACCTTCTCGGACGCGATCCTGGTGTATCTGAGGGATCCGCTGCCGGTGGGGGACGAGCGGCCCGCCGTGCCGTTCATGCTGCGGCTGCGGCGTACCGACCGGCTGCGTTTAAGCAGTGAGGGCCCGGCGGGCGAGGAACTGGACGCCGTGATGAGCGACGGTTCGCCCGCCCAGCAGCTGTGCGAGGTGCTCAGCGGCGGTGCGCTGGCCGAGGTGCTGCGCGGGGTGCGGCCGGTGTTCGGCGACGCGGCGTCCGCGCGCGTCGCGCTGCCCGAACTGCTGGGCGGCGACTGCGGCCTGCCCGACGGGCGGCGCGCGATACTCGCCCCGCTCCGGGGCCGCCGCCGGGTGATCGGCGCGGCCGTCTTCCTGCGCAGGCCGGAACGGGCGGCGTTCGAGGCCAACGACCTGTTGGTGGCAGCCCAGTTGGCCACCCACACCGCGCTCGGCATCGACAAGGCCGTGCTGTACGGGCGCGAGGCGTACATCGCCGACGAGCTGCAGCGGACGATGCTGCCGGACTCGCTGCCGCGGCCGACCGGCGTGAAGCTCGCGTCCCGGTACCTTCCCGCCGCCGAGACCGCGCGGGTCGGCGGGGACTGGTACGACGCGATTCCGCTGCCGGGCAGCCGGGTGGCGCTGGTCGTGGGCGATGTGATGGGGCACTCCATGACATCGGCGGCGATCATGGGGCAGTTCCGGACCACGGCCCAGACCCTCGCCGGGCTGGACCTGCCGCCGCAGGAGGTGCTGCACCACCTCGACGAGCAGGCGCAGCGGCTCGGCACCGACCGCATGGCCACCTGCATGTACGCCGTGTACGACCCGGTCGCGCACCGCATCACCATCGCCAACGCCGGGCATCCGCCGCCCATCCTGCTGCACCTGGGGGGCCGCGCCGAGGTGCTGCGGGTACCGCCAGGGGCGCCCATCGGGGTCGGCGGCGTCGACTTCGAGGCCGTGGAGCTGGATGCTCCGGCGGGAGCGACGCTGCTCCTCTACACGGACGGCCTCGTCGAGTCCCGGCTGCGGGACGTGTGGACCGGCATCGAGCAGTTGCGGGAGCGGCTCGCCGCGACCGCCCAGCTGACCGGACCCGACCATCCGCCGCCCCTCGAAGCGCTCTGCGACGACGTCCTGGACATGCTCGGACCCGGTGACCGGGACGACGACATCGCGCTGCTCGCGGCCCGTTTCGACGGGATTGCGCCGAGCGACGTCGCGTACTGGTTCCTGGAACCGGAGGAGCAGGCTCCGGGTCGGGCCAGGCGGCTCGCCCGGCGGGCCCTGGAGCGCTGGGGGCTCGAAGAGCTGTCGGACTCGGTGGAGCTGCTGGTCAGCGAGGTCGTCACCAATGCCGTGCGGTACGCGGAGCGGCCGGTGACGCTGCGGCTGCTGCGTACGGACGTACTGCGGTGCGAGGTCGGCGACGATTCGCCGCAGCTGCCCCGGCAGCGGCGGGCCCGGGACACGGATGAGGGCGGGCGTGGGCTCTTCCTGGTGAACCGGCTGGCGCGGAAGTGGGGTGCGACCCGGCTGAGCAGCGGCAAGGTCGTCTGGTTCGAGCTGGGCCTGCCCGGCTCCGTACCGGAGGAGAAGGGGTAGCGCGGACCGGAGGAGAAGGGGCGGTGCGGATGCCTTCCGGGGCTGGATTCGGACGCCCTCCGGGGCTGGATTCGGATGCCTTCCGGGGTTGGATTCGGTCCAAGTGTTGCCGACGTAGTGTCGGCGGGGTTGACTGGGGCAGTCGGACGTAGCGACCCAATTCCCACCAATCTCCGGGAGGACGCTCGTGACCGAGGAGACTCGCGAAGCGCCGCAGAGCACGCCGCAGACCGCCCCGTACACCACCAACAACGCCGGGATCCCGGTGGAGAGCGACGAGCATTCGCTCACCGTCGGGCCCGACGGGCCGATCCTGCTCCAGGACCATTACCTCATCGAGAAGATGGCCCAGTTCAACCGGGAGCGGGTGCCCGAGCGGGTGGTGCACGCGAAGGGTTCGGGTGCGTACGGCTTCTTCGAAGTGACCAATGACGTCAGCCAGTTCACGAAGGCCGATCTTTTCCAGCCGGGGAAGCGGACCGACATGCTGGCCCGTTTCTCGACGGTCGCCGGTGAGCAGGGCTCGCCGGACAGCTGGCGGGACCCGCGCGGTTTCGCGCTCAAGTTCTATACGGAGCACGGCAATTACGACATGGTCGGCAACAACACGCCGGTCTTCTTCGTCCGTGACCCGATGAAGTTCCAGGACTTCATCCGCTCGCAGAAGCGCCGCCCCGACAGCGGTGTGCGCGACCATGACATGCAGTGGGACTTCTGGACGCTGTCGCCGGAGTCCGCCCACCAGGTCACCATCCTGATGAGCGACCGGGGCATCCCGAAGACGTACCGGCACATGGACGGCTTCAGCTCGCACACCTATCTGTGGGTGAACGCGGGCAGCGAGCGGTTCTGGGTGAAGTACCGCTTCAAGACCGAGCAGGGCATCGACTTCTTCACCCAGGAGGACGCCGACGCGATGGCGGGTACCGACGGTGACGTGCACCGGCGGGACCTGTTCGACTCGATCAAGCGCGGGGACCATCCCACCTGGAAGCTGTACGTCCAGGTGATGCCGTTCGACGACGCGCCGGACTACCGCTTCAATCCGTTCGACCTGACGAAGGTGTGGCCGCACGCGGACTACCCCGAGATCGAGGTCGGCCGGATGACCCTGAACGAGAATCCGGAGGACTTCTTCGTCCACATCGAGCAGGCGTCCTTCGAGCCGTCGAACCTGGTGCCGGGCATCGGCCCGTCCCCGGACAAGATGCTGCTCGGACGGCTCTTCTCGTACCCGGACACCCATCGGTACCGGATCGGGCCCAACTACGCGCAACTGCCGCCGAACCGGCCCCGGTTCGCCGTCAACTCGTACGCGAAGGACGGGCCGATGCGGTACGAGCCGTCACGGACGGGTGCGGTGTACGCGCCGAACTCGTACGGCGGCCCGGCGGCCGACACCGCCCGCTTCGGCGAGCCCGCGGGGTGGCAGACGGCCGGCGAGATGGTGCACCACGCGTACACGCTGCGCCGGGACGACGACGACTGGGGCCAGCCGGGCACGCTGGTGCGCGACGTCCTGGACGACGCGGCCAGGGACCGGCTGGTGGGCAACATCGTCGGGCACCTGTCGGACGGCGTGAGCAAGCCGGTCCTCGACCGGGCGTTCACGTACTGGCGGAACGTGGACAAGGATCTGGGCGAGCGGATCTCGGCGCGGTTCCACTAGGCGTGGGGCCGGAACGGGAAAACGGCGGCCCCCACCCTTGTGAGGGTGGGGGCCGCCGTTTCTCACATCCGTACCTGTGGGGCTGCTAGGGCTGCGGCTGCGGCTGCGCTACGGCTGCGGCTCTATGGCCACTGGGTTCCGTTGGCGTTGCCGCCGTTCTGGCTGCCGCCCGGTTTGCCGCCGTCCTGGCCCGTGTTGGCGTTGCCGTCGATGGTGCCGCCGTCACCGCCCGGGTCGGTGCCCGGGTCCGGGTCGGGGCCGGGGGTGCCGCCGTTCTGGCCCTCGTTCTGACCGCCGTCCTGACCCGCGTTCTGACCGCCGTCCTGGCCCGCGTTCTGGCCCCCGCCGTCGGCCGGGGGGTGGGTCGGCGGAGGGGTGTGCGGCGGGGCCGTGTCCTTCGGCGGCTGGGTGTGGTCCGGCTCCTCGGGGTCCTTGGTCTTGGTGGGCGGAGGAGTGGTCTCCGGGGGCGGGGGCGGCGTCCGGTACTCGGCGCCTTCCTTGACCTCCAGGTCGAACTCGGTGTCCTTGCCGTCGAGGGCACCGGTCATGTAGTCCTCCCAGATCTTCGCCGGGAAGCCCGATCCGTTCACCCGCCCCTTGCCCATCGTGCCGGTGAGGGTGGTCTGGCCGGGCCCGTCGGCCTTCTCGCCGAACAGGCCGACCACAGTGGCCAGATCGGGGGTGTAGCCCGCGAACCAGGCCGAGTGGTTGTTCTCCGAGGTGCCGGTCTTGCCCGCCGCGTGGTACTTGCCGTTGTTGACGGCGCTGCCGGTGCCCTCCTCCACGACGTGTTCGAGGACGGAGGTCAAGGTGTCGGCCGACTGACGGCTGATGCCCTCGCCGTCGGCGAACCCCTTGGGCTTGATGGTCTCGCGGTCCTTGTGCTCGGCCTTCTGGACCACCGACGCGGTGATCTTCTTGCCGTGCGCGGCGAGCGTGCCGTACACGGCCGCCATGTCCATGGTGTTGGCCTGCATGGAGCCCAGCGCCATGGACGGGGTGGGACCGAAGGCGCCTCGGTCCTTCATGCCCATCTGGATCGCGGTCTGCTTCACGAGCTTCTCGCCGACGTCCACGATCATCTGCGCGAAGACGGAGTTGACGGATTTGTCCGTGGCCTCCTGGACGCTGATGTCACCGTAGTCCCTGTCGTCCTCGTTCTGCGGGGCATAGCCGGAGGGGCCGCTGACCTTCCGCTTGCTGGTGCCGTCGTAGATCGTGTTCGCGGTGATCGGCTCGCCGTCCGCCGTCTCCGAATTGTTCTCCAGCGCGGCGGCGAAGACGATCGGCTTGAACGTCGACGCGGGCTGGTAGTCGGTGCGGGTGGCGTTGCTGATCTGGTGCGAGAGGTAGTCGGCTCCGCCGTACAGGGCGACGACCGCGCCGGTCTTGGGGTCGATGGACGTCGCGCCCGCCTGGACGTTGCGGTCGACCATCTTCTTGTTCTTGCGGTCCAGCTTGGACTCCAGCTGGCGGTCGACCGCCTTCTCCAGGTCCTTCTGCCGCTTCGGGTCGATGTTGAGGGTGATCGTCCAGCCGCCGGCGGCGAGTTCCTTCTCGTCGATGTTCTCGCGGGCCATCAGCTGCTGGTTGGCCGCCTCGACGAGGTAACCGGTCTGGCCTTTCATGCCGGGGTCGGGCCGCCGCTTGATCACGTGGGGGAACTTCATGCCGGCCCGGTCCGCCTGCTTGAGCTGGCCCATCTTGACCATGTTGTCGAGGACGTAGTTCCAGCGCTCGATGACGAGCGCCTTGCTCTTCGGGGTCGCCGTGAGGACGTCGTAGCTGCTGGGCGCCTGGAGCAGGGCCGCCAGGTAGGCGCCCTCCTCGACCGTGAGCTTCCCGACGTCCTTGCCGTAGTACGCCTGGGCGGCGGCCTGGATTCCGGCGGCACCACGCCCGTAGTAACTGGTGTTGATGTAGCCGAGCAGGATCTCGTCCTTGGAGTACTTGTCGTCGACCTTGAGCGAGATCACCAGTTCCTTCAGCTTGCGGCTGATCGTCTGGTCGGGCGTGAGGTAGTAGTTCTTCACGTACTGCTGGGTGATCGTCGAGCCACCCTGCTTGCCCTTGCCGGTGATCGTGTTGAGCAGACCGCGGGCGGTGCCCTTGAAGTCGATGCCCTCGTCCTCGTAGAACGACATGTTCTCGGCTGCGACGAACGTCCACCGGACGTCCTCGGGGATACTTGCGAGGGCGACGTTCTCCCGGTTGTACCCGTCACCCTTGCCGGTACGGGCGAGGATCGCGCCGTTGCTGTACTTGTAGACGTTGCTCTGATGGGTCGCCGACGCATTGCCCGCGGCCGGGACCTCGATCGACATGTAGAGCGCCAGGAAGGCGCCCATCCCGAGCAGACAGATCCCGAAGAACGTGCCCAGCATCTTCTTCCAGGTGAAGAAGCGGCGTATTCCGCTCCTCCCGGCAGTCCCGCCCCGGCGCGACCCGCGCTGCCGGGCCCTGCGCGCATCCGCTCGGCCCATTGGTCAGTTGCTCCGCTTCTCAGTCGTCACTCGCCATACTCACCGAACACTCGCCGGATCAGCTCAGAAAGCTAACACCGCCGGAAAGGACAAATAGGTGCCAATCACCACTTTTATGGACGTGACAATCAGCACCCCCCTCAGGGGAACCTGACGAACAAGAGTGCCCAAAGGTTGCCAGGAGTGAGCGAAGTTGAGGAAACGAGTCCGAATTACGGGCCTATGCGGTCATGGCTACGGGCCTATGCGGTCGCCAGGATTCGCTGTAAAGTGATATCACTTTGCTAGATGCACCGGCCCTCACCGGCGCAGAGACGCACAGAAACGGGGACCACCATGCCGACCACCGACCACAGCCCCACCGGGAATCCCTCCGGCGACCTGCCGGAGATGCCCGCACCCCGTGTCACCGAGTTCGCCGCGCACAGCATCGCGGGCGGCCTCGCGCTCCTGCTCGGCCTGTTCGGCATCGTTGCCTCCGCCGGGCTGATCACGGTCGGCGCGTCCGCCGTCGCCATGGGTCTGAAGATCGCCCTGATCGTGCTGGGCATCGTCCTCTTCTTCGCCTCCGTCCTCGCGATGAGCGGGCTGAACATGGTCGCCCCCGGCGAGGCCCGCGTCGTCCAGCTCTTCGGCCGCTACCGGGGCACGATCCGCACCGACGGCCTGCGCTGGGTCAACCCGCTGACCTCCCGCAACAAGATCTCCACCCGGGTCCGCAACCACGAGACCGCGGTCCTGAAGGTCAACGACGCGTACGGCAACCCGATCGAGCTGGCGGCGGTCGTCGTGTGGCGCGTCGAGGACACCGCCCAGGCCTGCTTCGAGGTGGACAACTTCCTGGAGTTCGTCTCCACCCAGACCGAGGCCGCCGTACGGCACATCGCCATCGAGTACCCGTACGACTCCCACGACGAGGAGGGCCTCTCGCTGCGCGGCAACGCCGACGAGATCACCGAGAAGCTGGCGATCGAGCTGCACGCCCGCGTCGAGGCGGCCGGCGTCCACATCATCGAGTCCCGCTTCACCCACCTCGCGTACGCCCCGGAGATCGCATCCGCGATGCTCCAGCGGCAGCAGGCCGGTGCGGTCGTGGCCGCCCGGAAGCTGATCGTGGACGGCGCGGTCGGCATGGTCGAGCAGGCGCTGGTCCGTATCACCGAGCAGGACATCGTCACGCTGGACGAGGAGCGCAAGGCGGCCATGGTGAGCAATCTGCTCGTCGTGCTGTGCGGCGACCGGGCGACCCAGCCGGTCATCAACACGGGCTCGCTCTACCAGTGAGCGAGGACGCCACCGGCGAGGCGGCCGACGAGGAGCCCGCACCCCCGCCCCGGCGCGAGGCCCGCAAGCAGGTGCTGCTGCGGCTCGATCCCAGGGTGTACGACGCCCTGGCGCGGTGGGCCTCCGACGAGCTCCGCAGCGCGAACGCGCAGATCGAGTTCCTGCTCCGCAAGTCGCTCACGGACGCGGGCCGGCTCCCCAAGCACACGGGACCGCTCCCGCGCAGGGGGAGACCGCCCAAGGACGCGCCACCCGAGTGAGCGTCCCGGCGGGCCGCCGTACCGAGGTACGGCGGCCCGCCGGGACGACGTGTCTACTCCGTTCTACTCCGTACGCAGCCCCTCCGGCCGCATCAGCCGCCAGAGCGGGGGCAGGCTGAGCAGCCCGACCAGGAGGACCACTCCTCCTCCGACGCCCGCCATCACGGCGACGCCCACCCAGTCGACGGCGGCCGGGACGGAGCTCATCCTGAGCAGGATCAGGCCCAGCCCGACCCCCACCGCCACCGCGAGCACCAGCCCGAGGGCCATGGGGACGGCGGTCTGCCACAGCACGGACCGGCCGAGGGTGGACCTCCGGGTGCCGAAAGCGACGAGCACGGAGAGCAGTTTCCGCCGCTCGCGCAGCTGCTCCAGCTGGGATACCAGCAGGCTGACCCCGATCAGCAGCAGCACACAGGCGGCACCCGCGTACAGCGCCTTCTGGACGGCGGCGAAGCGCCCGTTGGTGACGCTCGCCCTCGCGCTGTACAGGGCGGCGTTCGGGTCGGCGGCGGCGAAGATGTTGCGTACCCGCTCGGCGACGTCCGGGGAGCTCTCGTCGATCTTCACGTATGCCGTGAGCGCCAGGCTGCCGGGGGCCAGGGCCGGCAGCGCGCCGGGAGTGGCGAGCAGCCCCCCGCGGTTATACCCGTCGGGGCCGGGGACGGCTTGGGCGGTACGGGTGTTCGCGGGCAGGGTCCACCGGACCGGCGGAGGGGTGTCGGCCTTCTTGGGCCCTGGCATCGAGGCGAAGTGATCGGGCCGCAGGACGACCGTGCGGCCGGCTCCGAAGAGGGGCGAAGGATCGGGCCGGTCACCGCCCCGGAGAATGAAGGTGTCTCCGTCCTTGCAGGTGGGGAGCTTCGCCACCTCAAGCAGGGTGGCGCAGTCGGCGACGGTGACCTCTTCGAGCGCCTTCGGTGACTTGGCCCGGTCTCCCACGCTGACCGAGCCGAGCCCGATGTACTTCTGCACTCCCTCGGTGCGGGTGACCTCGGCCTTCAGCCGGTCGGCCTTCCGGGCGGCCGGGCTGCTGTCCGAGACCGTGGTCAACAGCTGTGCGCGGCTCGGGTCGGCGCCGGTGTCGGTGATGTACCGGTTGTCGATGCCGGTCAGCAGCATGTGCAGCGCGATGGCTCCGGCCACCGCGACGGCGATGCCGTTGACCGTACGGGCGGCCAGACCGCTGTTCAACTGGAGCCTGCGGACGGCGAGTTGCCAGGAGAGGCTGCCGCCGTCGAGGCGTGCGACGAAGGCTTCCACCAGCCAGGGCAGCAGCGCGGTGATACCGAGCAGGAGCAGGACGGTGCCGCCGATCAGTTTGTTCTGGTCGACCTCACCTCCGCTTTCCCTCTTGATCACGTAGAACAGCAGGGCGAGCCCCGCGGCGGGCATCAGCAGCCGCCACCACAGCCTGCGGCGCACCGGCCTGGCCGTGCGGACCACTCCCAGGGGTTCGATGACGACGCCGCGCAGCGCCAGCAGCGACACCCCCACGGCAGCCACCGGCACGGCCAGGAGCACCAGGAACACCAGCGCGAGCGGCGGAGTCAGGTCCGAGGGGAAGAGCCCGGCCCCCGAAATACCGAAGGTGATCTGGCCGGCCAGCGAGCGTGCGACGAGGAAGAGCGCGGCGCCGACCGCGAGACCGAGCAGTGCGCCCGCGAGCGCCTCCCCCGCCGCGATGAGGCGCACCGTACGGCTGTCGGCGCCCACCAGGCGCATCGCGGCCAGCCTGCGGTCGCGGCGTTCGCCGCCGAAGCGGACGGCAGCCGCGATGAACACCCCGATGGGCACGAGCAGGACGATGAAGGCGACGACGATGAGAAGGAGCAGGGTGGGGTCGAACGTCATCCGGCTGCTCACGGAGAAGACCGCGCCGGAGACTCCGGGGGTGCCCGCCTTCAGCGTGGAGTCGACCCGGTAGTAGGCCAGTTCGGCGGGGCCGAGCACTCCTTCGTCGCCGATGACGGCGGCGACCTTCCCCTTCAGCCGCTCGCGCAGCAGTCTGCCCTCGTCGGACTTGAGCAGGGCGTCGAGCGCGGGCGACACGGCGAGTTCGCCGTCCTTGGGGTACGCGGCGAGGCCGGGCGGCAGCGGGGCCTCGGGCCCACCGGGCTTGATCAGCCGCCCTCGTACGCTGTTGTCCCGGTACTGGGTTTCCGCGTTGGCGATGAGCACCGAGCGCGGACCGCTCTCGCCGGCATCCCCCGCGGGCATCGTCGACCGGGCCATGTCCCGGTCGTTGCGTGCCGACATCGCGTGCGGCACGGCCACCGAGACCAGCAGCAGCGTCACCCCGAGCCCGACGCCGAGCGCGGTCATCGCGGTCCGTACCCACCCCTCGCGTCCGCCGCCCAGGGCGAAGCGGATGCCGAGCGCCAACGCCCTGAGCACATCGATCGGTTGAGCCTTGCTCATATCGCGTACTCCGTACTGCGCGACTTGCCGTCCCGTACGACGACCTCGCGGTCGGAGTAGGCGGCGACCCGCGCCTCGTGCGTGACCAGTACGACGGCGGCGTTGGTGGACCGGGCGGCCTCGGTGAAGAGCTCCATGACGCGCTCGCCGTTGAGCGAGTCCAGTGCACCGGTCGGTTCGTCGGCGAAGAGCACGCGCGGCCCGGTGACCAGGGCGCGGGCCACGGCGACCCGCTGCCCCTGACCGCCGGACACTTCACCGGGCCGCTTGCCCGCGAGGTCGTCCACCTCCAGCTTCCGCATCCATTCCAGGGCCTGTTCCTCGGCCGGGCGCCGCTTGGCACCGTTCAGCCTGAGCGGCAGCGCGACGTTCTCGACGCAGGTCAGCTCCGGCACCAGCTGCCCGAACTGGAAGACGAACCCGAACTCGCTGCGGCGCAGGGCGCTGCGTTCGCGGTCGGGCAGCGAGGAGAGTTCGCGTCCCTTGTACGTGATGGAACCCGAGTCCGGGGCGACGATCCCGGCGAGGCAGTGCAGCAGCGTCGACTTGCCGGACCCGGAGGGGCCCATGACGGCGACGATCTCACCGGGATGGATGGAGAAGTGGGCGCCGTCGAGCGCGGGGGTGGCGCCGTACGCCTTGCGCAGGTCGACGGCGGCGAGGAGGGACCCGGCGGGGGCGGGGGAACTGTCGGTCATCACTTGCGTACCTCCGCAGCGAGCTTGTCGAGCCGTGCGGCGGCGAGTTCCAGCCAGCGCAGGTCCGCTTCGAGGTGGAACAGGGCGTGGTCGCAGACGAGTTGGTCGGCCAGGTCGCCGCCGCGCTTGCGCTCGGTGAGGGCGCGCATCAGCCGCAGGTGCTCACCCCGCTGGACATCGAGGAGGTCGGCGGCGCCGCGGCCGGTGAGGAGGGCGAGGACGACCTTGGTGTACAGGGTCGACTGGAGGTACGGCTCGGGCTTCTCCGGCGTCGCGAGCCACTGGTCGACGTCGGTGATACCGGCGTCGGTGATGGCGTACCGCTTGCGCTCCGGGCCGCTGCCCGCCTCGGTGCCGTCGACTTCGACGAGGCCGTTCTTGAGGAGGCGCGACATCGTCGAATAGACCTGGCCGTAGTGCAGGGGCCGGTCGTGACCGAACTTTTCGTCGAAGGTCCGCTTGAGGTCGTAACCGTGACTGGGACCGGCCTCCAGGAGACCGAGCAGGGTGTGTCCGATGGTCATGCGCGTCACTGTACACGGTGTGTATACCTGGGGTGTATAGCTAGGTGGTGCCGTGGCTGGCCGCGCAGTTCCCCGCGCCCCTTGCGGGGCACGCCTTAGGGGCGCGGGGAACTGCGCGAGCAACCACGACGCACCCGCAGGCAAAAGCCCGCCACAGGCGCAGCCGCCCCGCACCTCACCCCACCCGCACCGGCAGCCCCCTCACCGCCCCCCGCAGCGCCTCCGCGAATTCCTCGAACTCCTCACCCCTGGCCGCGCCCACCCGCATCGCCAGCGCGATCCGCCGCGACGGCGCCGGGGCCGCGAAGTCCCCCGTCACCAGCGCCGCGTTGCGCGAGGTCTCGACCTCGACCGCCGTCCGCGGCAGCAGCGTCACCCCCAGCTCGCCCGCCACCAGCTGCACCAGCGTCGACAGGCCCGCCGCGGTCGTCGTGACCAGTGCGCCGTCCTCCCGGCCCGCCTCCCGGCACACGTCCAGCGCCTGGTCGCGCAGGCAGTGCCCCTCGTCGAGGAGCAGCAGGTCCAGCTCGCGCAGCGACTCGCGCGGGATGTCGGCCCGGCCGCCCAGCCAGTGCTCCGCCGGTGCGACGAGCACGAAGTCCTCCTCGTACAACGGGAGTTCAAGAACCCCCGGCACCCCCAGCGGCACCGCGAGGAGCAGCAGGTCGAGCCGGCCCGCCGACAGCCCCTCCAGCAGCGACGAGGTCTGCTCCTCGTGCACCTGGAGATCCAGCTCCGGATACCGCTCGTGCACCAGCCGCAGCACCGTCGGCAGCAGGTACGGCGCCACCGTGGGAATCACCCCCAGCCGCAGCACCCCGGTGAAGGGCGCCCGTACCGCCTCCGCCTCGTCCAGCAGTGCGGCGACCGCGTCCAGCACCACACCCGCCCGCGCCGCCAGCCGCTCCCCCGCCGCCGAGAGCAGCACCTTGCGCGTCGTACGCTCGACGAGCTGGACGCCGAGCGTCTCCTCCAGCGCGGACACCGCCCCGGACAGCGCGGGCTGACTCATCCCGAGCGCACCCGCGGCGTCGCGGAAGTGCAGATGTTCGGCCACGGCGGCGAAAGCGCGCAGCTGGGCCAGGGTGGGCTGTTTGCCCCTATTCAGTACGGCCACTGATAACCACCTCCGATCGCTACAACCTAGTCTAGCTATTTCCGTTATCAATGCCCCTTGTGTCACTCTGGGGATCCGTCCACCCCCACAGGAAAAGCCCCAAAAGGGATTTCCTATGTCGCAAGGAGAGCGCGTGCTCACTGTTGGTGACCAGTTCCCCACGTACGACCTCACCGCCTGTGTCTCCCTGGAGGCCGGCAACGAGTTCGAGCAGATCAACCACAAGTCCTACGAGGGCAAGTGGCGCGTCGTCTTCGCGTGGCCCAAGGACTTCACCTTCGTCTGCCCGACCGAGATCGCCGCGTTTGGCAAGCTGAACGAGGAGTTCACGGACCGCGACGCGCAGGTCCTGGGCTTCTCCGGTGACTCCGAGTTCGTGCACCACGCCTGGCGCAAGGACCACCCGGACCTGACCGACCTGCCCTTCCCGATGCTGGCCGACTCGAAGCACGAGCTCATGCGTGACCTCGGCATCGAGGGCGAGGACGGCTTCGCGCAGCGCGCCGTCTTCATCGTCGACCCGAACAACGAGATCCAGTTCACGATGGTGACCGCCGGTTCCGTCGGCCGTAACCCGAAGGAGGTCCTCCGGGTCCTCGACGCGCTGCAGACGGACGAGCTGTGCCCGTGCAACTGGACCAAGGGCGAGAACACCCTGGACCCGGTCGCGCTCCTCTCGGGCGAGTAAGACCGACGCCAGCGAAGCCGCCCGTACGGACCACAGAACGGACTTGATCTGACATGGCACTCGACGAACTGAAGTCCGCCATCCCGGACTACGCCAAGGACCTGCGCCTCAACCTGGGCTCGGTCATCGGCAACAGCGACCTCCCGCAGCAGCAGCTGTGGGGCACCGTACTGGCCTGCGCGATCGCCTCGCGCTCGCCGAAGGTGCTGCGCGAGCTGGAGCCCGAGGCGAAGGCGAACCTCTCCGCCGAGGCGTACACGGCGGCCAAGTCCGCCGCCGCGATCATGGCGATGAACAACGTCTTCTACCGCACCCGCCACCTGCTCTCCGACCCGGAGTACGGGAACCTGCGCGCCGGCCTGCGGATGAACGTCATCGGCAACCCGGGTGTCGAGAAGATCGACTTCGAGCTGTGGTCCCTCGCGGTCTCCGCGATCAACGGCTGCGGCCAGTGCCTGGACTCGCACGAGCAGGTCCTGCGCAAGGCGGACGTCTCCCGCGAGACGATCCAGGAGGCCGTCAAGATCGCCTCGGTGATCCAGGCGGTCGGCGTCACCCTCGACTCCGAGGCCGTACTGGCCGAGTAGTTCGAGTACGTACGTGGAGGGGCCCCGCCGGCAGCACGCCGGTGGGGCCCTTCCGTACGTCCGGGTATCCCGCGGCCTACTTCGTGAGCGTCCGGGTGCCCCGTGGCCTACTTCGTGAGCGCCGCCATCGCCGCCCGCATGTCCGCCTCCATCAGCGGCTTCAGCAGTGCCGTGTCCACCTCGCGCGCCCCGCCGTCCGACCGGTTGACCGTCGCCTCCAGCTGCAGCACGACGCCGCCGTGCTGCACCGCGAGTGTCAGCGTTTCGGCGCCGTAGGAGATCGTGAAGAAGTACGCCTTCTCGCCCAGGCCCGGCACCCGGTTCAGCTTCTCCGCGAAGTCGGCGCCGCTGTTGCCTTCGAGGCCGCCGTGGTCGAGCTTGAGCGTGGCTTCGAACTCCGGACTCGGGTCGGCCTTCCGGTGCTGCTCGACGGAGAACCGCACCATGTAGCCCTGCCCCGGCAGCGACTCGCTCTTGGCCCCCGATGCGATCTGGAAGCCGCAGTCGGCCCGGCTCAGAACCGGGTCCTCGATCAGGTTCGACCAGCCCGTGCCGGCTTCCATACGCCCCAGCCTGGCTGCCATCGCCCGGGGCTGGACCTTCTTGCAGGTGCTGCGGGTGAGTTCGTAGCCGTGCTGTTCGGGCGCCGCGTCGCCCCATGCGTACAGTCCGCCCGCCCAGAGCGCGGAGGCGACGAGCGCCCCGCCGAGCGCCCACAGCAACGGCAGCCGGCGCCACCCCTCCAGTCGCTCCCGCAGCAGCTCCCGGCGCGACGAGGGGCCGCCGCCCGAGACCAGTGTCTCGGGCGGCGGCCCCTCGTGCGGTTCCCCGACCAGCTCCGGCCCGGATATCACTCCCGGCCTGCTTCCCCGTGCGGAGGCTGGGCCGGGGGCGGGGCGGCGGCCGGGGCGGCGGACGGGGCCGGGGGCTGGCTCGACGCCTTCGCCGGGGGCTGGCTCGACGCCTTCGCCGGGGGCGGGGTGGGTGCCACGTCCACCGCCGTCGCCCCGTGCGGTTTCGGCGTGGCCTTCAGCGCGTTCTCCTTGGCGTACGCGCGGAGGTAGCCGATCGCCGTGTTGAGGACCGCGACTATCGGGACCGCGACGACCGCACCGCCGATGCCGGCGACGAGGCCGCCTGCCGCGACCGACAGGACGACGGCGAGCGGGTGCACCCGTACCGCACGGCCCAGGATGAACGGCTGCAGGATATGGCCCTCGATCTGCTGCACGGCGAGGACGACGATCAGCACCATGAGGGCGATGAAGGGGCCCTTGACGACGATCGCGACGACGACGGCGAGGGCTCCGGAGATCACCGCACCGACCAGCGGGATGAACGCGAACAGGAAGATCAGGACGGCCAGCGGCACCGCCATCGGCACGTTCAGGAAGTACAGGCCGAGCCCGATGAAGACGGCGTCGATCATGGCCACTATCACGGTGCCCCGCACATAGGCGGTGAGCGTGCGCCAGGCGCGCGGCCCCGCGCCCGCCATGCCGGGGCGGGCCTGCGACGGCACCAGCTTGAGCGTCCACTCCCAGACCTTCTTGCCGTCGTACAGCAGGAAGAGGGTGGAGAACATCGCGAGGAGCATCCCGGTCATCATCTCGACGATGACGGTGACGCCCTGGAGTCCGGCGGAGGTGATCTCCTGGACGTTGGTGCCGATCGCGTCGCTGAGGTTCTTCGAGATGTCGTTGATCTGCTGCTCGGTGACATGGAACGGGCTGTTCAGCAGCCAGTGCCGCAGGTCCTGGATACCCTGCTGGACCTGCTTGGAGAGGTCCTCCGCGTTGTCCATGATCTGCCAGACCACGAACCAGCCGACCAGCCCCATGATCACGAAGCCGAGCACGGCGGTGAGCGCGGTGGCCAGCCCGCGCGGCAGGCCCCTCTTCCTCAGCCACGCCACGGTGGGCTGGAGCAGCGCGGTGACGAGCAGCGCGCCCATGAAGGCGAACGCGACCAGCTGCACCTGGCTGATGATCTGGCCGAGCACCCAGACGGTGCCCGCCAGTACGAGCAGCCGCCAGCCCGCCTCGGCGGCGACCCGCATTCCCCAGGGCAGGGCGGCGACGGGGTCGGGCCTGGCGGCGACGGCGGGCGCGTAGTCCGGGGGCGGGGGGATGTGTTCGGGCACGTCGTGCCCCGGGACCGCTGTGGCGTCGGGGTCGGCCGCGGCTTCCGCGCGGCGCTCTTCCAGGCGCTCTCCCACGTGGGTCAGCCGGGCCCCGAGCCCGCCGAGCCACCCTGGCGTCTTCGACATGATGCTTCCTCTTCCCCCCACGGCGCCCCCCGGCGATTTCAACGACCTGACCGTACACGTGCGGAGCCCCCCACCGTAGGACGGTGGGGGGCTCCGAAACGTTGAGCCGAGGCAGCGGACACCTCGGTTCGGCTCTCCTAGTAGTAGTTGTGCGACTGCCAGAAGGTCCACGCCTCGCAGGGGCTGCCGTAGCGCTCGTTCATGTAGTTCAGGCCCCACTGGATCTGGGTGGCCGGGTTGGAGCGCCAGTCGGCGCCGACCGTGGCCATCTTGCTGCCCGGGTTCGACTGGACCAGGCCGTAGGCGTCCGAGGTCGGGTTCTGTGCCTGGTAGTTCCACGTCGACTCGTGGTTGACGATCGTGGAGAAGCACTGGAACTGGCCGGCCGGGACGATCTGGCGGGCGATCGCCTTGACCTCTTCGACCGTGTAGGAGGTCTTCTGCGCGAAGGACGAGGAGTCGCGGGTGGCCGACCGGCTCGCGGTCTCTTCCTTCTCCTCGCGCTCCTTGGCCTCCTTCGCCGCCTTCTCCTCGGCGGCCTTCTTCTCGTCGGCCGCCTTCTTCTTGGACTTGGCGTCGGTGGCGGCCTGCAGACGTGCCGATTCCTCGGCGGTCTTCTTGGCTGCCTCGTCGACTGCGGCGGCCTGGACGTCGGCCTGCTGCGCGAGAGAAGCGGTCGCCACCTTGGCCTGCTGGCCGGTGGGGATGTCCGCGAGGAGAGTCGTCGTGTCGGCGGCGGCTGCCTCGAAGTTGTTGTCGCCCGACGACTGAGGGTCGCCCGATGCGACGCCCACGACGGCGCCGACAGTGGTGACCGCGGTGGCGGAGGCCACTGCGAATCCCCGAACCGAAATCCGGCTCACACGGTTTCCTTCCAGCAGCGTCCGCACCGGTGACCCTGGCGGACGCAATCGCACCCCTGGCGCTGGCCTCCCTGCGTGCTGTGTCACGGGAGGCGCGGACCCGGTGGGCAACTCCCGCGGGAGTGCTCCGTGTTACTCGGGCGGCATACGGCGAAGTCTGTTGATTTGTCTGGTGTTGCACCTCTGGAGGTGCGGGTGTGCCGTATGCGGGGCCTGACGGAAGCAAGACTCTGCCGGATGGCCGGGCCGGTAATCAATTCTTCCTTACGTGTGAAACGTCACATCGGTTTCGGAGCCGCTGATTTGTGGAACTACGCGCGCAACGAGACGCCGCCCGGCTAGGATCACCCGCTTCTCGCGAGTGCGGCCGGGCGGCGCCAACTTCCTTCTGACTCACTCCACTTGGGTCAGATCTGCCCGTCCTCCAGCATTTCGGTCACCAGTGCCGCGATCTGCGAACGCTCGGAGCGGGTGAGCGTGACGTGCGCGAACAGCGGATGCCCCTTCAGCTTCTCGACGACCGCGACCACTCCGTCGTACCGCCCGACCCTGAGGTTGTCGCGCTGCGCGACGTCATGGGTGAGCACCACCCGCGAATTCGCCCCGATCCTGGACAGAACCGTCAAAAGGACGTTCCGTTCCAGGGATTGGGCCTCGTCGACGATGACGAACGCGTCGTGCAGCGAGCGCCCCCGGATGTGGGTGAGCGGAAGCACTTCGAGCATCCCGCGCCCGAGCACCTCCTCGATGACCTCCTTGCCCGCGACCGCCGAGAGGGTGTCGAAGACGGCCTGCGCCCACGGCGACATCTTCTCGGACTCGGATCCCGGCAGATAGCCGAGCTCCTGCCCGCCGACCGCGTACAGCGGCCGGAAGACCATCACCTTCTTGTGCTCCTGCCGCTCCAGTACGGCCTCCAGGCCCGCGCACAGCGCGAGCGCGGACTTGCCGGTGCCCGCCCGGCCGCCCAGCGAGACGATGCCGACCTCGGGGTCCTGGAGCAGTTCCAGGGCGATCCGCTGCTCCGCGCTGCGGCCGTGGATGCCGAACGCCCCCCGGTCGCCCCGGACGAGACGGACGTTTCCGTCGGCGGTGACCCGGCCCAGCGCCTTGCCGCGCTCCGACTGGAGCACGAGCCCGGTGTGCACGGGAAGGTCGGCGGCCTCGGGTACGTACACCCGCTCCTCGGTGAAGAGGAGGTCCACCTGGTCGGCCTCCAGCGTCAGTTCGGCCATGCCGGTCCAGCCGGAGTCGGTGATGGCCAGTTCGGCGCGGTACTCCTCGGCGAGCAGGCCCACCGAGGATGCCTTGATGCGCAGCGGCAGGTCCTTGGAGACGACGGTGACGTCGTACCCCTCGGCCTGGAGGTTGCGTGCGACTGCCAGGATCCGTGAGTCGTTGTCCCCCAACCGGTAGCCGGCGGGAAGGACGCCGGGATCGGAGTGGTTGAGTTCGACACGCAGTGACCCGCCGAGGTCCCCGATCGGGATCGGGGCGTCGAGACGGCCGTGCCGGATGCGGTAGTCGTCCAGCATGCGCAGGGCCTGCCGGGCGAAGTATCCGAGTTCCGGATGGTGCCGCTTGGCCTCCAGTTCGGTGATGACCACGATCGGCAGCACGACTTCGTGCTCCTCGAAGCGGGTCATGGAGCCGGGGTCGGCCAGCAGGACGCTGGTGTCGAGAACGTAGGTGCGCCTGTCGGGAAGTCGGCGCTTAGAGCTGTTCACCACGGAAGGACGTACCCCCTCGTACTGAGGTTGGGGTGCGACGGCGTCGCGGGCGGAGGGACCGGACTCGGCCACGGTGCGCGGGCCGAACTCCGGCCCTCCACGTCGTCCACGCCGAGAACGGCGGAAACGTCCTGGTGCAAAGGGCCTCCCGGGCGAGCGACATCCAGCCGCTCACTGAGATTCAGCGTCCGTGGTCCGGACGCCGACCTGGAAGGGGTATTCCCTCGAACACGCGCCTCCATACCTGGTCATGGCCACGGCACATGACGCCGGTTCACGCGTATGCGGTACGAAGAGGGGGTACGGGCTGCGGTCAGGATCCGTAACGCCGGTGCCTGGCCGCGTAGTCGCGCAGGGCGCGCAGGAAGTCGACCTTGCGGAAGGCCGGCCAGAACACCTCGCAGAAGTAGTACTCCGAGTGGGCGCTCTGCCACAGCATGAACCCGGACAACCGCTGCTCACCACTGGTGCGGATGACGAGATCCGGGTCGGGCTGGCCGCGCGTGTAGAGGTGCTCCGAGATGTGCTCGACGTCGACGATCTCCGCGAGCTCCTCGAAAGAGGTGCCCTTGTCGGCGTGTTCGAGGAGCAGGGAGCGGACCGCGTCGGCGATCTCCTGCCGCCCGCCGTAGCCGACGGCGACGTTGACCAGTATTCCCTTGTTGCCCGCCGTTGCCTGCTCGGCCTCCTTCAGTACACCCTGCGTACGGGCGGGAAGGATGTCCATGGTCCCCACGTGGTGGACGCGCCAGCGGCCGTCGGCGGCCAGCGCCCGGACGGCGCCTTCGATGATTCCGAGCAGCGGGGTGAGTTCGGACTCCGGCCGGTCCAGGTTCTCCGTGGAGAGCATCCACAGCGTGACGACCTCGACGTCCGTCTCCGCGCACCAGCCGAGCAGCTCCTGGATCTTGCTGGCACCGGCCTTGTGTCCCTGCTCGGTGGTGCCGCCGGAGGCCTTCGCCCAGCGTCTGTTGCCGTCGAGGATGACTCCGATGTGCTTGGGCACCTGAGCGTGGTCGAGGCGGCCCTCCACGCGCCGTGCGTAGAGCCGATACACCAGGTCGCGCAGGTTCACAGCGTTCCACCCTCTCGTGTTCCCGGGAGCCCGGACGTCTGCAGTATTCCCAAGGGGGTTCCGGGGGCCCGAGCGCGTCACATTACTGCGCACGGGGGCCCGCGGCCCAACCCGGTCTGTCAAAAGTACGTACGTGATAGAGAGGTGAACGTGACTGACGAACCCCTTCACCACCGCGCGTCCGACAACCGCTACGACACGATGGAGTACCGGCGCTCCGGCCGCAGCGGCCTCAAGCTCCCGGCCCTCTCGCTCGGCCTCTGGCACAACTTCGGCGACGACCGCGCCCTCGACTCGCAGCGCGCGATCCTGCGCCGCGCCTTCGACCTCGGCGTCACCCACTTCGACCTCGCCAACAACTACGGCCCGCCGCCCGGCTCCGCCGAGTCCAACTTCGGCAAGCTCTTCGCGCAGGACTTCGCCCCGTACCGCGACGAGCTGCTCGTCTCCACGAAGGCGGGTTACGGGATGCACCCCGGCCCGTACGGCGAGTGGGGCTCGCGCAAGTACCTGATGTCGTCCCTGGACGCCTCGCTGAAGCGGATGGGTCTCGACTACGTCGACATCTTCTACTCGCACCGCTTCGACCCGGACACGCCTCTTGAGGAGACGATGGGCGCGCTCGCGTCCGCCGTCCAGCAGGGCAAGGCGCTGTACGTCGGCGTCTCCTCGTACAACAGCGAGCAGACCGCCGAGGCGGCCCGCCTGCTGCGCGAGATGGGCGTACGGCCGCTCATCCACCAGCCCTCGTACTCGATGATCAACCGCTGGACGGAGGACGACGGCCTGCTCGACACCCTGGAGGAGGCGGGCATGGGCTGCATCTCGTTCGTGCCGCTCGCGCAGGGCCTGCTGACGAACAAGTACCTGAAGGGCATCCCGGAGGGCTCCCGCGCCACCCAGGGCAAGTCCCTCGACCCGGAGCTGCTGAGCGAGGAGGTCGTACGGCGCCTCAACGGCCTCGACGACATCGCCGCCGCGCGCGGCCAGTCGCTCGCGCAGCTCGCGATCTCGTGGGTGCTGCGGGACGAGCGGATGACGTCGGCGCTCATCGGGGCGTCCAGCGTGAAGCAGCTGGAGGAGAACGTGGCGGCACTGGGGACTCCCGCGCTGACCGCCGGGGAACTGAAGGAGATCGACTCCTTCGCGGTGTCCACCCCCGGCACGAACATCTGGGCCGGACGGGGCTGACGCGCCTCACGGGGCGGGAGGAGACAAAAAACGGGCCGGTCCGTGGGGGGGATACGGACCGGCCCGAGGGGGGGTTTCCACCATAACCCTTCGTAAGTGATGCTGTGCACCAGGACGCGAATCAATTACTCTCCGGAGTCGCCACTGTGCACGGTGCAAGGTGCCCGATCCCTTGCGCCCCTTGGGATCCGGGCCTTTTTCCGGTCTCCGTGGAGGTCTTGCGACTTCCCCCGGTCGGGGGTGTCGCCGACATCACCGGATTGACGTTTCTGCACCGCCCGCACCGCCTGCCCCACTGCCCGTCTCCTTGCGCAGCAGGGTGATGCCGTCCTCGCGCGCGACGACCCGGTAGCCGTAACTCTGCTGCGCACGGGCCAGCTCGTCCTGCTGGCGGTCCAGGGGGTACGGCCAGTGCCCGTCCGGCAGCGGCCAGGCCTCGTGCGGCCGGCTGTCGTGGATGATCCACTCGCTGGTGGGCGGCGGGGGCGTGCCGTCGGTGTCGTAGAGCTTCCCGGGGATCGGATAGCCGGGGAAGAGGACGGCGGTGCAGCGCGCGGCGAGCTGCGGGACGAGACGGTTGGAGGCGGCGACGGTCGCGCCGTCGGGGATCCGGTCGAGGAGTGCGCGGGCGGCGCGGACGTGGTCGGTGGTGCGCCAGGTGTCCTTGCGCAGGACGAGCCCGAAAGGAAAGGACGGGAGCAGGACGAGGGTGACGGCGACGACGGTGGCGAGGGAGGCGCGGAGGTGGCGGGCGGCGCGCTCGTCGTCTTTGGTGCTGATGCTGGGGCTGGGGCTGGTGCTGGGGCTTGCACCGGTGCTGGTGCTGGGGCTTGCACCGGTGCTGGTGCTGGCGTTGGTACGTGCGTACGGGGTGAGGGCGTCGATCAGTGCCGCGAAGACGATCGGCATCAGGACGGCGCTGTAGTGGAACGCCGTGTCCCAGTGGTAGCTGTGCCGCGACAGCAGCCGCCAGCCGAGGGTGGGGGCGGCGAGCAGCACGAGCGGTGAGCGGAGTGCGAGCAGCGCGGTGGGGGCGAGGACGAGGACGAGGGTGACGGCCTTCACCTCGGGGCGCAGGGCGTCCAGCGGGGCGGCGACGAGGGTCGCGAGGAGCGAACCCCGGCCGCCTTCCGCGACGTACTCGCCGTAGGCGTACGTCCCCGAGGAGTTGAGGGCGGGGAGGAGCACCCGGGTGATGAGGAGCGTGCCGAGGGCGCCGGCGGCGACGGTGGCGAGGCCGAGGGCCCACTCCGCCTTCCGCCGCCCCTGCCGGCCTTTCCAGGCGACGTACGCGCCGAGGGCGGCCAGGGTCAGCCCGAGGTCCTCCTTGACGAGGAGGAGGGGGGCGGCGAGGGCGACGGCCCGACCGTAGCGCTCACGCCCGAGCGCTTCGAGCGAGAACGCCAACAGCGGTACGGCGAAGGCGACTTCGTGGAAGTCGAAGGTGACGGCGGAGGCGATGCCCCAGCTCAGTCCGTACCCGAGGGCGACGACATGCGCCGCCGCCCGCCCGAGCACGCGCTGCGCCCAACGGGCGAGGGGCACGACGGCGAGAGCGAGGAGGGCGGCCTGGGCGAGGAGGAGGGTCTCGGCGGCGGGGGCGAGGCGGTAGAGGGGCCCGAGGACGGCGAGGACGGGATGGAAGTGGTCCCCGAGGAGATTGACCGCACCTCCATCTCCCTTCAACGGGACGTACGGAGCCTGGAGTTGGGAGTACGCCTTGACGGCCTGCTCGAAGATGCCGAGGTCGTAGCCGGTGGTACGGAGGAGGCGGTGGCGCTGGACGGAGAGGGTTCCGTAGAGGACGAAGAGGGCGACACACCAGGCCCAGGGGGCGAGCTTTGCCCCTCGGGGCCTTTTGACGGCGACCGGCACCACTCGCACTGACGCTTCGTCAGTAATTGTCCGCATAGCGGCACATTACAACTGGCCGTCGTGCTGGGGGGGCTGGTGCGTTGCGCTTCGTGCGGGCGCGTCGTGGCTGATCGCGCAGTTCCCCGCGCCCCTAAAAGACTGCCCCTCAGCTCCCTAGCCTCCTTGGGCAGCGGGGCCGCCCCCCCGGGGGCGGGACGGGTGGGCAAGGGGGCGGCCCCTACTGCGGCACGCCCCCTCGCGACCGCACGCGCTCGCGACCGCCCCCGCCGCCCTCAGTACCGAAGCGCTGCCGCCATCCCGCCCGTCTCCCCCAACGCCCCGTCCGGCACGAACGTCACGTCCCCGTCCGCATCCAGCACCATCTCCACGAGCGAGTCGACGATGTCGTCCTCCACACCGTCCGCCGCTGCGGAACCAGCGCCGGAACCCGCATCGGAACCCGCATCGACCAGCACCAGCGACGCCCGCTCCGCCCCCTCCACCGCCTCCGGCCGCGCCGAGACCCGTACCGACTCCTCCACCACCAGATGTCCCACCCGTCCCTCCCGTGCCGACTGCCAGCAGTCCTGGATCCCGGCCGCGTACCGCCGCCCGCTCCGCGCCGCGTCCAGGGCCTTCATCGCCTCTTCGGCGTCGATCGCGGCGAGCGAGGCCCGCGCGGGGGCGAGCTGCTCGACCAGTTCGGGCGCGGTCGTGTGGAGCAGACCGCCCACCTCCAGGTCCACCGCCAGCACCGCCCCGTGCCGCGAGATCTCGCGGAAGGTCGCGATGTGCTGCCGCAGCCCGACCACGACCACCGGAAGCACGGCCTCCTGCAGCAGCGGGGTCAGCTTCCGGTCCGCCTCGGTGAGCATGTTCCGGAAGTCCTGGGTGGCGCCGTGGTCGCCGTCCCGGTTGGGGGCGCCGTCGCGGTCCGCGCCCGAGGAGACGACCGGGAAGCCGGCCTCCTCGTGGTCGAGCTCGTGCAGCTCGTACCCGACGCCGTGCCACAGCCGCACCTCACCGGTGCTGAGGATCAGCGCGAGGTAGGGGATCTGCCGGGCGGAGGCGGCCACCAGGTTCCGGGTCAGGTAGGACTCACCGACCACGATCCGCTCGGGAACCTCGGCGCTCACCAGGTACGTACGGGCCTCGTCGGCGGCCGCGTACAGCACGAGCCCTTCCAGGAAGTGCTCCGGGTCGAGCTCCTCGACCGCCTCGCTCAGCTGCCGTACGACGGTGGCGGCCTGGTCCCGGCTCAGCTTCGGGTCGTCGGACAGCCGCTTCTCGGTCTCGGCGAGGAGGTTGCGCAGCCGGATGTGGTCCTGCTGGTTCTCCGGCCGGTGGCGGTGGGTGGGGAGGGTGATGGAGACCGCCGGGTAGGGGCGGGGCCGGCGCAGTTCTGCAAGCAGGTCCGACTCGTCCTCGTCACTCATGGGCACTCCGCTCGGGTCTCGGGGGCGTCACATGCACTTATGGCAATTTCTCACGATTGCCCCCATCCCGCCCCTGCGGGGAACCAACTCTCCGTACCGGCCGGCTCCCGGTCCCGGTCAGGCCGCTCCCGCCCCGCCCAGCACCAGCCCCACCCACGCCCCAGCGATCATGAAGGGCCCGAACGGGATGGCCGTCTTGCGCCCGCCGCGCCGGGTCACCATGAGCCCCACCCCGTACAGCGCCCCCAGGACGAATCCGGCCGTCGCGCCGGCGAACAGGACCGGCCACCCGTACCAGCCGAGCACCACGCCGAGCGCGAGCGCGAGCTTCACGTCGCCGAAGCCCATGCCGTTGGGGTTGATGAGGAAGAGCAGGAAGTACGCGCCGCCGAGCCCGGCCCCGCCGAGCAGCGCCCCGAGCCAGGAACCGGCGCTGCCTGGCAGCAGGGCCGCCCCGCCGAGCAGGACGACGGCCGCACCGGCCAGCGGAAGCGTCAGTACGTCCGGCAGCCGCTGCACCCGCCGGTCGACGACCGCGAGGAGCAGTGCGAAGGGGGCGAGCAGCAGCCAGACCGCGAGCTCGGGGCGGGGCCCGGTGGCACCGGCGAGGACGGCGCAGACGAGAGCGCAGAGAACGACGTGCCGGAGGGTCCTGGCGTACGCGGCGGGGTGTTTCTTGTCGTACGGGGCGGGGTGGTCCTTGTCGTACGAGGCGGAAGGCGCGCTCTCGTCCCCGCTCCCGGCGCCCCCGTGGGCCGCCCCCGCCGTCACTCCCGCCGCACAGTGCGCGCAGCGCCCCGTACCGACCCAGCCGCGCGCGACCCCGGTGAAGGGGTGTCCGGCGGGGCAGGCATCGCGCCAGGGCTCCTCCGGCTCGACGGAGAGCCGGTGGGCGGCACGGGGGACGAGCAGTCCGGCGGCGGCACCCCAGAGGGCGGCGGCCACGATCAGAAGGGCGGGCACGCGCCCACCCTAGGCGGGCCGGGGGGACGGGTCATGGGCCCGTGGACCCATGACCCGGGCGTGCGGCGAGGGTGGCGGGGCGGCGAGGGTGGCGGGGCGCTGGTACGTGCCCGGCCATTGTCAGTGGTGACTGCCACACTGCTCGCATGACTGAGAAGACCGACGCAGCCGTCAAAGGTCCCGCCAGCTACTTCCCTTCCATCGAGCAGAAGTACGGCCGCTCCATAGCGGAGTGGAAGGAGCTGGTCCGCTCCTCGCCGCTGGCCAAGCACATGGAACTGGTCGGCTGGCTCAAGTCCGAGCACGGCATGGGCCACGGCCACGCCAACGCGCTCGTCGCACACACCCTCGCCGAGGACAAGGCGAAGTAGCCTCCCCGCCCGCCTCCGCTGCCCCCGGGGACTCAACTCGATACGAACTACTGTCCCCGGCCACCTTCCCCGCGCCCACCTGTGTAAGTTGCCCGATGGATTTACTTGGTGAAGAGATGAAGAGGTACGTGTGATGGGCTCCCGGAGAAACGGCGTGGGGGTGGGGGCGGTCTCGATCGCTCTACTGCTGGCGGTGTCGGCGTGCAGCGGCGGCAGCGACTCCGGCGACGGTACGGACGGGGGCAAGAACGGGTCCGGGCAGTCGTCAGCGTCCGGACAGTCCCAACTCTCCGATCCCGACGGCCCGTTCAAGGACGCCAAGCCGCTCGACGGGGCCCTGCTCCGCGCCAAGGACCTGCCGTCCGGCTGGGCGGAGGACGCCCAGGGCGACAACGGCGGCATCAAGGCCCAGCGCGCCTCCTGCGACGGCCCGTGCGACGGGCTGACCTACGAGGGCGTCGGCAACTACACGGACAGCTCCGGCGCCCTGGTCGGCACGAGCATCAAGGCGTACGGCAGCAGGGCGGCGGCCGAAGCGGGCTTCACGGAGGAGAGCAAGCTCGCCTCGGACGCGACCAAGGAGGACGGGGCCCCGGTCGGCAACACGTCCACGCACGTGAAGTCGGGCGAGAGCGACGACAGCGCGCTGCGCGTGGTGCACTTCCGGGTGGGCACGGTGGTGGTCGCGGTCTCGCAGGAGTACCGCAGCAAGGACACAAAGGGCCTGGAGAAGTTCGCGGGCGACCAGGCGAAGCGGTTGGAGCAGGCACTGATGGCCAAGTAGGCGGCGGTTACGCCCACTTGGCCCGGGTGCGGCGGCGCAACCCGGCGCGCGGGGGCCTGCGCCGTGCGGGGGCCAGCGCCGTACTGAGGCCTGCGCCGTACTGAGGCCAGCGCCGCGCTGAGGTCTGCGCCGCGCTGAGGCCTCCGCCGAGCCGGGGCCCGGCGCCACCCGGAGGTCTCCGCCGCGCCGGGGCCCGCAGCCGCACTGGGGGCCGCCGCGCCAGGGTCCACCGCCGCGCTGAGGCCTACGCCACGCTGGGGCCTGCGCCGCGCTGAGGCCGCCCCCGCGCCGGGGGTCTCCGCCGAGCCGGGGTCCAGCGCCTTCCGGGGTCCGGCGCCCGCCAGGGCCCGCCGCCGTACCGGGGCCCGCCGCCGCACCGGGGGCCGCCACCGCACCGGGGGCCGCCGTGCCGGGGCCGGCGCCCCGTTCCGTGCCGTCGACGTGCCCCACCCCGGCGAGTACCGTCATCGGCATGGCCGGCCGGCTGCGGCGTGTGTTCAGTCCCGCGCTGGTCGGCGCCCTGGTGGCGTTCCTGGTGGTGGTTGGCTGTCTGTCGGCGGCGGTCGGGGAATGGGGCGACGGGGAGCTCATCGACGCGGCGCCGGTCCGGGTGACGGGGCGGATCGTCTCGGCGATCCCCCACGAGAAGAGCACGGACTTCACCGTCAACTACCGCGTGCGCGACCGCACTTACCGTACGGACACCAGAACCCTGAGCCTTGCCCACCTCACCGCTTCCCCGTCGGTCGGCGCCCCCGTACCCCTGGAGGTGGCGTCCGGCGATCCGTCCGTGGCGCGGGTCCAGGGCGCGGACTCGCCGAACGAGAACCTGCCGCCCCTGTTCCTGCTGGCGGCGGCAGGCGGAGTGGTGGGGCTGGTGGCGGCGTTGCGGGCGCTGGTACGGAATGCGCGCAAGCGCACCTGACACTCCCGCTCGACCCCGGGCCGCCGTTCCGCAGCCCTTTGCCACTTCCTCCTACTCGGGCGGACGGTCAGCGGTAGTCGTCCGGGTGGCCCTGCATCCAGGTGTTGATCCTGTCGCGGGTGCCGAGCAGCAGTTTCTGGTTCTTCTTGAGGTTCTCGAAGCTCCGGTCGCCGCCGAGCTTCGCGTCGAGTTCCTTGATCCGGGCGATCGGTTCGGGGAAGTGGCCGGGGCCCTTCGGGTCGGCCTTCATGGCCTCGTCCAGGCGGTGGAGTTCGTCGTAGACCCGCCCGAGAAAGTACGCGCAGTTGCCCGGGGTGCCGCACGATTCGCCGAGGGTCGCCTGGAGTCCGGCGAAGGCGTCGCGGACGAGTTCGGGGCCGGGCGTGGGTGCCCCGGCGGACGCCCCGGAGGGTTCGGATGCGCCGGAGGGCTTGTCCGTCTCGGCGGTGTCGATCGGGGCGGGGCCGTCCCCCGCCGGCACGCTGGGCTCGTTCGCGGCAGCGGCAGCGGCCGCCTCCGGCTTGCCGGGCTTGGACGGCTCCGGAGCCGTGCCGCAGGAAACGGTGAGCGCGGCCAGCGCCACCACGGCAACAGCTGCACGGCGCAGCGAGGACTTGACCATGAATTCCCCCTGGAATCATCGAGCGCCAACCATCTTATGGAACCTCCCAGTTGGACACAGGAGATCCCTTCTCCATTGAGGACATGTACTGGCCTACATGCTCTCTAGGGTGTTCCTTGTTGTCCGAGGGAACAGGGACAGCAAGAAGAGCAAGAGAACCAACAGGAAGCAGGGACCATGACTGTCAACGAGCCGGCCATCGACGACGCGAACACCACCCCCGCCCCCGCCCCCGCCCTCAGCCGCGAGCGCACCGACCTGCTGGAGATGCTCGCCAAGCACCGGCACTTCCTGCGTTTCACCACCCGTGACCTCACCGACGAGCAGGCCCGGCTGCAGCCCACCGCCAGTGAGCTGTGTCTGGGCGGTCTCATCAAGCACGTCACCGGGGTCGAGCGGGGCTGGGCGGACTTCATCCTGGAGGGCCCTTCGGCGCTGGGCGACTTCACCGCCATGACCGAGGCCGACTGGGCCGAGCGAAACGACGGGTTCCGGTTGCTGCCCGGCGAGACGCTGGAAGGCGTACTGGCCGACTACGCCGAGGCGGCCCGCCGGATCGACGAACTCGTCGTCACCCTCCCCGACCTGGACGCGGACCACCCGCTGCCGCCCGCCCCGTGGAACGAGCCCGGCAAGCGCTGGTCGGCCCGCCAGGTGCTGATGCACGTCATGACGGAGACCGCCCAGCACGCCGGCCACGCGGACATCATCCGGGAGACCCTGGACGGCGCGAAGAGCATGGGCTGACCGGCGGCACGACAGCAGAGCTTGGGCTGACCGGCGGCACGACAGCAGAGCTTGGGCTGACCGGCGGGGCGGCGGGAAGCGGCCGATCGCGGAAGATGGGGGCGTGCTTCCCTACGTCTACCGCGTCACCAAGTACTCCCCCACCGACCGCAACGAACACGGCCACTATGTCGGCTCCGAGGACACAGCCAGCGATCGCGGGCCGGTCGAGGCGGCGTACCTCCTGGCGGTCGAGGCCTTCGCGGTGGGCACCGGCGTTGACCGCCTGGCCGTTCGCGAGCCGCAGCTCCCGTCCCTCGTGCACTTCGGCGCCGAGCCGCCGCTGGACGGCTTCGGGCTGGACGGGCTCTTCGCCGCCGACCCCACCGACCCCGCCCATCCCACCGACCCCGCCAATCCCACAGGCCTGCCAGGCCCGCCCGGTTTCCACGACGGAGCAACGGTGCCGCTCGACACCGCGCTCGAACTGGTGCGGGTCATGCTGCGCGACGGCGGCGCCTGGTGCCGGCTGGAGGCGGAGGGCTCCTTCGCCGTGCACGTGGGATGGGACCAGTACCTCTATGTCGGCAGCAGTCTGCCCTGCGAGGAGGCCCTGGCCCGGACTCGTACGCTCGGGCTGTTCCCGGAACGTATCGACGCATCTCCCTACGACATGGAGACCGACGGCGAGGGCATCCAGCGGCCCGGCGACGACGAGTTCTGGCTCAGTGTGCGAAGGGCCGTCGCCTCGCACCGCGCCGGACTCCTGGAGGAGGCGTACGTCGAGGGTCCTGCCCGGTGGCACCGCCTCACCCCCGGCACCATCGCCACGGTGCGCGCGCTGCTCGTTCCCCGGGCCCGGCTCGCCGTCTGGCCGGGCCTGTCCTCCGACATCGACGCGGTCCTCGCGGCTCTCCCCGCCGAGGGCCTGGTCGAATGCGTCTGGCAGGACGCGGACGGGCAGCTCAGGAGCGCCATGGTCGACGAGGACGAGTTTCCGGAGCTGACCGCCCGGATTTCCGGTGCGCGCGCGGCGGCGCTGATACCCGTGTACGCCGATGAGTGCGTGCCTCTGTTCACCGCCGTCGTGCCCGACGACGACGGAGTGGTACGGGCCCGCTGGCGGACGGAACCGACGCCGGGCGACCGGACATGGGCGTTCCTCCAGTCCCTTCGCCCAGGTCAGGTCGTCACCGGCACGGTGACGTGCATCGCCGAATTCTGGGTCACGTTCGTGGACATCGGCGGCTTCGAGGCCATGATCAATATCCCCGAGCTGTCATGGCGCCCCGTCAGCCACCCGTCCGACGTCGTCCGCGTCGGTCAGGAGATCAGCGCCGAGGTTCTCGACATCGACCTGGACCGCGAGCGAGTCACGCTGTCCCGGAAGGCCCTGCTCGAAGACCCGATGCCGCTGCTGACCCGGCTGATCGGCACGACCGTCGTCGGTCGCGTCACCAAACTCGTCCCGTTCGGCACGTTCGTACGGATCGAGGACAGGGCGAACGGTTTCGAGGGCCTGGTGCACCACTCCGACGCAACCGACGGAGCCGACGCAGCCGATGGGCACTCGGACCACCACCGCCCTGCGCTCGCAGTCGAGGTCGGTGACCCGCTCCCGGTCAAGGTCCTGGCCGTGGACCCGACCCGGCGCCGGATCACCCTCTCGCACCGGCAGGCGGTCCCGGGTGAATCCTTTCCGGACCACCCCGCCTCCTAATGTGCGTACCGGCCGACCGCGCCGGCAGAACCGGGAGGAACACCCATGATGATCACCGGCCTCGTAGTGATCGGAGTCCTGCTCGTGGGCGCGTGCAGCTGGCACCTGACACACCGCAGCCGCGACGGCCGTCATGGGCCCGACCGTCAACTCGTACAAGCGCTACTGGCACGCCGGTCGGTTCGCGCCGACGCACGTCGACCGGGGCATGAACAACGAGACCTGCACGGTGCGCCTGCCGGCCAACGGGCGGCTGGAGTTCAAAATGCCCGGCGCCATGGTCAACCCCTATCTCTCCCGTGCCGTCCTCCTCGCCGCGATCGAGGACGGCCTCGACCACGGCATCGAACCCGGCCCGCCCCAGAGCGGATCCGGGGACCCGGCGAGGGACCCCCCGCCCGGGACGCTGCCGTCCACCCTGGGTGAGGCACTCGACCGGTTCGCCGCCGACCCGGTCGTCACGGGTGCCCTCGGACGCGGACCCGGGATCACCGATCAGAGGGTCTTGATCGTGCCGCCGTCGATGACGTAGTCGGCGCCGATGATGTTGCCGGCGACGTCCGAGAGGAGGAAGGCGATCAGTGAGGCGACCTCCTGCGGCTCCGTGATGCGACCGCTGGTGATCTGGAAGGCCGCCGGTATCTGCTGGAGGAACGCCGCGTGCTCGGCCCCGGCGCGCGCCGCGACCTTGCCGCCGAAGCCCTCCGGGTCCTCCCAGATGGCGGTACGTACGACACCCGGGGAAACGGTGTTGACGCGTACGCCCTGCGGGCCGAACTCCTCGGCCAGCGACTTGCCCAGGGCGGTGAGAGCGGCCTTCGCGGCGCTGTAGGCGACCGGACCGGCCGCGGGCAGGCGGGAGTTGATGGAAGACACGTTGACGATCGCGCCGCGCCGCTCCACCAGGCTGGGCAGTGCGGCGCGGGTGGCCCGGACGGCGCTGAGCAGGTTGATGTCGAAGATCCCGGCCCACTGGGTGTCGTCGATGTCGAGGAAACCGACGGGCTCGACGTCGTCCCCGCCGCCGACGTTGTTCACGAGGAGGTCGATGCCGCCGAGCTCCGTGAGCGCGCTGTCGATGAGCGCGGTCACGCCTTCGGCGGTGCCCAGGTCGGCCGCGAAGGTCAGGGCGCCGGTCTCCTTCAGCTCCGGGGTGATGGTGCGGGCGGCTCCCATCACGCGGACGCCTTCGGCGACGAGAGTACGGACCGTGGCGAGCCCGATGCCGCGGCTGGCACCCGTGACGACGGCGGTCTTGGAGGTGAGGTTGAGGTCCATGATGCTCCGATTCCTAATTCTTGAACTTGAGGTACAGAACATGGGCAAAAAAGCAGGCGGGGACAGCCCCGCAGGTGAACGCATGACAAGGAAACGAATGACAAGGAAACGAATTACAGGGAGTCGAATTACAGGGAGTCGATCGTCGCGTCGATGACCCGGGCGAGCCTCTCCGGCCCCTCGGCGACACGGGCCAGCACCCGGGAGCCCACCAGGATGCCGAGCAGCATGCTCCCCAGCGCGGCCGCATCGCGGCCGGGGTCGATCTCCCCGGAGCGCTGCCCCTCCTCGATCACCGCTTGAAAGGCACTCTCCGTACGGTCGAACATGCGGCGGACCAGTTCGGTCGCCAGCTGGTCGGCCCCGGCGAGTTCCGTGGCGGCGTTGACGGCCATGCAGCCACGGCGGTCCGGGTCGTCGAGGTCCATCTCGGCAAGCAGTTTCAACGCACCGCGCAGCCGCGGTTTGACGGGGCCGCTCCCGTCGAGCAGCTCCACCAGGGCGAGGGACTGACCGTCGCGGTACCGGCGGAGCGCCAGCACGAACAGGGCGTGCTTGCTGCCGAAGGCGTTGTAGAGACTGCCCTTGCCGATACCGAGGGCATCCACGAGGTCCTGCGGAGTAGTGGCGGCGTACCCCTTCTTCCAGAACACCTCCATGGCTTGCGATACGGCTGCTTCGGGATCGAACTGCTTGGGCCTTGCCATGACCGGAACACTAGATGGTTCTGGACCTCGGGGTCAAGAACCTTGCTCCGCCGTCCTCTGCCCCTCCCGGTACGCCGGTGCGCCTCGCGCTTTTCACGTACGTACGACGGGGCGATCGCCCGCTCTGTCGCGTACGACGGTGCCCTCACCGCGGCGCAGGAGTGCGAGGGCCTCTTCGGAGGGCGAGCCGGCGGGGGTGGTGCACACGATGAGCGCCTGGTCCGGTGAGCGGGCGACCGACAGCGTCTGCTGGGTCACCGTCACCGTGCCGACGACGGGATGGTGCAGCTCGTAGGACGCGGCGTCGCACGGTTCCACGCGGTGGTCCCCCCACAGGGCGACGAACTCCGGGCTCTTCATCGTCAGTTCGCCGATCAGCTCCGCGAGCAGCGGGTCGTCCGGGTGCCTGCCGACGGCGATGCGCAGATTGCCGACCACCGCGCGTGCCTTGCGCCTCCAGTCCGCGTACAGCTCCCGGCAGTGCGGGTCCAGGAACAGCATCCGGCTCATGTTCGGGCGCCGGGCCGGGTCGTCGGGGCCGTGGACGTCCAGGTGACCGGCCAGCAGGGAGTGGCCGAGGGCGTTCCAGGCCAGTACGTCCGTACGGCGGCCGAGCACCAGCGCGGGGACGCCTTCGACGGCGCGCAGGAGGTCGCGTGTCTCGTCGGCGAGCTTCTCGGGCCTCGGGCGGCGCACCCGGGGCGTACGGCGGGCCGCGTCGGCGAGCCGGTCGAGGTGGGCGCGCTCGTGGGCGTCGAGGAGAAGGGCGCGGGCGATCGCGTCGAGCACCTCGGACGAGGCACCGCGGGACAGGCCCTGTTCCAGCCGTGTGTAGTACGAGACGCTGACGCCCGCCAGCTGGGCCAGTTCCTCGCGCCGGAGCCCGGCCACCCGTCTGCGGTTCCCGAAGTCGCGCAGTCCCACGTCCTCGGGGCGCAGCCGCGCCCGCCGGGCCTGGAGGAAGGTGCCGAGCGGGCCTGGTGCGTTCATGGCCCCAGTATTCGGCGCGCGGCCCGGCCCCAGCCACACCCTGCGAGGGGTAGGACAGGGCGGGAGTGGCCGGCGCCCGCCGGGGTGTCCAGCATCGGTCTCGTACGGCAACGCACCAGGACCCGAGGACGGACCACATGAATCAGCACCCTGAACGGAATCCCGGACGGAGCCCGGAACGGAGCCCGGAACAGAGCCTGGAACCGACCGGCGATCGGACCCGGGAACGGACCCGGGGACGGGCTCCGGAACGGGCTCCGGAACAGATCACCCTCGGGGACGTCACCGTCACCCGCATCGAAGAGTTCTACGGCTCGGCCGGGATGTCACCCGCCGAGTTCTTCCCCGGCAGCCCCGACGGCTCGTGGGACGAGCACCGCGACTGGCTGGCGCCCGACTTCTGGAACCCCGCGACGGACGAGTGCCGTACGGCGATCCAGACCTGGCTGCTGCGCAGCGAGGGGCGCACGATCCTCGTGGACACCGGCGTGGGCAACCACAAGGACCGCCCGTACGCACCGGAGTGGAGCCGCCTGGAGACGCACTACCTCGACCGCCTCGCCGCCGCCGGGGTGCGGCCCAAGGACGTCGACCTCGTGATCAACACCCACCTGCACATCGACCACGTCGGCTGGAACACCCGCCTCGAAGGCCGGACCTGGGTGCCGACCTTCCCGAACGCCACGTATCTGATGACCCGGCGGGACTTCGAGTTCTGGGACCCGGCCAACGAGCACAAGAGCGTGCTGGGGCGCGGAAACCAGAACGTCTTCGAGGACAGCGTCACGCCCGTCCACCGGGCGGGGCTGACCCACCTCTGGGAGGGGACCCACCGGATCGACAAGAACCTCCGCCTCGATCTCGCTCCCGGGCACACCCCCGGCTCGTCCGTGCTCACCCTGGAATCGGGCGGGGACCGGGCCTTGTTCGCCGGGGACCTGGTGCACACCGCGCTGCAGATCGCGGAGCCGGAGACCAACTCCTGCTTCTGCGAGGACCCGGCGGAGTCCCGCGCCACCCGGCACAGGCTGCTCGGCCGGGCCGCCGAGGACAACACGCTGGTCTTCCCCGCGCACTTCGGCGGCCGGGGTGCGGTGGAGGTCGGGCGCAGGGGTTCGAAGTTCACGATCAAGGGGTGGGCGGGATTCTCCCGCAGCGCGCGCGTCTCCTGATGTCCCTCTGCGGATCTCCTGATGTCCCTCTGCGGACTCCCTGCGTCCCCTTCCCGCTCCAGAGAGGAAGCACCTCCCGTGCACAGTCAGCAGGCAGAACGGGGCCATCGGGTCCACCGGGTCCATCCGGTGGTGGAAACCCCGGCGGGGGCCGTACGCGGCGTCCGGGACGGATCAGGCGAGCGCTACCGTGCCCTCCCCTACGCGGCTGCCCCGACCGGCGCGGGCCGTTTCGCCCCGCCCGCACCGCACCCGGGCTGGTCCGGTGTCCGCGACGGCACACGGCCCTCGCCGACCGCTCCCCAGCCGGCCCGCGACTTCGGACGGCTCGACATGACCCCGTACTTCGGGCCCGGCTGGGTGCCCGGCGAGGAGTACCTCACCGTCGACGTCCACACACCGGCCGCCGACGGCGGCAGGCGTCCTGTGATGGTCTTCGTGCACGGCGGCGGGTTCGTCACCGGCGCGAACCGTGCCGCGCTGTACGACGGCAGCGCGTTCGCCCGCGACGGAGTCGTCCTGGCGACGGTGAACTACCGCCTGGGCATCCCCGGGTTCCTCGATCTGGCGGGCGCTCCGGCCAACCGGGGGCTGCTCGACGTGCTCGCCGCTCTCGGCTGGGTACGGGACACGATCGCGGTGTTCGGCGGGGACCCCGGCAACGTCACGGTCTTCGGCCAGTCCGCGGGTGCCACGCTCGTCGGTGCGCTTCTCGCTTCGCCGCAGGCGGCCGGCCTGTTCCGGCGGGCGATCGTCCAGAGTGGCAACGGCACCGGCGCGTTCACCCCGGAGCAGGCCGGGCGGGTCACGGCCGCGGCGGCCGCCGCACTGGGCGTCGCGCCGACGGCCGAGGCGTTCGCCCCGATCCCTGACGAACGCTTCCTGGCGATCCTGCCCGCACTCGCCGGCCTCGACCTGCGCACCAGCACGGCTACGGACCCGCTGGCAGGCCTCAGCCCGTTCAGCCTGGTCCTCCCGGTCCAGCCCGCCGACTCACTCGCCGACGGCCCGGCACACGAGGTCGACCTGCTCATCGGCACCAACTCCGAGGAGGGACGCCTCTACGTCGTACCGCAGGGCGGCCCGGAAACCCCCGGGCGGGCCGCCGTACTCGGCCACATCCTGTTCGAGACCGGTACGACGCGCCTGGCGCAGGCGCACGCCCGTGTCTCGGGCGGTCGCACGCACCGCTACTCGTTCGGGTACCGCTCGACGGCCCTGGGTAGTCGGCTCGGCGCCGCCCACACCGTAGAGCTGCCCTTCGTGTTCGACATCGCCGACGCACCCTGGCTGCACGCGGACACCGGCCTGCTCGGCCCCGACCCCGCTCCTGCGGGACTCGCGGCCCGAGTACACGGCGCCTGGGTCGCGTTCGCCACCACGGGGAACCCGGGCTGGGCCGCCTACGACTCGCAGCACCCGGTGGCGGAGGTCATCGGCGGGTGAGCCTCCGACGGCGCACTCCGCAACCGGCCCCTCGTCCGGGACCCGGTACCGGGCTCGGCCTCAGAGGAGGTGGTCGGCCTTTCCCGCCTTGATGTCACGAATGAGGTTGCGGAGGGCGTCGCGGGTGTCGGCAAGAGGGGTGTCCTCCTGGCCGAGGAGGGCGATGTAGGCGTTGCCCTCGGCGTCGATTCCTATCCGGAAGCAGCTCGCTCCCTCTCCGCAGTACGGCTCTTCCCAGTTGATCTGCGGCATCTCGGGCTCCTCAGAGTTCGCAGGCGATGGTGTGGATGAGGTCGCGCGACCGCTTGGAGTCAAGCGTGTGTACGTCCATCCAGTCCAGGTGCGCACCGTAGAACCTCGCTGCCCAAGCCCGGTGCACCGGTTCACGTCTCCCGACCTCAGAGGAGATGGTCGGCCTTGCCGGCCTTGATGTCACGAATGAGGTTGCGGAGGGCGTCGCGGGTGTCGGTGAGGGGGGTGTCCTCCTGGCCGAGGAGGGCGATGTAGGCGTTGTCCTCGGCGTCGGTTCCTATGCGGAAGCAGGAGTTGCCCTCGCCGCAGAACGGCTCTTCCCAGTTGACCTCTTGCATGGACTGCCCCCTCAGAGTTGTTGCGCGATGCCGCGGATGAAGTCCCGTGATTCCGTGGGCGACAGCGCGATGTGCTCCATCTGATCCAGGTGGGCCCGGTACTTCTCCAACTGGTCCTCGGCGTACAGGAAATCGGGCCCGTGCGAGTTGTCGATCTGTACGGTGTCGAGCTCCCGCACCGGACCGTCCACGTGCAGCACCGTCTGTCCGGCACCAGGAAAGGCCCCGGATTCGAACGGGAGTGCCACCAGGGTTACATTCTCCCGCTCCGACTGAGCAAGCAAGTGGTCGAGCTGCGCTCTGGCCACTTTGCGCCCGCCGAACTGCATGCGCAGCGCGGCCTCATGCACGATGCCGACGTACGGAGTCGGAGTCGCGCCGCCCAACACTTCTTGCCGTTCCACCCGATGCGCCAGCCGCAGAGCGATCTCCCGCTCGGGCAACTGCGGGATCACGCTGCGGAAGACGGACAGCGCATGGTCCGAGGTCTGGAGGAGTCCGGGGACATGCACGGAGTACGCGGCACGCATCCGTAGGGCGTGTGCTTCCAACTCGGCGATGTCCAGCAGCCCCTGGGGAACGGAACCCCGATACCGCTCCCACCAACCTCGGGTGCGGGGCTGCGCCATCTCCGCCAAGGCCTCAACGTACTTCTCGTCCAGGCAGGCACAGGCCTTCGCCAGCATCCGGACGCGCTCCGGGCTGATGGCCCGTACCCCGGACTCGATGTTGGAGATCTTGCCTCGGTCAACTCCGAGAAGCCGGGCGGCGGACTCCGCCGATACGTCTGCCGACGTGCGCATCTTCCGCAGCTCGACCCCAAGTCGCTTCTGACGTTCAGTCGGTGAGGTCCTCGCTGCCATGCCGTTCCTTTCCGCAACCGATGGTGAGCAGTCTGCCGTGTGTGCGTACGAGCGTTAGCCCAAAGGGTTTAGTTCGCACAACGCGAAGGGTTAATTTGGCCCGCATGGCCTACCTTAAGTGATGCACCGACTACGCAGCCGAGCTGGAAGTGCATCGCGTGAACCCGCCCGAAGCCTCCTCCCCTGGGAGGGGCGGGCTCGCGCCAGGGAGACAGGCCACTGCTCACCGGCGTACCGGGTGTAATCCCAACAGCCGTACTGAACAAGGGAGTTCAGCCATGTCGCACGCCGCCCTCTGCCCCGCCACTGCCCACCCGACAGCAACCCCAGCCAGAACCACGTACGACAAGGCGGACGACCTCGCCCTCAGCCTGACCGTACGGGGTGAGCCGCGCAGTGCCGGGATCGTACGGACCGCCATCGGCGCGGCCCTGCACGCCCACCACCTGGACCGGTACGGACCGGTGACCGCGCTCGCCGCCACCGAACTCATCGCCGTCGCAAGCCGTTTGACGTGCGACGCCGACCTCTACGTCTCCCTGCGCCACCGCGACGAAGCGCTACGACTGATCGTCTGGGACCAGCACCCGCCGCACACCGACCCGGACGCCGCCTCGCTCTGTTTCGTACGTCGACGGAGGGCGCTGTGGCTCCTCACGGAGGCGGTCGAGGACTGGGGCGGCGAATGGGGCGCGTGCGACGCACTGCCGCCGCATCGCGGGGTCAAGTCATGGGTGAAACTGCCCCGTTGAGGGGCTGCGGTGTCGGAGGGGTCCGCGAGTGCCGCCCCTCTTTTCATGGTCGCGCTTCCGGGGGGGGGGCCACGGAGGAGGCCGGGAAACGGCCGGTGGCGTGGGGAGTTGGCGTTCAGGCTGGTGGCTGGCGTGAGTGTCCTGTGCCAACGAACCCTAAGCGTGTGCCATCGAAGGTTGGCCGGTTGACACAGGGGTGGCCTCTTGACCCCCAACAGCCCCGGCTCGGCGCCCGTTTGACAGCCGGCTGATGTTCAGGGCGTCGCCCCGAAGGAGGAGGGCGGGCTCGTCCGCGCGGCTGAAGGCGAGGGGGCCATCGAGGGATGTGTGGCGTGGGTGCGAGGAGAAGCATGGAGGTAACCGCACGCCGCTCCGGAGGTTGTCATGAATGCCGCAAACACGCTACCCGCCACAGTCAAGGGCACAGTCACGGTCTTGGCCGTGCGGCGCTGGGTGAACCTGGCGGCGCATGCCGTGCCGCTGGCCGTCCTGCCCGCGGGGCTGTGGCGGATGGCGTTGGCCGTGGGCATCCCGGTGGGCTTCAGCGGCCAATTGGCCAAGGACTGGCAACCCGGGCTGGAGGCTTCCTCCTACATCACCCTGCTGACACTTGTGACCGAGGGGCTCGCGCTCATGACTCTCGGCCTGGTCAGACCCTGGGGCGAGAGAGTGCCGCACTGGATCCCGCTCCTGGGTGGCAGGCGCGTGAGGACCTGGGCGGCGGTTGTTCCAGCGCTGCTGGGGGCGTTCGCGGTCACCGCACTGACCACGCAAATGTTTTGGGGCGGCTGGCCAGCCGAAGCAGGCGGCTCCGAGGCCCCGCAGGGCCTGGCCGCGTTGATCATGAATGCGTGCTACGTGCCGATGCTGCTGTGGGGGCCGCTGGTCGCCGTCGTCGCGGTCTCCTACGCACTACGACGCCGGAAGTAGATGGCTCCTGAGGCCGCAGCGCCTGGAGAACCGAGTGGCAGAACGGCCTGTGGCTTGCGAGCAAGCATGCTGGCCGGGCTCGCAGGACGGACCCGTCAGACCCGGCTCCCAGGCCTGGAATCCGCCCCCAATGCGCCTCTGACCAGCGCGCTTAACCTTCGGTGGCACAGAACAGTGAGTGGGTGGTGGGGGAACAGGACCGCGTAGCCAAAGTTGCGATCATCGCTCATTTGTCTACCCAGTCCGCCCACGGCAGTAAGGGACGAGGCCGGTGGGTTCAGTGGGACGAAAGGAGCGGAGAGGGCCCCCTCACCTCCTCCGCCCGCCATGCGCGACACCCCCCGTGCCGCACTCTCCCGCACCCCCGGCACCCCCGGCACCCCAACGAGCCCCGCACGACCCCACCCCCTCCGCCCACCAAGCCACCGCCCCACGCCAGCCACCAGCCTGAGCCCCAGCCCCCACCCGCGTTCAGCCGCCGGGCCCACGCCCGCAGCCCCATTGAGGTCGGCGCACCCCCACCCGCCGCAACAGGTCACCCAGCGGGCGCCCATCTCCGAAGCCCCCACCCACCAGCGGACGGAATCCGGTACTCGCCCGCAGGAATCCCCGGCGCCCCCGCCCACCGGCCCGCTGCCCGGCAGCGAAGCCCGAGCCACTCTCCGCACCTTCCCCGGGGACCGTTCTTTCGGGCCGCCCCCTTGGCTCCTCCCACCAGCGCTGGAGGGGGCCCTGTCAAGGGTGGAGCGAAGCGACATCGGCGCAGCCGACGCGACGTAGGAGCGCCCTTTACAGGGCACCCGGAAGCGCCACTATTCCGCCAAGGGGGCGGCCCGAAACCCCCACCTCCCGACCCCGCCCCATCCCGACAGAGCCCACCCCCGCCTACGTACCGCTCCAGCAGCGTGGTGTCCCGGTGGTGGAGTTCGTACCACCCTCTGCAGCCCGGACGGCAGGGCCGGCTCCCTCGGAAGGATCTTCGTCGGTGCCGCCGCACAGCATTCGGCCGGTGCGCGAAGTGCGCGTCAGGGGGAGGGAGTCGAGTCAAGCTGTTCCTCCCCCGGGAGCTCTGCTGGAGGAAGAACAACATGCAGCGCAGCTCCAAGGGCTCCACCGGCCGTGCGGCAACAGCCACAAGTGAGCAGCCAAGCGCCGCCCCGAGCGCGAGTACGACGTGGGGCCCCGCGCTGTCCCTCGGGCAGCCGGGACCTGAGCTGTACGAGTCTGCGTCGGTGAGACCCGCACCCTCTACACCACGTTCATCGGGAACGCCTCCAAGCCGCCCGCCCGACTGGTCTGGAACGGGGTGGATGCCCGAACCCTCAAAGAGTTCAGAAAGCTCGTCAGCCGGCAGTGGCGCACTCAGTGACCGACGACAGCCACGGACGATGTGGGTTCGGAGTTGGCGGCTGCGCGAGAACCAGCGGTTCTCGGCGGCGAGTTCGGCCTGGGGCCGGGCCCGGCGGAGCCAGTGCTCTGACCGGGATGGTTCACCGGGTTTCGGTTCACACTGTTGGATGGCGGGCCCGTTGGAGGTGAGCTGACAGGCCGTCCGACGGGTGGAGGCGCGTCCCCTCAACACCGCACCCTGACCAACCGCGAGCCGCTGCCCCGGAGCACCGACGGGGCCGGTTCAGGAGAAGGGCGGCGCAAGAGAAGGATGACTCAGGAGGCGGACGGGTCGATCTCGCCCGCGAAGACAATAACCTGGTCGATGAGGCTCCGCCGCAGATGGACGACGTCCGTTCCCGCCAGACGGGGGCCACCGTCCGGCGTGGTGAAGACCCACTGGTACCGGGCCCACTCGTCAGGCATGTCCACCGCCGAGCAGCGCACCATCGTGCCGGTCCCCGCCGGGTGACGCCGGATGTCCAGCACGAACCGCTCGACCGCCTCGATCCCTTCACTGCGGCCCAACGGCCCCCAGAAGACCACGTCCGAGGTCAGGGCCTGGGAGAGGAGCGCAGTCACCTCGTATCTGGCGAGGATGCTCCGACCTTCAGGTCGGGGAGGAATCGACTCCCGTACTGGTGGCGCGAAGCGGCACAGCATCTTGGGCGCGGAGCGCCTTGTGCTCGTACGTGACTCGCGCGTGAGGATCTGTGGGGAGGCGAACGTGGTTTCGGTGCGCGTCTTCGTTCGGGGGATGGTTGCCCGAACGTGGGGTGGGGCTGTTGGTGGATGGTTAGCGTCGCGGGCATGACGGCGACGAAGACGCGACCGCTGGAAGCGGTCCCCACGGGCGGGAAGCAGGAGGGCAAGCCAGGTTCGGCGCGCTTCTCCTACCGCCTGCGCGTCTCCACTACCGCCCGCCGGGCGCTGGTTGAGGAGTGGGGTCGTTGTCGCTGGGTGTGGAACGAGTGTGTAGCCAAGTCCAAGGCCGTCTACGCCCGTAACCGGGCCCTGCCCATGGAGGCGGCTGAGAAGAAGGAGACGTGCGGACCGGCTCAGCTGGATCGCATGCTCACGAGGGCGCGGGCCTGCACGCCTTGGCTGGCTGCGGGTTCCTCGGTGGTGCAGCAGCAGATCATCCGGGACTTCGGCACAGCCCGCACCAAGGCGCTCAAGGACATCACGGAACGTCTGCCGCAGGCGAAGCGGGCGGGGATGCCGGGCTTCAAGTCCCGGCGTGAGGACGCGCCGTCGTTGAACTACACCCGGCGCGGTTTCCGTCTCAAGGGCGACGGACGCCTGCACCTGGCGGGCGGGATCGTCCTTGGCGTGGCCTGGTCGCGCCCCCTGCCCGCCGAACCCACCTCCGTGCGTATCCACCAGGACTCTCTTGGTCATTGGTATGCGTCCTTCGTCGTCCCCACCCAGGTCCAGGAGCTGCCCGAGACCGGCCGTAACCTCGGCGTCGACTGGGGCGTGAAGGACCTCGCGACCACCACCTCCGACGAACACGACCTGCCCCACCCTGAGTTCGGCAAGGCTGCCAGCGCGAAGATCTCCCGCTACGACCGGATGATGGCCCGCCGTAAACCCAAGAAGGGCAAACCCGGCTCCCGCGGCTACAAGGCGGCCAAGCACCTGCGGGCGAAGGCCTACAAGAAGGCCGCCCGCCAACGTGAGGACCACGGGCGGAAATGGGCTAAACGCGTCGTTCGGGATCATGACCAGCTGGCCGTGGAGGACTTCAAACCGAAGTTCCTTGCCAAGTCGACCATGGCCAAGAAGGCCGCGGACGCCGCCGTCGGCGCCACCAAACAAGCCCTGGTGCATATGGCCCGTAAGCACGGGCGGATCATCCACCTGATTCATCCCGCGTACACCACGATGGACTGCGGACAGTGCCATGCGAGAGCCAAGCACGCACTGCCGTTGGGGATGCGCACCTACACCTGCACCGCGTGCGGACACGTCTCGCCCAGAGACAAGAACTCCGCACAGGTCATGCTGAACAGGGCAGGTCTGACCCCTGTTGATGCTGATGGCAGAAGACCTCCGGGAACGCAGTTCCCGAAGGCAGCCTGAGTCAAGAATCCCCTCCCTTCAGGGAGGGGAGCATTCAAATAGCTGTCGTCCGAGGCGTTGAACGCGGAGAGGAACGTGTCGATCGCGGACCGCGCGGTTTCTTCCTGCATGCACCAGTAATACCAGCCGTCTCGCGGAACGCGCTCGTCCCGTAGGCCGTCTTCCGGTCACGGTGAACCGGCCCGGTGAGGCGTTTCAGGAATGGGATACCGTCATCGCTCACCACGGTTCCGTGACCAACTTCGGTCCCACCACCGACCCCTGATGAAAGCCCGTGGCAGGACCATTGCCGCTGTGGCTCAAGCTCCCGGTTTCGTACCGGCGTTGGGCGCGTCACCGCGCGGGAACGTGACCTCGACACGGCGGTTCTTCTTGCGGCCCTCTTCGGTGGCGTTGTCGGCGATGGGGTAGTCCTCGCTGTAGCCGCGCACCTCGAAGGTGACGTTGGAGCCGAGGGTCTTCGTCAGCTCCAACTGGACCATGTCGGCACGCTTCTTGGAGAGCTTCTGGCCGTGCTCGTACGAACCGAGGTTGTCGGTGAAGCCGAAGACACGGATCTTGGTGCTCTTGTTGGCCACGGCTTCCTGCCCGATGGCCTTGATACGGGACGCTGCGGCGGCGTTGAGCTTGTCGCTGTCCTTGGGGAAGAGGACTTCGGCCTGGAGGGCGAACTTGACGTCGGAGGGTGTCTCCGAGCGGCTTTCTTCACCGCCCGTGTCTTCGACGACCGATTTGATGTCGATCACTCGGGCGGGGGCTAGGGTGCCGCCGTCGGTGAGCTTGAGGCCGGGAGAGTTGGCGTCGACCTTGGGGGCTTCAGGCGCAGTGACACTGCCTGGGGGGACACTGGGAGTTGGGTTGGGCTCTGCGGCTGCACTGGTGGCCCCCAGCCCCACGAACAAGGATGCCGCCGCGCAGGCAGCGGTAATGAACGGTGCTGGTCGACTTCGGAAGTGCGTAGATGACATGGTCACTCACCATCCGAGATCTCGATACTGGCGGGCGGCATGTCGCCAATCTGGAAATCAACCTTCGTCGCACTCGCAGGCGGAGCAGGGAACTGGGCAAACCAAGTACTCTCCTTGTTTGCCGCGACACCGAGGGTGAATTTCGTGCACAAGCAACGTCCATCAGTGTCGCGCAGAATGAGGTACTTCTTCTTTCCCTGCTTATCAATCAATGATGCTCCAGCCATGGACGTCTGATTCTTGGAGAGTTCCTGCTCGCCTCCCTGCCAGCCAGGTGCCAGCCAGACTCCACTGCCACCATTCTTGATCTTCCCATTCAGAGTGACAAATCCGCCTTGGTCACGGACGGCCGAGTTAATGATGAGGGTGATGTTTCCGCTCTTGACCTCTGCCAAGACGGTGTCCGCAGTCGGCGTCTCAGGGGTCGACGTTGCACTGGCACCCGCCGCATTCTTGGCAGGGGATGAAGCCGAAGCAGGAGGGGGCCCCTTCTCTTCTCCGCCACAGCCAGCCACCGTGAGGGCCAAGCCAGCGGTGATCGCTACAGCGGTCAGTGCCCTTCGGGCCTTCATGGTGCGCCGCATGGTCATCAGGGATTCTTCCTTCTTCTCGACATTCGCAGGTCACTCGGCAAGATGGACGGAGAACAAATCGTTGGCCTTGGGGAGCACATCGGGATCCAATTCGGTGATCTTCGTGGGGTCTATCTCCCAGATCCCACTGCCCTTGCAGTCGATCACGACGAGCTTCGCGAGGTCCGCATCAGGAGCAATCACACACAAGGGCTCAATTACCGCTGTGGCATTTGCTTTTGCGTGGATGCCTTCCGTGATCGGTAGGATTGATTTCCCGACTGTGTACCGAGTCTGAATGCTCGCCGTAAAGGCCGGATCTCCCTGCCGCCAAGCGAACCCGACTCCCCCGACCAGGTCGGACCTGTTCGATGCAGCCAACTGAGCTGCCGCACCGTCTCCGTTGCCCTTGGCCCCCTGCGCGTCGAGCCACTTCACCAAGGCGACAGGGTTGGCAATGTCGTCGAAGAAGCCCTGGGTCAACTCGTCGCGCACGTCCTGGGCCGCCGCCAGCGCCGCCGCGTCGGCTGCGGACTGCCCCCCATTACGGGCAACGGCAGCCTGGGCGAAGGCGAAGTAGGCGAACGCAAGAAAGAGCAGACCCCCCACCACCACCACGTACATGGGAAGGGTCTGCCCTCGGTCATTCCGCAGGCGGCCGATTACGCCGCCCCGCCGCCAGTGATCGTTGTCACTGCGGTCGTGAGAGCAGCAGCGATCAACGTACCCAGGTTCGTCGCCTTCACCGCCACCACAATCAACGCAATGATCACCACCAGCCCCGCGTACTCCACGATGCTCGCGCCCTTGTCCCGGTCCGCCTTCTTGTGCATCCGCTTGACCACCGTGTCGCGCCACTGTCCGACCGCGATCGTCGCCTTCGCTGCTGCTTTGAGCGAGATGTCCTGCGCCATGGTGAAGTCCTCCGGGTCCGGCGTACGTTCCTTGGTCAGTGCGGTCGCTCGATCTTCCGGAAAGATACGCCGGAATCACCTGCCGCACAGAGGGCCCGTGGGCCCAACCACGGGCCCAATGCTGGGACTTAGCCACGGCCCATCACCCCTCCCCCGAAGCCCCGCCGGCCGCCACTCCTCGCCGTGCCCACCCACCGCGCTATCGCTTCGCTCCGCGTCGTGCTGTGCAGTTTCGCGAAGATGCGATTGATGTGGTTCTTGACCGTCTTCTCACTGATGAAGCAGGTGGCGGCGATTTGCTGGTTGCTCATGCCTGCGGCGATGAGATCCATGACCTCCACCTCCCTCGCACTCAGCCCGTACGCCTGCCGCTCGCGCTCCAACGGGTACTGTGGCACGTTCGGTTGCAGGTGCGAAGGACTTGCACTCAGATGTGAGGAACTTGAGACATCTGGCATCGACTTGGGGTACTCCGGTGTATGTGCAGTCGCACGATGACCCGCGTAAGGGACGCCCGTCGCGTATGCCGAGCCCAGCCCCTCCGGCAGCTCCGCCGCCCCGGTGTCCGCCCGCATATGGGCCAGCAGGGCGTTCTGCGCCGAGGCCGTGAAGTGGGCCCGCCCCTCCTTGATGTCCCGTACGGCACACACCAGTTGGTCGGACGTGAACTCGCCGTGCACCACGTATCCACCCGCGCCCAGCCTCAGCGCCTCCTGCACGATCTCGCTCTCGCGGCTGTACGTCAGCATCATCACCGGCGCCACCTTCACCAGGTGCGGCAGCGCGGACAGGCCGTCCACGCCCGGCATGCGTACGTCCAGCAGGACCACGTCCGGCCGGAAGTGCTCGGCCACGGCGAGTGCCTGGCGGCCGTCGTTGGCCTCGGCGACCACGTCGATGTCGGCGCGCGAGCCCAGGAGTGCGGTCAGTCCGGCCCGTACGACCGGATTGTCGTCGACGATCACCACCCTGAGCACGGGGGGCGGGAAGGACATCGGGAACGCCGCCTCCGACGGAAGGGGCGGGACGGCAGTCCCTTTTTCGTAGCGTGCTTCCGGCATGGTGCGGCCTCCTCTCAGGGGTAGGGGGACGGGCGGGGAGCGAGCGGTTCAGTCCGGGGCCGGGCATACGGGTGGTGTTGCGGCGGGTGGTGCCGCGGCGGGCAGTGCTGCCACAGGTACGGTGAGCGCCGCCACCGGCAGTTCCAGGCGTACTTCCGTGCCGCCCTCGCTGCGGCCCCTGCCGATGCGGATGCGGGCGCCGATGCCGGCGGCCCGTTCCACCATGCCGACCAGGCCGAAGTGGCCCGCCCTGCGCAGGTCGTCCAGGCGGAGGCCGGGCGGCAGGCCTCTGCCGTCGTCGAGGACGCTGACCCGGAGCATCCCGTCGAGCGTGCCGAGTTCGACGGTGACGTGCTGGGCGTGGGCGTGCCGGTGGCTGTTCTCCATGGCCTCGGTGGCAACGGTGACGAGCTGGCGGGCCACGGCATGCGGTACGGAAGGGACAGGGGCCGGACCCAGGGGGACGAGGTGCGCGGCGACGCCGGTCCGGTTGGTGAAGTCCTGCACTCGTGCGGTCAGTTCCTGCGCGACATCCACTCCCCCGTCCGCGTAGTCCGCCTGGCGGCGCAGGTCGGAGAGGATCTCGCGGGACTCCGCTGCCGCCCGGCGGGCCGACCTGGCGACCACGCCCGCCTGGTGCTTCACCGCGAGGCGGTCCATCTGGTCGGCGGACACGGCAAGGGCATCCGCCGCCATCGCCACGCCGTGCAGGGTCTTGGCGACGGAGTCGTGCATCTCGCGGGCGAGACGGGCCCGTTCTTCGCCCACCGCGTCCGTGACGGCGAGCCGGGCCTTGGCCTCCGAGAGGGCCTGGGTGGCTTCGCCGAAGCGGAACATCAGGTTGCGCAGCGTCACCCCGACGACTCCGGCCGCCACGCAGAAGGCGCTTATCAGCACAGTGCTGGCCGGGCCTGACATCCTGGTCGCCCAGGCCACGTACGCCGCCCACAGCAGCAGTATCTGGAGGCCGGCGAAGATGCCCGCTCCCCGCCATCCGTACAGCAGGCCCGCGAGCAGCGGCGTGCAGACCGTCGCGTACCCGAGTGCCGAGTCGGGCGAGGCCGTCAGCAGGAGTACGGAGCCGAAGGCGAGGTCGACGGCCATCAGCGAGCGGTACTTGATGAGGAGCGGGGCGAAGGTCTCCCAGTCCCGCAGCATGGCGTACGAGCCGACGCAGCCGGCCACCACCGCCGCACCGACCAGGCCCACGCCGAAGTTCCCGTCGGCCCGCTCCAGTGCGAAGGGCGCGCCCAGCGCGATCATCGTGAGCCGGAAGCCGAAGACCTGGCGGCAGAGGGCCTGGAGCGCGTTGGTCTGGATGCGGATGCTGGGGGCGGGAGCGTCTTCGGCCAGGGCCGATGCGGGGGCGGGTCCCTGGGCGGGGGCGCCACCCAGGAACACTCCTGCTCTGCCGCGGAGGCCGCTTCGAAGGCTCGGTAGGAGCATCGTCGTCATCCGCTGAAGAGGGAACCGAAGTCGGCGTCGGACCCGAGGAACATGTTCGCGACGATGAGGATCAGGGTCGCCGGGATCATGAAAGTGAGGGTGACGACCGTCGTCTTGGGGATGGCTTTGGCCGCTCGTCGCCGGGAGTTCTGGGCGTCGGTGCGGCGCATGTCGTTGGCGATCTGGATGAGGGTCTCGGCGATGGGCGAGCCCAGCTCCTCGCCCTGCTGGAGAGCGGTGACGAACTGGGAGACCTGCTCGGAGTCGTTGCGCCGGCGCAGTTCATCGAAGGCCTGGCGGCGGCTGACGCCCATGTCCATCTGGCGCAGGGTGATGCGGAGTTCGTCCGCCCAGGGTCCCTCGTACTTCTCGGCGACCCGGTCGAGGGCCTGGCGGAAGCCGAGGCCCGCGCTGACGACGACCGCGAGGACGTCGAGGAAGTCGGGGATGGTGCGTTCGATGACGTCCTTGCGGGCGCGGACCGCCTGCCAGATCAGGGCGTCGGCGGCGAACCACCCGTAGGCCAGGGCGAAGACGGCGAAGAGCGTCATGCCGTTGATGAGCAGGAGGAATCCGGAGACGGCACCGAAGATGCCGTACGAGGCCCGGCGGGCCGCATAACGGTCGATGGTGAGGCCGCCGGGGTTGCCGGCCGTGTCGATCCTGCGGCGCTTCTTGTCGACCATGGCGGGGCCCATCGCCCTGAGCACCGCCGGAGCGAACCGGATGCCGAAGCGGTCGATCACGGAGTCCTTGCCGGAGACGCGGGTCGCGCCGACTTCGAGCGCGACGGCGAGGTCGCCCGGCACCTTCGCCTCCGCCCGGTACATCTTGATCCCGTAGATGATGCCGGTGACGCTCAGGCCCAGGGCCAGTGCGAGCAGCAGTCCGATCATGATCCGTCAGCCCCCTCAGACTTCGATCTTGCCGAGGCGGCGCATCACGATGAATCCGAGTGCGTAGAGGGCGATCGCGACGATGACGACGGCCTGGCCGATGGGGTGGCCGGTCATCTTGGCGAGCGATCCCGGCGTCATCGAGTTCAGCATGATCATCGCGCCGAGTCCGAGCAGCGGAATCGTGTACGCGGTGGCGTTGACCTCCGACAGCATCGTGCGGACCTCCCGCCTGGTCTCCTTGCGCTCCTCGAGCGTCTCGGTGAGGTTGCGCAGGGAGCCGACGACGGTGCCGCCCGCGCGGTTGGAGAGGACCAATGTCGTGACCAGGACCACGAGTTCGCGGGAGGGCAGGCGTTCGGCGAGCTCACCGAGTGCGTCGTCGATGGAACGTCCCACCGCCAACTGACGTGCCACCGTCGCCAGTTCCTCGCCCGCCGGAGCCTCCAGCTCCTCCGCCGCCATCCCCAGCGCCGTCCGCAGCGCCAGCCCCGCCGCCGTCGCGTTCGCGAGGATGCGGGACAGGTCGGGGAGCTGGTTGATGAAGGCCTCGATGCGCTTCTGGCGCTGCCAGTTGAGGAAGGTGTGGGCCGCCCAGACCGCCACCAGGCCCGCGACCGGGCCGAAGAACGGGGCGAGCACCGAGCTGGCGATCAGCCAGAACGCGGCGGCGCCTCCCAGTACGTACACGAAGAACTCGCCGGGTGTCAGGTCGAGTCCGGTCGCGGCCAGGCGCAGCTGGAGGCGTTTGCCGAGGACCGTCCTGCGGAGCCTGCGGTCGATGGCCGCGAAGTTGCGGCGGCGCCCCGAGGAGTGCCCGGTGGTGAGGGCGAGGCGGTCCTCCAGGGCGGCGCGCTGGGCGCGGCCGGAGGCGTAGGTGTGGATACCGAGGATGGCCAGGACGCAGCAGAGCAGCGTCGCGCCCGTCGCCAGCATTGCGGGGTTGTCCATAGCCGTACCTACTGGGCCTCTCGGAGGTAGAGGGAGCTCTCGTCGTTGACCACGCCGAAGGCGGGCGGGAGGGGTTCGCCCGCCAAGTAGAGCCGTTCCGCTGCGCGGCGCGGCAGCGGCAGGTGCTCGAAGTAGCCGTGGACGAGGCGGTCGGCGCTCATCGGCTGGGCCAGGTAGCGGGAGACGGTCGCGATCTGGAACTGTTCGCGGCCGTGCGAGACCAGGAGGGCGATCTCGCTGATCTTGCGGGACCCGTCGGGCAGACGGGTCAGTTGGACGAGCACGTCGACGGCGCTGTTGATCTGGTCCTTGAGCGCCTCGAAGGGGATCTCGACCTCGGACATCGAGCCGAGGGTCTGGAGGCGCATCAGCGCGTCCTCGGCGCTGTTGGAGTGGACGGTGGCGAGCGAGCCGTCGTGGCCGGTGGACATGGCCTGCAGCATGTCGAGGGTCTCGCCGCCACGGACCTCACCGACGATGATGCGGTCGGGGCGCATGCGGAGCGAGTTGCGGACCAGGTCGCGGATGGTGATCTGGCCCTTGCCCTCGACGTTGGGCGGCCTGGTTTCGAGTCGTACGACGTGGGCCTGCTGAAGCTGGAGCTCGGCGGCGTCCTCGATGGTGATGATGCGCTCGCGCTCCGGGATGAGGCCGGAGAGGGAGTTGAGGAGGGTGGTCTTCCCCGAGCCCGTACCGCCGGAGACGATCACGTTGAAGCGGGCCCTGACGAAGGCGGACAGCAGCAACAGCATCTGGTGGTCCAGGGTGCCGAGCGCGATCAGCTCGTCCAGGCGGTACGCCTTCGGGAAGCGCCGGATGGTGAGTACGGGGCCGGTGAGGGAGAGCGGCGGGAGGATGACGTTGACGCGCTCGCCGGAGGGGAGGCGGGCGTCGACCATCGGATTGGACTCGTCCACGCGGCGGTTGACGGTGGAGACGATGCGCTCGATGGTCTGCATGAGCTGCTCGGTGGAGGCAAACCGCATGGGGAGCTGCTCCACGCGGCCGGCGCGCTCGACGAAGATCGAGTCGGGGCCGTTCACCATGATTTCGGTGATGGAGGCGTCTTCGAGGAGCGGTTCCAGGACACCGAGGCCGAGGGCTTCGTCGACGACGCGGCGGATGAGCTGGGAGCGCTCGGAGGTGGAGAGGACGGGGCCTTCGCGGCTGATGATGTGGCCCAGTACGCGCTCCAGGCGGGCACGCCGTTCGGCAGCCGCGAGGGACGACATCTCGGCGAGGTCGATCTCTTCGAGCAGTTTCGCCCGGTAGGTGGCGACCAGGTGGCCGTCCTCCCGCCCCCCGCCGTGCTCCTCGGGGGCGGCGATACGTTGCCGCAGGCTCATGTGGGTCCGTTTCTGGTACGTGTGCGGGGGGCGGGGTTACGGGGGCGGGGGGCTGGCTGTTCTACGGGCGGTCGTCGCTGGGCATGGTCACGGTGCGGGTCACCGGGCCGAAGAGGTTGATCCCCGGGAACACGGAAGGGACGTTGAGGGTGGCCGTGCCGACCACGGAGTCTCCGTCCGGTGCGGAGATGGTGGCGCCACCCCGCATCCAGCCACTGATCGAGGCCAGGCCCGCGGCCTCTCCGGTACCCGGCTTCAGGGAAGCTGCCCGCGCCGCCGCTCTCGCCGCCGTTCCGGCCTGCGATCCCGCGTACCCGATGAGGCCAAGCTGGATGACGGCGACGGCGACGATCAGCAGGATCGGCAGGAAGCCGGTGAATTCGAGGATCGCGGAGCCACGGTCGCGGCGGTCCTTGGCGCGCAAGGCGTCCCGCAGCCGTGGCCGAGTCGTCTTGTGCACTGCAAGCGTGCTCATTTGGGGGCCTCCTCGCTGGCCGCTCCGCCGTTGCCTGTGACGTTCCAGGGAAGGTTGATCGTCCCGGGGAAGAGCATCGGGGTCTTGAGCTTCACGGTCGAGGTCACGACCCCGCCCGCAGGGGCGCCTTGGCACTCCACGTCCGCGCCCGTCCGCCAGCTCGCCGCCACGTTCTTCAGGGCCGCTTCCCTGCACGCCCCCGGTCCGTCGCCGTTCGTCGCGTACGCCGCGGCTGCCGCCCGCGCCCCCTCGTCCGCCGCGTTCCCCGCCTGCGTGAAGGTGTAGCCCCACAGCACGCACTGCCAGAGCAGCACCAGTACGAAGAGGATCAGTGGCGCCATCCCGGCGAGCTCGACGGTGAGCGCGCCCCTGTCGCTCTTCGTACGGTCCCTGCGGCCCCGCAGCCCGATCGATCCCGTGTCACTGCGCAACCGGCCCCCGCGCCCGCCCTGCGCCGTCTCCGCCTTCTTCACCAGGCCCAGCTCCCCCGCCAGCGCCCAGAGCGCCTGCTTGACGGTGCTGCGGCTGTCGAGGTCCTGGAGGCGGCCCGCGTCGGCCGCCGACTGGAGTTCCTTGTAGTGGGAGGGGACGGCGCTGCGGGCGACCTTGGTGCCGGTGATCCGCTCGACCAGGGAGGGCTGGATCTCGCTGTTGCGGGTGTGCCGGTTGACGACGGTCGTCGTCTCCTCGGCCTTGCGGATCTGGAGCCGCTCCCAGAGCCGGACCATGCGCTTCGCGGCCCGTACGGCGACCACGTCGGGGGTGACCAGGAGGAGTGCCTGGTCGGCCATTTCGATGGCCGCGGCGTTGGCGCTGTTCATCTGGGTTCCGCAGTCGACGACCACGACCTCGTACCGGTTGCGCAGGGCGCTGACGACCTGGCGGGCCACCCGGTCGGTGACCTCCTCGCCGCGTTCGCCCTCGGCGGGGGCGAGGAGCAGGCCGATGCCGGTGGCGTGGGTGTAGAGGGCGTCCTGGAGGACGCGGGGCGAGATGTCGGAGATCCCGGCGAGGTCGACGATCGAGCGCCGGAACTGCACGTCGAGGTACGAGGCGACGTCCCCGGACTGGAGGTCGAGGTCGACCAGGGCAACCGACCTGCCGGACGCCCGTGCGGCCAGGGCGAGTTGGACGGAGGTCAGGGTCGCTCCCATGCCGCCCTTCGCGCCGGTCACGGTGACGACGGTGCCGCCGGGGCCCGAGAAGACGTCCGGGCCAGCGCCCAGGTGGCGTCGTACGCCCACGGACCAGGAGGCCGCGTTGTGCACCCGGCCCGCCAACTCCTCGTAACCGAGCGGGAGTCCGATCATGCCGCGCGCGCCCGAGTCCATCGCCGCGGTGAACACCTGTGGGCTGGTGTCGGCGGAGATCAGGACGACGCCGACGGCGGGGAAGCGGAGCGCCACCTCACGGATCAGCTCCAGCGCCGGGACGGGGCCGATCCGTTCGTGGACCAGCACCACCTCGGGCAGCTCGTCCAGCGACTCGCCCGCCAGCCGGGCGAGCGTGTCGAGCAGCGAGGTCGAGTCGGGGGCCGGTGAGGCCGGTTCCGCGTCCGGGAGTTGACTGAGCAGGGTGATGATGGCGCGGGCGGCGTCCGGGTCACCCACCGCCGGGAGGATACGCGTCGTCATTCGGCCGTCCTCACTACTTGTCCCCGTGTGACCGCGTGGCACCGGATCACTACTTGTCCCCGTGTGACCACGTGGCGCCGGATCACTACTTGTCCCCGTTGAGCGTGTACGTGCGGTCCCGCGGAGTGACGTTCGGGTCGCTGCCGTCGGCCACCCGGGCCAGCCGGACGTGCTTGGCGAACGACTCGGCGTAGGCGACGCGCTGGGCGTCGAGGGTGCTGAGGGCGAAGGTGATCGGGACCGCGTCCGTGTTGGCGCGGTTGCGGTCCTCCTTGGAGGGTTCGAGAGCGGTGATCCTGCCGACGTCGAGTACCCGCGCTCCGGCCACGATCACCCGGGACTGGTCCGCCTCGGTCTTCTCCTTGCCCTCGAAGGTCGCGTAGATGTTGACCCGCGCCCCCGGGTTGATCTTCCCCGCCACCCCTGTCGCCGCATCGATCATGATGGCGATCTCCTGCTCCCCCGCCGCCAGTTCGGGCTTCTTGACGAGCATGTCGGTCTGGAGGAGCGAGCCGCCCTTGAGCTGGGTGACGGCGATCTTGCCGCGGATCTCGGAGATGTCCGTGATCGCGTTCTCCGAGAGCCAGCGCTTCGGCATCGCGATCTTCTCGAACTGTGCGTCGCTGAGCGCCTTGTACGGCGCCACGTCCCCCTTCAGCCGGTACGCCGTCACTTCGGGGCCGACCTTCGAGTTCACGTCGCGGATCACCGAGAGCACGCCGACGAACGCGCCGATGGCGCACAGGACCGACAGGAGCAGCAGGACGATGCCGCGGCGCTGACGTGAGTTCATGGTGGCCAGTTACCTCGATCAGGAACGTGTGGCCCGGGGGCGGGCCGTCGACGGACGGTGAGCGTGGTGGTGCACGTGCGCGTACAGGTACGTGTACGCGTGCGACGGGGGGCGGTTACGTCGAGCCACGGTTCAGGACACCGGCCGCGTGCAGTGGGTTCTCGGCCGGGGCCACCGGGGCGGAACAGAAGCCGCAGCGGTCTCCTATCAGCTGGATTCCGCACCAGTGGCACTGCTCGCGCCGTACCGAGGAAACCAGCTGGTAGAGCACCGAGATGTCGGGCAGGAAGGCCGCGAATTCGACCAGCTTGGAGGTCCCCCACCAGGTGGACGAACCGGCCGGGAGTTCGACCTCCTGGACGGACTGGACCTGCCAGCCGGGGGCCAGGGTCTCCGTGACCCACGGGGAGGACAACTGGCCGTGGGCGACCGCCAGCTGTGTGGAGAATTCTGGACCGGAAAGAGTCTCCTCACCACCCGCCTTCCCGCCGACCTTGATCAGCTGCGGTTCCGGGTTGGCCATGACGGCGAACTGCGTGCCCGGCAGCCATGACTTCGCGTGCGACTTCAGGCTGACCGGGATCCGGTCGAGCTTGGTGACGGAGTTGAGGAGCGCGCCCGCGTACACGTAGTGGGAGAGCAGGCGGGCGGCGGAGGCGACGACGCCCGCGCTGAAGTCGCAGACCGAGAGCTGGCACAGCTGGCGGGTGAGGACCGCGATGCCCAGCGGCGGCAGGTCGAGCTTGAGGAGGGCGATACGGTCGGTCTCCAGGACCGAGCGGACCGTGTGCAGGCGGCGCTCGTGGGCGGCGGAGATCGACGCGGGGTAGAGGGCGACGACGTACCCGTGCCGTTCGAGCGTGACGTTCATCTCGGTGAGCGCCGCGTCCAGGGACTGGGTGCCGGGGCCCTGCAGAACAGTCGCGGTCGGGGTCTGGTGGTCGGTCGGCGGCAGTACCAGGTCGGCACTGGTCACGGCTATCGCTGTCGGCACGTCGATGTCCCCGCTCCCCGTCGCCCGCCCGTTCCCCGCTCACACGTGGTGCATCAGCACTTTAGCCACGTCATTCGTGGTAGAGAACAGCTTCCAGAGATCCCGTACGCCTCTCAACTCACCCGCATCGCAGAGAAGTTGATCTTTGCGGAGTGGTGATTTCGCTCCGCTTGTCCGGCTTGGATCACGGCAACCGCATGTCACTGAGTTACTACCGCTTGTGATCATGCGTTCCGCTTGGGGCCGACGGGGAGGGGGTTTCGGGCCATTCTTCGGCGAGGGGGCCGGAAGCGGCCGACAATGGGCTTCCGTGATCCACCAGGCACTGTCCACTGGACGCACCCGCCTGACGTCATCCACTTGACATCTCGATTGGTCTGAACCACTTTGGTCGGTTCAGCCCCATTCAGGCGCATCTTCCGACTGGAGACAGCACGTGCTCAGCACCTCCCGTACCCGCCGCCGGCTCGCGATCGGTACGGCGGCTGCCGTCCTGGTCACCGGGGCCCTCGGGGCGTGCTCGTCCCCGGACGACGGGGGCGGCGGGGCGGGCCCTGCGGAGAAGAGCGCTGCCGGAAAGCCCGCCGCCGGGAGGCCGGCCGGTGCGCCCCAGGTGCCCGCCCACGCCCTCACCGGCTACTGGCAGAACTTCACCAACGGCGCCAAGGTCGAGAAGCTGCGGGACGTTCCCGACGCGTACGACATCATCGCCGTCTCCTTCGCCGACCTGGCGGGCGAGAAGGGCGAGGTCGGTTTCACCCTCGACTCGAAGGCCCTCGGCGGGTACACCGTCGCGGAGTTCAAGGCGGACGTCGCCGCCAAGCGCAAGGCCGGCAAGTCCGTGATCATCTCGATCGGCGGCGAGAACGGCAAGGTCGAGGTCGACGACGGCGCCTCCGCGAAGCGGTTCGCGGACTCCGTGCACAAGCTGATGGCCGAGTACGGATTCGACGGCGTCGACATCGACCTGGAGAACGGGCTCAGTGCCGAGTACATGACCCGGGCCCTCAAGTCCCTTCACCGCCAAGTCGGTTCGAAGCTCGTCGTCACCATGGCGCCGCAGACCACGGACATGCAGTCGACGGACAGCGACTACTTCAAGACCGCCCTCAACATCAAGGACTTCCTGACCGTCGTCAACACCCAGTTCTACAACTCGGGCTCGATGAAGGGCTGCGACGGCGAGACGTACCAGCAGGGCAGCGTCGACTTCCTCACCGCGCTCGCCTGCATCCAGCTGCAGAGCGGCCTCGACCCGTCCCAGGTCGGTCTCGGGCTCCCCTCCAACAAGCGGAACAAGGAAGCCGGTTACGTCGAGCCCGCCGTCGTGAACAACGCCCTGGACTGCCTGTCCAAGGGCACCGGCTGCGGAAAGTTCAAGCCGGCCAAGAAGTACCCGGGGCTGCGCGGCGCGATGGCGTGGTCCACCAACTGGGACGCGACGGACGGGCACGAGTGGTCGAAGTCGGTCGGGGCGCACGTGCGGGCGATGCCGTAGGCCGGGCCTTTACGACGGTGCGGGGGCGGGGTCGCGCGACCCCCCCCCCCCACCCCCCCAAGAATTAGTACAGAAAGCGCGCCGGCAGAACCGGAGCCACCAACACCACAGAC
>NZ_JBEZKB010000040.1:0-62384 GCF_040651475.1 Streptomyces sp. NPDC048442
GGAAGCGGCTCGGACGACACCGCTGGACCATCGAACGCACCATGGCCTGGCTCGCCGGCTGCCGCCGACTCCACCGCCGCTACGAACGCAAGGCCACCCATTTCCTCGCCTTCGCCAGCATCGCCTGCACCCTCATCTGCTACCGCCGAGTCGCCAAATGAGATGGCTTCTTAGGCGAGGCGGTTCAGTCGGGCCGATCGCAGGATCCGGTGCACTGTCGACGGGGCGATGCCGAGTCTCGCGGCGAGCTGGACCGGTCCTTCTCGTAGACGTTGGCGAGGCTGACGCACCGCTTCGTCACGGCCTTGGGAGTCCTGTTTGGAGACCTTCGCGGCCGTGAGGTTCGGTCCTGCATGGACTCGCCTGCAAGGTAGCGGTCGACCCAGCGCTTTACGGTCGGCCAGGAGACCTGGAACCGGGCCGCGACTTCGCTGATTGGCCAGCCGTCGTCGACGACGAGTCGAGGGACGTTCAGACGGTGGCGCGGGGTGAGGACGGCGTTCGGATGGGACATTTCTGCGCTCCTGGACAGGTTGAAGGGCCAGCCATCGTGTGTGGCCGGCCCTTCGACAACTTGAGGTGTGGAGAGGGGACGTACAGCTCAGTCGACCGGGGAGACCCGGATGAGGTTTCCATCGGGGTCAGTGATCACGAACGTGCGGCCGAAGACAGCGTCGTGCGGCTCCTCGACGACATGGACCCCCTTCGAGACCCAACTCGTGAAGACCTCGTCAACTGCGGACGATGGTCCCGGCATCATCAGTCCGACTTCGCTCGTGCGAGGAGTGCTCGGGACAGCGTGCTCGCTGTATCCCGTCCACAGCGCGAACAGGACGCCGGGGACAACCTCGAAGGCCACGTAGTGGGGACTGGTAAAGGTCGGTTCGAGCTCGAACAGGTCGCTGTAGAAGGCGGTAGCGGCCTGGGCGTCGCGAACGCCGATCAGGAACAGGTTCGGTGCGGCCATGGAGCGCTCCTCAACTAGTTGATTTCTTGGTACTGCTCCAGCGGATCGTCTGATCGCGACAGAACCTGTCACCTTTTCTGCGAACATTGGCGAGCATGAAGGCTTCGCGGCTCTTGCACCTACTGCTGCTCCTGCAGACCCGTCAGCGCATCACCACCAGCGAGCTCGCCAAGCGGCTGGAGGTGTCTCGGCGGACTGTGCTGCGGGATGTGGAGGCACTCTCAACTGCGGGTGTGCCTGTTTATGCAGAACGGGGGCGGAACGGCGGGATCATCTTGCTCCCCGGTGCGCGGCTCAACGCATCCCACCTGGACCCACCAGAGCTGGAGGCGCTCTCCGTGGCTGGCTTGGACAGCGCGCAGCTTGAGGGCATGGGCCTGTCTGGGGTGTGGGAATCGGCCGCGCGCAAGATCGCTGCCCGCCAGGCTGGATCACCTGGGCCACCGAACTTGCTGCGATTGGCGGACCTGGTGCTGGTGGAAAGCACCTCGTGGTTCGCTGGCTCAGAGGCGGCGATCGACGTAGCGGATCTGGCTACGGCACTGCGGCACCGCCGTCGGCTGCGCATCCGGTACCGGCGCAGCGCCGAGAGTCGGGCCTCGACGCGAGTGGTCGACCCGTACGGGATCGTGGCGAAGTCAGGCCGCTGGTATCTCATCGCCGACGACCAGGGGGACGGTCGGCTGTTCGCTCTGGAACGACTCTCGGCCTGCGAACAGCTCAACGCGCCGGCTGTTCTTCGACCTGGTGAGACCCTTCACACCAGGTGGGCCGCGTTGAAGGCACGCACCGAGGCGCAGGGCCGCGTGAGCGTGACCATCCGCCTGCCGGAAACTGGCATCGACCTGGCGCGGCGCATACTCGGCAACCGCATCCACGAAGTTTCCGACCCAGAAGATGGTTGTTGCACCGTCGTCGTGCGCTATCCCAACATCGAGTCAGTGCGCCAGCTCCTCCAATTCGGTGACCATATCGAGGTGCTCGCCCCAGAGAGGGCCCGCGAACGCATCAGTCAGCTCGCCAGAGACCTGCTTGAACGCCACTCGGCCCCCACCTCGTAACTGCTGATCGGAGCGCCGTGCTTTCGATCAACGTCTCCGGTCAGTACATCTAGGCGGCACCCATGACCACCACACCCGCCCCGCTCCCCGCGCTCTCCTCGTACGGACCCCGCCAGACCGCCGACTGCCGCGCCCTCGCCGACGGGCAATCCGACCGGGGCTCCCTCCCCGTCTCCCTCCGGAACGCCCTCACCCCGGACACCTCCCGGTGACCGCCGCACTGCCGCCCGCCGCTCTGCTGCCGCCGTACGCGCGGCGACAGCAACAGGGCGGACGCACCCACTAGTGCGACGCCGTCGCCGTCCGCACCCGGAACGGCGTCCGCGCCTTCGCCGTCCTCGACGGCATCGGCGACACCCCCGCCGTACGCTGATGCGGATCCGCGATTTTGGTTCTGGCCGCAGTTTCGTGAAGCTCATGGTCGGGTGGGGATGCGGATCCGGAGGAGCCGGAAGGATGCCCGGTTGCACATGCTCCGCTTGATCGTTTTCACTCGGTTCACGTTGCCTTCGACGACGCCGGAGCTCCATTCCAGGGTGAGGCCGGCGGTGACGGCGTCGAGGTCTTGGCGGAGGAATCCGGCGAAGCCGCGGACGGGTGCGGGAGCGTTCTGTTCGGCCTGGCGGATCCAGTCCATCAGCAGGTGTCCACGGCGGTATGTGGCCAGGTCGTGGAAGGTGCGGGCGAGGTCGCAGGCGCGGGTGATGTCGGGGCAGGCGAGCCGGACTTGGAGGAGTCGTTCGTAGTCTTTCGTGCTGAGGTCTTCCCGGCGGCACATGATCCACGAGGTGATCTTCCGAGGGCTGGGGATGTCGGCGCGGACGGGTTCGGCGGTGCCGTCGCGCAGGGCGGCCCCGCCGTGTCCGTACGGTCCGCCGGGTTAATCAGCAAGCGGCAGGCCAATCCCGCCCACCCGTCCGTGGTCGGAGCATCCGGACGGCTGTGGCACAACCTGACCGCCCATCGGGCACAACAAATCGATGGCAATCCGGTCACGGAAGACCGCGTCGCCGCCCGGCAAGGGGGCCGCGTCCTCGGCGGATGCGGCCCCCTCCCCCGGGGTGTCCGGATCAGTTACACAGGCGGATGAACCACACGGTCTGCCAGTTGAAGCTGGTTCGTGATTCGCCAGGCTGTGCCGTGGTCACGAGGCGACGTTGCCCGTCGTACATCCTGACCACGTCCCTGCGTCGGTTCTCCCATGAGCCGTGGTGCCATTGAGGGGTCTCGTACCAACCGCAGGACCCGACCTGCCATACCGGGCCGGGCCAACCGGCCTCGGAGTACCCGCAGAAGTAGTTGGAGGGGCAGGAAGCGACGGCTGCCGGCTCCGCCGTCTGCGCGGTGGCGGGGGTCGCGATGAGCCCTGCTCCGAGCAGGAGCACTCCCAGTACGCTTGCTGTGTGCCTTCTCAGCTGCACGGTGATGTCACCTTCCTGAGGCAGCGGTGTGCGGGCTCAGCAGGGCCTGACGTACCAGACAGGTCCCCAGTTGCCGGATGCGTCGGAGGAGTACGCGCCCGGTGTGGTGTAGATGAGTGACTTGCTCTTGTTGTACATGCGTGCCTTGGTGCCCGTGGACTGATTGTTGATCCACGAGCCTCCGCTGTTCCAGCCGTTGGGAATCTCGTGGAGGGCGCACGAGGCGATGTTCCACTGCGCGCCGGAGAAGCCGGCGCCCTTGTAGCCGCAGAAGTTGTAGTACGCACAGCTGGCTGCGGCCGTGCGAGGATCGTTGCCGTCGAGGCCGCTGTTCAGCGCGCGGGCGTACCTTTCGCCCGGCACGGCGAAGGTGACCGAGCTGCCCTTCACTGTCACCTTGTTGGCGGCGGTCTGCGTGCCGCCGGACTGTGCGACGAACGAGTCGACCTGCTTCTGGAGGCCGGTGATCTGCTGGGCGCTCAGCCCGTCCCGGAGTGCCTCGGCACGGAATGACACCGGGTGGGGAGCGGCGTCGGCGGCAAGCGCTGGGGCTGCGAGGCCCGCTGCCCCCACCAGAGCGACGACGACGGCTGCCGCAGCGTGTGTGTGCAGGCGCATGAGTTCCACTTCCTTCGAGGAGGCCCCGCGTACCGTCGCGTGGCGGGCTGCAGGGCGGTGGATGTCATCCACACCCTCGCCGCTCAGGGCGCCGCCCGTCTTGAAGAAATTCGCAGTGGCCATGTGCCGGAGTTCTTCGTACGGTCGTTGACCGGCTCTATTCGATGGCCCAAAGAGAACTTGTGATCTCGCCGTGTACCCGGTCGTCGGCCGCAGGACCCTCGTGGGCAGTATTTCGAGCGGCCAGAAAATTCCGGGGAGTGCATCCGGTCATGGCTTTGAACTCTCGGGAGAAGTGCGCTTGGTCGCTGAAGTGGCAGTCGGCGGCGGCCCGGGCGGGAGAGTGGAGATCCGTGAGCAGGCGCAGGGCCCTGCGCAGGCGGAGGACCCTGGCCGCGCTTTTCGGAAGAAGGCCGATTTGCTCGCGGAAGCGGTGTTCGAACTGCCTCCAGCCCCAGCCGGTCTGTTCAGCGACCCGCCGGATCGGCATGGCTCCGGACGAGCGGACGAGTTCCTGCCAGGCGTAGCGCACCCTGGGTGAGGAGGGCTGCCCGGCCGTCATCCACTGCACGAGAACGGCGTCGAGCCGGGTGAAGCGCTCGCCCCAGCCGGGGCCGGCCGCCAACTCCTCGGCAAGGAGCTGGAAGCGGCGGCCGAGCAGGTCTGCCGGATCGGTAAAGCACTCGGCGAGTTCACTCATGGGGACCCCGAACAGGGAGAACGCGGCCCACGGGGTGAGAGTCACCTCCAGGCCGTACTGCTTCCCGCCGTGCCGGCCGAACGTCGCATGGGTACTCAGACCGGAAATCACCGAACCGTAGGTGACCGAGGGCACGGTGGGATCGGCCGCGTCGGCGAGATCCAAGGTCTGATCGAAAGCGATCACCAACGTCACCACACCGTCGGGCATTTCGAGCCGTGTCCGCGGTCGGTCGAGGTCCAGCCGGTATCCCCGGTACCCCTGCACGCCAGGCACAAGCCGGGCATCGGGCAGAGCAGTGGCAGTCTCCCAAAGCCCTTGCGGGCAGGTTGAATACTGCATGAATTCCCCCAGGGCGGCTCATGGATACCCACACCCAGAATCCGCCACGGACGCCGCATACTTATACAGAAACCGATATCGTTCTTGCGAACCTTCTGGGTGGCAGGCCTAGCTCAACTCATTCTCGGGAGCAGGCACCAGGATTCGCCCGGGGGTTTCTGGTCAACTTTCCGAGCAGAGCTCGCTGGCTCTACTGCGCAACGCCACTATCTCCGCCCCTCCTGATGGAACATCCCGCGGAGATCATTCCCCGCAGCCCCACCCCACAGCTGCCTGGCCGGCACAAGACCACCGGCGGGTGGGGCCCACCGTAGATCTTGATGACTCCGCCGCACGGACAGGGCTGGGTCAGGGTTCGGCGCCCGTCAGGGAAATCGAGGGCCTTCTCGATCCGGCCACGACTTCCCTGACCCCCATAGGTCGGGACGAAGGTGCCTTCAACGAGTGCGCCGTGCTGGATTGAGGAGGGTACGGTGCTGCGCTTCCGCAGCTGCCCCGGGTCAGCCCCACACGGCGGACAGAATTACGTCGACCAACCGTTCCGCGGCGTCCGGCCGCCCGTGGGCGCGGGCCCGCTCCGCCATCGCCGCTCGCCATACAGGATCGGTGAGGAGCGGTCCCACCGCTTCCTTCAACCTGTCCGCGGTGACCTGCTTGCGCGGCGCGTCCAGGTCCTCCCGCAGGATCTGGTCGATCACCGCCTTGAACGGATCCAGGCGCGAGACCCGGGCCGGAAGCTGCTTGCGCGGCGCCGGCCACACCGACTCCAACGCCATCGCAACCGTCCGGCGGCCCGCCCCGTACTTCGCCGACAGAGCCCTGCTGGACAGCCCTTCGACCCGAGCGTCATGGCGTATCGCCGCGTACAACTCGACCTTCGAAAGGGCCACTTGAACCACCCAGGGCTAGCCGATGCACTCCGATACTCCCACCGCAAGCCCTCCGGTGGAGTCAAAACTCGGTTCTGGCGCAGATCTTGGGGAGCTGTCGCAGAGGGTTACCGCGGTGTTCGATTGGTATAGGGCGATGAAACGCGAGATCGAGTGCACCGTACCGACAGGCAGCGGGTGCTGACGCTCCCTCAGGTTTTGGCGGGTCCCTGTCGTTCGCGGCTGTAGCCGGTGACGGTGCTGGTCATGCACGCTGACACATCGTTCTGGTCCTTTCTGGTATTCGACGGAATTGACGACCTGGACGTCGAGGCGGTGACAGCCGTTTTCGGCACGGTCGACGTAGTGGCAAGAGGCCGGGCGGCCGGGGCGGTCTGCCCGGACTGCGGGCGCTTCTCGGAGCGGGTGCACGACTCCTACCAGCGCAGGCTCAGGGATCTCCCGCTCGGTGAACTCCGCGTGGTGATCACGTTGACGGTCCGGCGGTTCATCTGTGATGCGGCGGACTGCCCGCGTCGGACGTGCGCCGAGCCGTTCGCGCAGTTGACCACCCCGTACGCGCGCTTCACCAGTCGGTTCAACCGCGCACTGGAGCGCATCGGGCTGGCGCTGGCCGGTCGGGCCGGCTCCCGGCTGGCTGGCCAACTGGGCTTTCCTGCAGGAAGGTCGACCGTGCTGCGCCGGATCATGTCCCTGCCCGATCCGCAGTTCAGCACGCCGCGGGTACTGGGGGTGGACGATTTCGCCACCCGGCGCGGACAGTCGTACGCCACAGTGATCACCGACGGCGAACTCCATCACCCGGTCGATGTCCTGCCCGGCCGTGAAGCGGCACCGCTCGCCGCGTGGCTCACGGCGCATCCCGGCGTGGAGATCATCTGCCGGGACCGGGCAGGCGCCTACGCCGAGGGAGCCCGCCTCGGCGCCCCCGACGCACTCCAGATTGCCGACCGGTTCCACTTGTGGCAGGGCCTGGGCCGGGCCGTGGAAACCTGCGTCGCCGCCCACCGCGAATGCCTGCGCGCCCCCACACCGCCGAATACAGACACGCCACAAGGGGATCCGGGACTCCACAGCTCAGAGCCTGCTGGACGGCGGGCCCAGCGCAAGAAGGCCGCGCACGCTCTGGTCCACGACCTGCTCGAACAGGGCCATTCCCGCCGAGCGATCGCCCGCCACTTGGGCTGGGGCCTCAACACCGTACTCAGGTATGCGCGCGCACCGCACTGGCAGGACACCCTCCGTGAGAACCGGCCCCGACCCAGCCGACTGGACCCCTACAAGCCCTACCTGGAACGACGATTCGCCGAAGGCTGCACGAGCGTCACCAGGCTGCACCGCGAACTGCTCGCCGAGAACGCCCCCGTCACCTACCAGATGGTCCGGGCACACATCGCCGACCTGCGCGGCTCTCCGCCTCATGCGCCGCCAGCACCACCGACAGTGCGGCAGGTGACCGGCTGGCTCACCCGCCATCCCACCTCCCTGAGTGACGACGACCGCACCGCCCTGAAGTCCGTCCTGGCCCACTGCCCCGAACTGGAAACGGCTGCCGAGCACATCCGCGGCTTCGGCAAGATACTCACCGACCGCCTCGGCAGCACACTCCCCACCTGGATCGATGCCGTCGATACCAGTCACCTGCCCGACCTCACCGGCTTCGCCCTCCACCTTCACCGCGACCTCAACGCCGTGACCGCCGGACTCACCCTGGAATGGAGCTCCGGCGGCACCGAAGGCGCCGTGACCCGCATCAAAAAGATCAAGAGGCAGCTCTACGGACGGGCCGGATTCGAACTACTCCGCAAGATGATCCTGCTCCAGTGACCCGCTCAGTCCAGGCCTGCTGCGGGGACAGCAGTTCGTCGGTACCCACGGCGAGCGAGATGGGTGCCTGCCAGGCAGCGAGTCGCGTTCTGGCAGGCTGACCAAGTGAGCGGCAATGTAGAGGCGTCCGGCGACCGGTTTCGAGATCGACGCGAACGCAAGTACGGATATGACTTCCTCGATGAGGTTCTGGTGCACTGTCCTCGGTGTGATGGGTGCGCCACTGTCACGCCCCATCCCGAGATCCCGGCAGATGAGAAGGCTGCCGGCTACGGGAGCCTGGATCTCCATCGGCGGCTGCGGTGCACGGGGTGCGGCTTCTTCAAGGATCGGAAGGTCGACTCTGCTGTCGTGGGCAGCCCTGTCGATCCTTACTTCCAGCAACCGGTGTGGTTGCAGACGAGCTGCTGTGGACGCGTCCTGTGGGCCTATAACGTGCGTCATCTCGATCTGCTGGAGGCCTACGTGGGGGCCAAGCTTCGCGAGCGCGGAGAGCTTGTGCCTTGGGCCCCGACGAGTCTGGTTGAGCGGCTTCCCACCTGGTTGAAAGTCGCGAAGAACCGGACCGAGGTTTTGCGGACGATCAGGCGCTTGCGGTCCACACTGCCTGCTGGCGGGTGATCGAACGCGCGGTGATCACAGCTCAGGCACGGCCGACGGGCGTCCATCCAGCCAGTATGCAGGGGCCAGTCTCACCCGTTCGATGACGAGTCAGCGCACGTGAAGCGGTCTGGACACCCTCTGTGACCGCTCCCCAAGATCTGCGCCAGAACCGCGTCTGTGCAGGCGTGCTGCTCGGATGCTCCGCGGCCGTCGTCGCCGACGAGCTACTGCCTCCGAGGGCCATCGGCCCAGAGCGTGGAAAGACGGGGCGGGTCGACTACACCCGCATCACGCTCCTCGAGTGGCTAGGGCGGCCGTCAGCGGCTCCACCGAGGCGAGCCGAATCGGCCCCACCCGCGGGAGCGTTCGGAAGCATTGAGGGGTAGTGGCGAGGCGAAGTGGCCCCACCTTGGGCCTTGCGGTGGAACGGTGGTTGTGGTCCGCCGAGGGTGGGTGCTGCGGATGGCCTTGTCCAAGCAGGAGTTGTTCGACCGGATCCGTCGGGACAGCTGGCAGTTGAAGCTGTCGATCCGGGCGTTGTCGAAGAAGTACGGGGTGCACCGGCGTTTGGTACGTGAGGCGTTGGCCTCGCCGGTGGCACAACCTCGTAAGCGTCCGGTGCGGATCTCTCCGCGGATGGAGCCGTACAAGAAGACGGTCGACGAGTGGCTGCGGGCGGATCTGGCGGCTCCGCGCAAGCAGCGGCACACGGCCAAGCGGATCGGTACGCGGCTGGAGGAGGAGTTCGGGGTCGCGCTTCCGTACACCACGGTGCGGGACTTCGTCACCGCCCGCCGCCGGGCGATCGCCGCGGAGGAAGGAGTACCGGTCGAGGGCTATCTGACCCGGCACAACGTGCCCGGCGCCGATGCCGAGGTCGACTTCGGAGAGGTCTGGGTCGATCTCGCCGGAGAGCGGGTGAAGTGCTTCCTGTTCGCGTTCCGGCTCGCCTACTCGGGGCGGTCGGTGCACCGGATTTCCCGTTCCTGCGGGCAGCAGGCGTTCTTCGAGGGCCATGTGCACGCTCTGAGAGTGCTGGGCGGTGTCCCGGCAGGTCAGGTGCGCTATGACAACCTCAGGTCGTCTTCCGCAGCCGGCTGCGCGAGGAGAACCCGAAGTGGACCGCGCTGCGCGAGTTTTACGGGTTCAGCGCGTTCTACTGCGAGCCGGGACTTCGCGGGGCCCATGAGAAGGGCGGAGTGGAGGGTCAGGTCGGCTACTTCCGCCGCAACTACCTCACCCCCGTCCCGAAGGTTCAGACGCTGGAGGAACTGAACTTGCGGCTGGGTCAGTTCGAGGAAATGCTTCGCGCAGGTCGAGCGCGAGGGTGACACGGCGCAGGACGTCGGCGTACTCGCCCTCGACGGCGTCGCGCAGGCGCCCGATGGACTCGATCGTGACATCGGCTGGGGCCTGGGACACGATGCGGTCCCGGCGGGGGTCCCAGTCGGTGCAGTGGGTGCGCTCCCGCCCATCTTCTCCGCAGACCGTTTCTCTGGCACGTCGGCCACCCCTCGCGGGGGGGGGTCTCCTCAAGAACGCCCTGTGGGCCAGGGCGACGGGCGTGATGCTGGCTGCGGTGAGCATCGTCGTCAACTTCCTCTGGCTGCCCTACGTGCCGGTGTGGGCGCTGATCTCCATCGGCATCGGAATCTTCGTCATCTGGGCGCTCTGCACCACCCGCCCGGACACCACGACCGTCTGACCACCCTCCGTTGCGGCTGTCAGGCCGAACCGCCCGGGAACCCCCCGGGCGGTTCGGCGAACAGACCCCGGCCACGGCTGACCCGGCGTCGACGGCAGGACGCAGCCCTACGCCCGGTCCTCGCACAGCGCGGTGTCCAGCAGCGCGCTCAGCTTGCCGCCACCCGGGTTGCTGGCGAGGTAGGCGTTGGTCATCACGGAGGCGTGGCGCCCGTCCTTGGTGACCATGGTCTGCGTGAAGTAGCCGGGAACGGCGCCGTTGTGCCCCCAGGCCGCGCCGCCGCAGGAGAGGTTCACCTTCTGGATCCCCAGGCCGTAGCCGGCGCCTCCGACGTCCCGCACCTTTTCCATCTCGGCCAGCGAGGCCGGGGAGACGACCTTGCCGGCGGTCAGGGCACCGTAGAAGGTGCTGAGGTCCGTCAGCGTCGAGACCATCGCCCCGGCGGCGCTGAAGACGGACGGGTCGTAGGAGATGACGGCGCTCCAGAAGTAGAACGTCCCGATCCGGACGCCGTGGTAGCCGGGCACGGCCGGGGCGGGCAGCGCGCGTTCTCCGGGGGCGGGGAAGACGGTGTGGGTCAGACCGAGAGGCTCGACGATCCGTTGCGTGACGGCTTGGTGGACCGGCAGGCCCGTCACCTTCTCGATGAGCATGCCGAGGATGAGGTAGTTCGTGTTCGAGTACGTGAGGCCGGCGCCAGGCGCCGAGACCGGCGCGTTCTTCAGGCCTTCCTTCACGAGTCTGGCCGTCTTGAAGGTGCCGTCAGGTTCGGCCAGCGCCAGCAGGGAGTTCAGGGGCTCGTACCTCGCGATGCCGCTGGTGTGCTGGAGCAGGTGGCGCACGGTGATGCGGGTGCCGTCGTACCCGTTGCCGGTGACGGTTCCCGGCAGGTAGGTGTCGATGTACGCGTCGAGGGAGACCTTTCCCTCGTCGACGAGCTGCAGGACGGTCGCGGCGGTGAAGGTCTTCGTCTGGCTGCCGATGCGGAAGTGCTCGTCGGCCTGGATCGGCTTGCTGGTGTTGATCGTGCCGGTACCGGCGGAGAGCGTCCAGGAACCGGCGGCGTCACCCGCGTGGACCGCGGCGCCGGGGCCCGCGGCGGACTGGAACGTCTTGAGTGCCGCACGGGTGGCGGCGTGGTCGTCGGCCGGGGCCGCGTGGGCCGTGGCCGTCGACAGCATGACGATCGCCGCGGTCGCCGCGCCGACGACGGCCGCGCCTCTGTTTCTCATGAGCTTCATGGTGTTCTCCTCGGTCTGGTGGCAGGGGGCGGTCTGGTGGGAGGGGGCGGTGCGGTGGGAAGTGGGACGGGCTGTCGGTCCGTCGGAGATTCGGGGTCTCAACGGCCCTTCAGGGGTTGATCCCGTCGAACTGGAGGACGCGGTACGGCGGTTGGTGGTCGACCCCCGGCCACTGGGAGACGATGAGGGTCAGCGAGGTGGCACTCGCGCTGCCCGGATGGATGTAGCCGCCGTACAGGGTGGTCACCTGCGGTTTGCCCCAGTGGCTGGCCGGCCAGCGGTTGTCGCCGACGATCTGCGGTTTGGGTGCGGACCACACGGCGTCGGGCCTGGAGGCGGTCCGGGTGCAGATCGAGTAGTCCGTGACGTCGAAGTAGCTCATGCAGTACCGGCCCCCGATCCGTTTGACCGAGAACTCACCGATGTGGTTGCCGGTCAGGATGGGTGTCGGCGAGGCGGTGGTGGTCCACTGCCAGCGCCCGTCCTGGTGGGCCCAGTTCTGCTGCGCGCCGAAGTTGCCGGCCCGGAACTCGTCGGGGCGGATCCGGAAGAGCTGGATCACCCCGCCGTCGGCGGTGTTGCGGTGGCTGCCGTTCCAGCGCTTGGAGAAGATGTACAGCCAGCCGTCGGGGTCGATGCCCGCGAAGGACCACATGCCGTACGGGGACTGGTTCACGCCCTGGATGTCGCCCGGCCAGTGGTACGGGTAGTCGCGCCAGGTGACGCCGTGGTCGTCGGAGTAGGCGACGCCGGACATGAGGGAACCGTCGTACCCGGCGGGCGGGGTCCAGGTGCCGACCGAGGTGTACTGGATGTACGTGCGACCACCGAACTCGATGCAGTCGTTGGGTATACGGGTCACCTCGTGGCCGAACCCGTTGTCGGCACGCCAGTTGTAGTCGAACAGCTGCCGTGCCCGGCCACCGGTGGGCATGGCCCAGGTGAAGGAGATCGGGGTCGCACCCGAGGCGTCGAAGCCCGATTGGCAGAGCATGAGCGGCGACCCCAGGTAATCGCCGTACTGCTGCATGCCGGTCCAGCTGTCGCCGAAGACGTAGCCGTACGTGCCGTCGTGCTCGCGGTAGTACGGGATGCCCAGGTCGCTGGAGCCCACCCCCTGGGCGGCGGCCGAGTCGCCCGGCTCGTCGCACAGCGGGGTACCGCGCTGGAGGGCCGCGGCGGGGGCGGCGGGGGCGAAGAGAGCCAGACCGACTCCGAGGGCGGCGCTGCCGCCGGCCTTGAGGGCGGTACGGCGCGAGAAGGGGCTGCCGGAGGCACGGGACGACGGTTCGGGCATGGTGGGTCCTCCTGGGGTAGAGGCGGGATGGCGGAAGCGCGTCCGGGCGCGCGGGTACGGGCACCGGGTGCGGCCCCCGGTACGGGCTCCGGGTGCGGGTGCGGGTGCGGGTGCGGGATCAGGGTGCGGCCCGGCGCCCTGTCCGCGGTCAGCCGGCCGCGGCGAAGGCGGCTTCGAGGCGCGGCACGTAGTCGGCGAAGGCCGGGGCCCAGCAGCCGTAGTTGTGGCCCCCGTTGCAGGTCGGGGACAGCGAGACCCCGTTGCCGTAGTCGACGAGACGGCTGGGGATCTTCAGCTGGTCCAGGCGGGACTTGACGTTCTTGGCGGCCACCGCGGTCCGGGCGTCGAAAATGTCGTTGTTGCCGGTGTAGACCGTGACGCCGGTGTCGGCCAGCTTGGCGAGATTCGCCGGGGCGGCCGGATCGACCGCCTTCCACACGCGGTCGGCGTTGAAGACCGGGTAGGGAGAGCCGAAGATCGCGTCACTGTCCACGTAGGGGCCGTGATCGGGGCAGCCGAGCGAGCTGCTGGACCCGCAGATGGCGCCCGCCAGGCTGAGTTCGGTGGCGACGACGACCCCGCGCATCTCCGCCAGGCCGAGATCGATGGCGCCCGAAAGCGCGGCCACGTGCCCGAACAGGTCCGGGCGGGCCTGGGCGTAGTGCAGGGAGCCGAAGCCGCCCATGGACAGACCCACGACGGCGCGGTGGGCCCGGTCGGCGCGGGAGCGGAGGTTGGCGTCGATGAACGGGACGACCTGCTTGAGGTGGAAGGTCTCCCAGTTCGCGGCCCCCATGGCGGTGTTCTGCATGAGCCAGTCGGCGTACCAGCTCTTCAGGCCTCCGTCCGGCACCACGGTGATCATCGAGTTCGAGCGCAGGGCCGGAGCGGCGACGACGTCGTTCACGTTGCCGGCCGCGCCGTGCAGGAAGTAGGTGACCGGCCAGCGCCGGGTAGGTTCGGCGGCGTACCCGGCGGGCAGGAGGATGCGGATCTTGTGCTGCCCGGAGAGCTGCTGGGTGGTGACGGTGAGGGTGAAGTCGGTGGGGCTGTGCACCTCGGTGGCGCCGGGGACCACGGTCAGACCGTGAACGTTGCTGAAGTCGGGGAGCTCTGCCGCGGAAGCGGAAGTGGAGGCAGCGGCGGCAGCGGTGGCCGACGGCGCGGAGGCCGGCACTCCGGCCTGAGCCCCGGTGCTAGTGAGGGCGGCGAGCGCGAGGGCCGCGCCCAGTACGGTGAGGCGCCGGGGGTACGGAGTCATCGGGGGAACCCTTCGTCGGGAGGCTCGCGCCGCGGCGGACCGCTGCGAGCCGGACACGTCGAATGCTGATGTCCCCGCCTCCAGGCCGACAGGCCATGCCACCGGCCATCGGTGACCGGCTGCCCCCGGGGCCCCGGATCACCACGGTGCCGGGGCCCCGGATCACCACGGTGCCGGGGCCCCGGATCACCTCCGTGGCGGGCCGGTGTCGCCCCCGCGGTCACCGGGTGCCGGTCGACGGGGGCGGGAAGGTGGCCGGTGCGAAGTCCGGGTGCCGGTGGCGGAACGCGGAGCCGAGGTGGTGTTGCAACCGGACGTGGCGGAACTGGTACACCGCGCCTGTCCGGCGCAGCGCCCCCCGCCGGTAGGCGTCGTCCAGGAAGGCGGCGGGGTTCCAGGGGAGCCGACCGGTCAGGGGAAGCCAGAAGCGGGCGAACAGGAGCCACTGCCCCCATGCGGTGAAGGCGAGCAGGTAGGCGGCCGCACCGCCGAGCCCCCCGACCGCTCCGATGAACAGGCCGTCCTCGAGTTCCCAGTGCAGAGGGCCCAGCGACCCTTGGAGCAGCAGGACGACCAGCCGTCCGCCGAGGGCGATGGCCAGGGCGAACGTGGGGGCCAGGAACAGGAACTGCCGGACCACCGTGGTGCGGTTGGCGAACAGCAGGCCGTCAGGGGTGGCCGCCGCGGTGACGTCCACAGGTGCTTCGAGCATGGCGACGAGACCGAAGACGAGGCCGGCGGCCGTGCCGAAGACCAGCGCGAAGACCACCGTGTTGATCAGGGTTGCTTCGACGAGACGCGGGTCGATGAACGAGGCACCCGCCGCCAGTGTCCGTCCGGCGGTGAGCGCGCAGGCGCAGCCGATTCCCATGACGGCTCCGCCCAGCAGCCCGTGCCCGAACCGTACGGCGAACGTACCCAGGGGCCTGCGGGCGAATCCGTCGCGCGTGGCGCTCAGCGTCAGCCGGACCCGGGCGGGCTCGGAGCCCGCTCCTCCGGAGGCCCGGTCCGTGAGCGCGTAGACGGATCCGAAGGCGAGCCCGCCGGCGGGGCCCAGGAGGCAGCCCTGCAGGAGGAGCTCGACCGGATCGAGCGGCATGAGCAGCAGCCCGACCAGCCAGTCGGCCAGCGTGACGCTCAGAGCGGTGGCCAGGACGACGGCCAGGGTCCGCCGCGAGCGGGACAGCGAGTCGCCCAGCTGCCACCACGCGAGGTCCTGCCGCTCGCGGTCGAACCGGACCAGGTGGTGGGCGAGGTGGCCCAGCCAGCGCTCAGCCTGTACGGGGTCCGCGTACGGCGTTCTCGGTTGCCGCCCGGCGGTGTCCCGCTCCGGGGCCTGCCGCCGGTAGACGGCGGGCACGAAACCGGCCAGCAAGTGTTCCTCCAGGCTCCGTACGGAGGGGAACCGGGTGGCATCGAGAAGTTCGGCGGGGCACCGGCCGGGTGTCTCGCTGTACAGGGTGCGAGCGAGGATGACCATGAGCGGGGTCGTCAGTACCTCGGCGAGGCCGTTTTCCGCCCGGCCGCCCCGCTTGCGCAGTTCCTCCAGGACCGCGCCCCAGCCGGGCCCGGATGTGCCGCCGTCGTCCGTGCTTCTGCCGGACGGAACGGAGCGGGTGGTGCGGGGCAGGTAGTCGGCGAGGTCGTCGAGGGTGAGGTCGGTCAGCTCGACGCCCCCGGCCCAGACGAGCGGCGCGTGCGCCGCCCGGACCGCTTCGGCGTACTCGTCGCGCCTGCTGGTCACTACGAGCGGCCCGGAGGTCGCGTTGAGGGCGTCCAGGGCGTCGCGCCGCAGGCCCTCGGCGATCTCGTCGAACCCGTCCAGGACCGGGAGGATCAGGTCGGCGTCGACCAGCGCGGCGGCCAGCGTCGCGCCCCGGGAGCCGCGCCGGGCCAGATGGGGGTGGTCGCGCAGCAGCAGCCCGATGAGCCAGTCCCGCAGTGCCGTGGTCGACGGGTCCCAGGAACCGACGCTGAAGATGACCGGTACCCGGCCGTCGGCGGCCGGGGCCGCCAGGAGGTCCAGGGTGAGCCTGATGGTGAGGATGGACTTCCCCGACCCCGCCCGGCCGAGTATCGCCAGCCGGCCGGAGGGGATCCTGCGGTAGACCTCGGCCACGCCGCGCAGGTCGCCGACGAGATCCACGTCGGCCGGCGTCTCACCCGGCCCAAGCCGCTGGATGTTCTCCGCGCGGTCGGTCAGGTCGGCGGGCGTCGGCCGCCACCGGACCGGCAGGGGGAACGGGTCGTGCACCCGGCGCTGCGCCTCCTCGCGGCGCCAGCGGCGCCTCACCTCCGTCGCCAACTCCCCGGCGGCATCGGCGAGTGCCACCGGCACGGGCACCGCAGGGGCTCCGGTTGCCACGGGTCTCCGCACCTCGGGCGCGGGGTGCCGGACGCCGTCGACCGGAACCGCGGGACCGGAACCGTGCTCCGGCTCGGGTTCGGTTTCCGGTCCGGCCTGAACCAGAGCCTGAGCCTGGGCCGCCGGTCCGGGCCCGGCGGCCGGCCCTGCCGGCCCGGGCTCGCCGGCTGGTCCTGCCTGCCCGGGCCCATCGGCCGGTGCGCGGCGCGCACCGGCCAGAGTGGCTGCCAGGCGCCGGCGGTCCTCGTCCCCGAGAGCGAGCGCGTCGGCGAGCAGGTTCACCGTCCCCATCCGGTGGTTGGTGGACCCGCCGCTCTCCAGCCGGCGGATGGTGCGCACGCTGACCCCGGACCGCTCGGCCACCTGTTCCTGCGTCAGGTCGGCGTTGTCGCGCAACTCCCGTAACAACGTGCCGAGATCGTCTGCCACCGATCGTCTCCCCTACTCGCCAGTACGGACGGCGGTGAGCCTACCCGGGACCACCGGTCACGGATGGCCGGTTCCCTGGCCTGTGCAGCGGACATGACCAAGGTCACCGTCGGGGTCGGTGTCCCGCGCGCACCGACGCACAGCTAGGAGTCGACGTGGTCAACCGCTACTGGTGCGGCGAGTGCACCTTCAAAACCCCCTGGCTCGCCGAGCCCGAAGGACTGCGCCGGCAGACCGAGCACTACGCCGCCAAGCACCCCGGGACTCCTCCGGGCGGTCAGGTCGAGATCCGCCGCAGGAATCTGGCCCGGGTGCACCGGCCCCTTTTGCTCGTGGCCGTCCTGCTCGCCCTGCTGGCCGCCGTTGCCACGTGCCGCCCCTGACCCGGGGGTGCCGACCGGCGATGTGCCGACCGGCGAAGCCGTACCCGGGCAGATGCTCCTGTGTCATCGCGCCCCCTGAACATGAGTAGGTCTCATGTTTCAAGGGGATCCGATGGGATGATGGTGGTGTGGACTCAGACCGCACCGCAGGGACGCCGCGCCGACGGCCGGTCCAGAAGCGCAGCATCGAACGCTTCCAACGGTTGCTGGACGCCTGTGCCGAACTCCTGGACGAGACGGGCTATGCCGCCCTGACCACCAAGGAGGTGGCGCGCAGGGGGTGCCCATCTGCTTGAACAGCACCGTCCCGCGGTCAGCCTGTTGTGTATGCCACAGCCAGGCAGGTCCGCTCGCCGGTCGAGGACTTCTGCGGTTTGCCGATCCCCCCGCCGGAGACGAACATCCGGCCCTTGGCGTAAAGAGTCTCCGAGAAGTCGGGCAGGAAGGCACATTCCCCCTTGCGTGCGCTCCCCTTCTTCCGGTTCTCCAGCAGGGTCACTGGCTTGAAGGTGCCCCCGTCGATGCTGACGATCTGGCTGCCCTTTCCGGTCAGTGAGATTCTGTGGACGAGGAGGTTGCCGCCGTCCATCCGCAGTGGAGAAAGCTCGTACAGGTCGCCGGCTTCCGCCTTGTCGGATGTCGGCTTTCCCGTAGTGAGGTCGAACGAGACGATCTCGTTGGTCCGGCTGTACCGGTCGGTGCGGAACTCGTGCTCCTCGGTGGGCAAGTAGAGCCTGCCGTTGCCGACGACCGCGCCGTAACAGCCGTCTGCCACGTCGAAGCCGCAGTCCGCCGCGAACCGGTCGGGCGGCGCTGAGATGATGGTCTTGAGCGTGCCGGTCTTCTCGTCCACGGAGAAGAAGTCCGAGATGCCCGAGCCGTCGTCCTCGGAGTTGACGGACTTGGCGGCGATGACCAGCGGCCGGGTGGAGACGATCGACGGGTAGTCGAAGCCTTTCGGCATCCTGTACGTCGAAATCGGTGTGCCCGTAGCCGGGTTGATGTTCTGGATCTCCACATACCGGCTCTTGTACGGACCGCACCTGCGGACCGCCACGAGCGCCCCTCCGCCGCCGTAGCCTTCGTCGGCGCAGTTCTCGGATTTGACGTGGGGGTTCCACAGTTCACGGCCGTCGGCCAGGTCCCAGGCGGCGCCGCCTTTCTCGCCGGAGGCGGCGACGGTGTTCCCGCTCAGCGTGACCTCGTCGAAGCGCACCTTCTCGTCACCGGCCGTGCCGCCCGCGACGGACTTGCTCCACAGCAGTTTGCCCGTGTTCAGGTCGATCGCCCCGACCTCGGTGCAGGGCACGACGTCGTTCGCCGTCCTGGGCTTGACCGCCTCGAAGGCGATCGCGGTTCTGTTGCCCCGGGAGGTGTGGCGTGAGGCCGCGCAGGGCTGGCCGGGCAGCTGGATCGTCCACGACGGGGTGCCCGTGGCGATGTCGTACCCGCTGACCGAGTTCACGCCCGGCTTGACGTACACCGTGTCGGTCAGCCAGGAGCCGGCGACTTTTGCCTCGCCGGTCACAGCGGGGCGGGGTATTTCGAAGACGGCCCTGGCCAGTGGGTCCGGGGGTGCTGTCTCCCTTCCCGGGCCGTCCAGAGGCTTCTTTCCCCCCTTGTCGTGCTCGCTTCGCCCGGTCGGTCCTGACGAGTTCTTGGCGTCGTTCTTCTGCTTCTCGCCGCCACTGTTCGCGTACCAGACTCCCCCGCCGGCGATCAGCATCACGGCGACAGCGGCGCCGATGATGAGCTGCATCCGCGTCGTCAGCTTCTTGCCGCCGCCGGGGCCCGGGGGCGGCGTGAGCGCGGACTGCGGCTGCGGGGCCGGGGGCCACTGCGGCGATCCGTGTCCCGGTCCTTGCTGCTGCGTGGGGGCCGGAGGGCCAAAACCGCCGGGCGGGGGCTGCTGCGGGGCACCGAACCCGCCGGGCGGGAGCTGCTGCGGCGGGCCGAATTCCCCGGGGGGCTGGTGGGCCGGGGGTGGGGGCGGCTGCGTCACGTGTCCATACCTCTCATTTACCGAACACCATCACGATCTTTTTCTTCTTCTCCTCAGCGTCCGTGAGTCCGGTGGAGAGGGAGCTGTTCGCCAGGTAGAAGGCATCGTTCGCGTATATGTAGCGCGCCTTCCAGAAGGTGCTCTCGATCTGCGCCGTCGACGCCGGGTGCTGGAGCAGCACCTTCGGTGTGCCGCCCGTCGGAGCGAGCGTGGCGACCGCGCCGCCCGTGTCGGTGGAGGCTGCCATGTACAGCAGGACGTTGCCGTTCTCCACTCGCAGTGGGACCATCGTGCGCCCGGTCGGGGCCGGAGCACGCCACTTGGGTTTGCCGGTGTCCAGATCGAAGGCCACCACCGCGTTCGCCGTACCGCTGGCGGTGGAGTCGGTCCCCATGTACAGGGTGTTGGTGTCGGCGGCAACACCCCCGGTGCAGTCCTCCAGGTTCGGGGCCAGGGGCCTGACCCGACTGGCACATGTGGGTTCGTACTTGTCGTCACCGACCTGAATCCGAGAACGGAGCTTTCCCGCGTCGGTCAGCGCGAAGACTCCCCATTTCTTGGCGCCCCCGTCGCCGCGCTGGTACGCGGAGAAGACAAGCGGGCTGACCGAATAGACCTTCTCGACATACCAGTCGGGGGCGAGGCGGTAGGCCCACTTGAGTTTGCCCGTGGCCGGGTCGATCTCGCTGACCTCGTTCTGTTCCTGATTGGGGTCGCTCGTCGGGCATCTGGCAGCGGCGATCAGCCTCCGCCCGCCCGCGAAGGCCTCCGGCTGGCAGCTGCCCTGCGCGCGCCTGCCCCACAAATGCTTCCCGTCGGCAAGCGAAAAGGCGAACGACTGATGGCTGCCGGCCGCGGTCACCGTGGTGCCGCTGATGGTCAGCGTGATGTCGGAGGGCAACGGAGAGTTCCCCTCCTTCGGGAGCGGTCTCTTCCAGCCCGCCTCGCCGCTCCGCAGGTCGATCTGTTGGAGTGCCGTGCACTTGTCGCGGTCGCCGCGCTTGTAGACGCCGACGACGACGGTGCCGTTTTCGGCGGGCACAGCGGGTGCGGCACACAACCCGGTAGGGATGGGCAGGGTCCATCTGCGCTTGCCGTCGACCGCCGAGTAGCCGGAGACCGCCTCGTAGACCCCCACGACGACGGTGTCGCCCACGACCCACGGCCCAAACACCTCTGCGCCCCTGCCGGGCAGGTCCACATCATTCTTGAGCAGCCACTTCACCCTGGCCTCACCCGGCCTGCGCCCCGCGTTCAGGTCACCCTCAGGCCCGCTGCCGTCGCTGCCCGCACCCTGGCCGGCGGAGGCGGACCCGGAGGGCTTGACGCCCTGCGGCTTGGCCGCCGGCTCCTTCCTCTCTCCACCGCTGCCCGCGAACCAGACACCGCCTCCTATCACGAGGAGGACCGCCACGGCCGCACCGATGTACGCGGCAACCCTGCCCTTGAACCAGCCGCCGCGGCCACCACCGCTGCCGCCGCTGCCAGGCAGGGTAGGAGCGCCTGGATGCTGCTGCGCGGGCTGGCCGCCGTAGGGATTGAGCAGGCCGCCGTACGGACCGGGAACCTCGTTCCCCGGCGCGGCCGGTTGCTGGCCGTAGGGGCCGGACTGCGGTGCGTACGGGCCGGGCTGTGAAGCGTACGGGCCGGGCTGCGGAGCATACGGGCCGGGCTGCGGCGGTAATCCGTGAACAGGCTGGCCAGGCTGCTGCGGCGGCATGCTTTGCGGAGCCCCGTAAGGCGGGCCCTGCCGCGTGCCGGAACCCCCCGGTGACGGCTCACTGGGCGGATGAGTCATCAGTGCTTCCCCTTCATACAGCGCACTAAGCCGGCCAATGCCCCCTGCGAACCCTGCGAACGAGCCCCAAAAGAGGGCGAATCTGCACACGAACTACAGTGCTACGGTGCCGAGCGAGCTTCTTCCTACCACTCGGGCCACACCACGAAAGCGGCCCAACTGCCCCTGTACCCAAGGGAAGACCAGCCCGTTATCCCACCGTTACCGACCCCCGCGCCTCCTCACCATCGGCATGAGAGAACACCGTCCCCAACAGAGGCCCTCCAGCGTCCTCCGACAAGCAAGGCACGGGAGTCAGGGGTCGTAGACATCGCCCTCGCGAACAGCACACGGATGCGGTAACGGACGGGCGCCCGAGGCCCCTGCTGCGGGAGTCGGCGTACGAGCCGTTTGATGGTGCGGCTGGTGTCGGGCCTGCCGTCGTACGACGCCGTCCGCGCCGAACTGTCCGGCCTCTGCCCGCTCCTGGACGATCCGGACCCCGAAATCCGTGTCCGTATCCGTATCCGTACCGCCTACCTCCTTGCCTGGGTCCCAAGAAAGGCACCCGTACGGTCCCCGAGCTCCTGGCGCAGTTCGACCATGGGCTCCACGCCGTCCCGATCCTCGTGGTGGTCCTTGTCGTAGTCCTCGGTGCGGTCCTCGCCGGTATGGGGCTGCCGATCGGTGTCCTTGAGTTCTTCGGCGACATCCTCTGGCTCGCCTGCCAGTGCTCCACCGCGCTGCGCGTGACCCGGCCACTGCCGGGCGAGGGGATCTAACTCTTGGGGGTGCGGATCCTCTGGAGGGGTGACCAGCAAGCCCTTTACCACCTCAGCTTGAGCAGATCCTGTGGTCCCACTGCTGGCCGCAGAGTACGGGGCAGCCTTGCTGAACCATGCTGTCGGCGGCGGATGCTTGACTCACGGGCATGGACGACGAACAGCTTCTGACCGCCGTGGCCGAGATCCTGTGGCCGGACCGCCAGGACTTGACCTGCCGCCAGCACGGCGATGAGCCTGGTCACCTTTGCCTGCGCGTCTCCGCGCGAGCTGACCTGCGCCATGTCGTCGAGACGCTTTCTGATCGGTACGGCGATCCTTTTGGCACCGACCGGCTGCCGCCGCTTCCCTTGTCGGGGGAGGTCGACTGGGGGTACGTCTGGCCGTTCAGTAACCGGTGGGTCGCCTTGGGGCGGTCCAGCCAGGGCGAGGATGCCGGGCCCGCCTTGATGGTTGCCCTGCGCAGTACGCCGGTCGCGGAGCAGCTGCCCGTGGAGACCTCCTGGCTGGAGCGGCTCGTCGCGGTGACGGGCTGGATGCCGAAGACGGCGGGCCAGGTCGGCTGGGCGGCAGTCGAGTCCCGTCTGGGTGCGCCCTTGCCGAGCGACTACAAGGCACTCGTCGAGACGTTCGGACCTGGCCTGTTCGACGGTTTCCACTGCGTGTTCATGCCGGATGACCTGATCAAGAGCGCAGAGTTGGAAGCGACATTGGGGCAGGCGGCTTGGGAGCCGCATCCGCCGTTCCCGGCTCCGGGCGGGCTGGTGCCCTGGATGGGCAACGAGCACGAGCAGTCGTTCTACTGGATCACGGAGGGTTCCGATCCCGACCGGTGGCCCGTCTATGTCGGCGGAGACGGGCCGGAGGCGGGGACTCGGTTCGCTTGCACGGCCACGGAGTACCTGTTCCGTCACCTCACCGACCCGCAGCACCCCATCCCGATGCCGGTGGACTTCCGCGCGCACTGGTTCATGGACTGCTCCGGAAGCGGGGAGTTGGACGCGGCGATGGAATAGTGAGCCTTTTCCATCCTCACGCTGATGCGTGGTGAAGGACGAGGACGGCCTTCACGACGTCGGTGATTCGGTTGGTGCTGCAGCGGAGCTTTCGCAGGAGGCGCCAGCTCTTGAGGGTGGCCATGGCCTGCTCGCCGAGGCAGCGGATCTTGGCGTGGGTGGTGTGGTGGCGACGCTTCCATCGCTTGAGACGGCGCCCTCGAAACGGAACCCGGACGGGTCCACCGGCGCCTTGGTATGCCTTGTCCGCCCAGCACTTGAGGCCCGCCTTGGCGAGGGCTTCGATGGTCCCGTGCTGCCGCGCGGCGGTCAGGTCGTGGGTCGAGCCGGGCAGAGCCGGCTTGGCCCGGAGCAGTCGTCCGAACGGGTCGGTGAGGACCTGGACGTTCATGCCGTGGCGTTTGTGTTTCCCGGAGTGGTACGGGGTGTCGGCGGCGATGCGGTCGATCGGCAGCAGGGTGCCGTCGAGGATGACGAACGCCTTCGTACGGATCGTTCTCATCGCTTCGGCCAGGGACGGGGCGAGGGCGGCCAGGGCGTCGACGGCTTCAGGTATGTAGCGGTAGACGGTTGCGATCCCGATGCCGAATCCGGCGGCGAGCTGGGCGTAGGTGTCACCGCACCGCAGGTGGGCCAGGGCGAGCAGAGCCTGACGTGCGGCGGAGAGGCGCCGCCATCGCGTCCCGATCTCCTGCCGCCTGGCTGTGAGTTGTCCGGTCAGGAACCGCAGGGTGCGGCTGGACAGGTCGATCGAGGACGGGTAGACAAACACGCGAAGCTCCCGGCGGACACAGGTGATCTTGGTCGAGAACCCGTCTACCAGGAGCTTCGTCGTTGCGCAGGACCGTCCAACTCGCGGTCAGCAATACCAGCTTGGAAAACCCTCAATGCCAATTCTGAACACGGGCCCATCGCCGCCTGACCGGCCGGCCCGCTCGTCAGCCCACGAGCGGGCCGCCGACCGAAGCGGCAGGCACAGCCTGCGCACCCTTGGGAGGTGACGCCACGGTGACGGGCTTGCCCAAACCGGTCAGGTTCATCGTCGAAGACACCTTCATGCTGCCGAGATCGCAGACCAGAAGGATGCGGGTGACCAGTCCGTCCTTGGTCACCCACACGTCAGCGGTCGCCGGAAGCCTGTCGCCGATCTTCACCATCGGCTCTTCCACCTTCTCGCGACGCTCCTTCACCATCCGCAGCAGCACAGGCTTGTGGTTCAGCTTCCCGGTGTAATGCCGAGCCCGAACTCCGTTCACCTTCTGCTCGCCGGCCGCAGTGAAGCTGTGCGCCATGCTCACCTGGCGCAGCACGAACTCCGGGTCGTTGAGGGGCGCGCGCAACACCGAGTGGACCTCGGCCTTGTCCCGGGAAGTGGAGCGCCAGCCGGTGTCGCCGTTCGTCTCCTCGGGCATCCGGAAATAGACGGTGTTCCCATGGAAGATCTCATCCAGGGGCACCGCAGCATCGGAGGACGTGCCGGTCTGTGCCAGTGAAACCTTCAGGCGCCCCCGGTCGGCCTTCATGTCGAAGGTGCCCTTCACCGTGGTGGTGAAGTCCTGGCCCATGCCGGTCACCCTGATCCGGTCGTCGATCCGGGCCGTGCTCTGCTTCGTGGTGTCGACGGCGGCCTGTACTTCCCGGCCCGCGTCGGCGGCCGGTGCCGGAGACGACGCTGCGGACGTCGCCTGTTCCTTGCCCCCGGTCGCCTGGCCCTCGGAGCCCGACGAGCAACCGGACGCGAGTACGGCTATGGCACTGATGCTGATGAGAGTGGCTGAACGCCGCATGTGATCCCCGTAGGTGCTGATGGGACAAGGCGGAGTCCCCGTTACAGAAAGGGCATTCTATTGCCACAACTCGGCCCCGCCCCACCTGCGCCACCTGCGCCGCAACTTGACCGCGGCCCCACCCCCTAACCAGCTCGTGCACGGTTAGCGGTGGGAGGTGGGGCTCCGCATCGTCGATCATGGTCGTGTGGTGGGGAACGCGGCGCGCACAGCGATCATCAGCGACCGAAGGATCACGGGCCTGTCGGCCTCCGTGATCGGTGAACTCGTTGCCGAGGTAGGGCCGTTATGGCATCAGCGGCACCAGACCAGGCTTGCATCCCGGCCGCGGAAGCGTGCCGTGGGCGCCGGCGCGAAGCACCGCATGGTTTTCGTCGACCGGCTCCTGGCCACGCTCGTGCACCTCGCCACGGGGTGATTCATGACGTACTGGCCTGCTGGTTCGGCGTGGACCGCTCGACCGTCACCCGTGCCATCGGTGAGGTGCGGCCCCTGCTTGCGGAGCGCGGATGCACCATCAGCCCCGACGTGCGTCTGCGCACCCTGGCCGAGGTCGTTGACCACCTCGGCCAGACCGGGAAGACCGGCATCATCGACGGCACCGAGATCCGTGTCCGCCGCCCGGCCGCCGGCCGCAAGGACCGGGACAAGTTCATCTCCGGCAAGAACAAGCAGAACGCAGTGAAAGCCATGGTCTTCACCGACGGGAACGGACAGCTGCTGTTCTGCAGCCCGACCAGACCGGCGGACGCGTCCTGACACCCCCGCACCGCAAGTTCAAGAAGAACGCCCCGGACTGGTACGAGGAGATTCACGAGCGCCGACGCAAGGCCCACTCCTCACGCCGAATCCGGGTCGAACACGGCATCGCCCACCTGAAGAACTGGCGGGCGCTGGCCCGTCACCTCGGCCGCCGCGAGCACATGGACGACACCGTCCAAGCCATCGCCGGCCTCCTGTCCCAGCAGCAGACCGCAGACCGGAACCTCGTCTGGCAGACGTGAGCACCGAAGCCCCACCGGCCCCCTCGACATCCCACCGCTAACCGTGCACGAGCTCGTTAGGCACTGTACGGCGGGTCAGGGGCGGAGCCACAGCCAGATCGCGGCGACGGTCACAGTGCCATGGAAGATGTAGGCCCTCTTGTCGCAACGCGTCGCCACGGACCGGAAGTTCTGGCTCTGGCCCACTTCGTGTGGTCGCGTACTCAGTGTGGCTGTTGATCTCTGTGTAGTGGCGCCGGGACCTGCCCGGTTTCGAGCGGGTACAGCCAGCGGCACTGCGAGTAAACAAGGTCCGGCTGCAGCGTGTGAGTCTCTGTTCTCGTCGCCGGACCTGTCCGTAGGAGTAGAAGCCGCGCAGTCGGAAGCATGGTACTTGCGCTGTAACGTCTACCCTCGGACCCTAATCAATGTTTAACTGCAGACATGGGAGATATCTGGGGGGCTATCGGGGCCGTGAGTGCCGCAGTTGGCACTATATTCGTGATCACCGCCTCTTTTTTCGCCTACTCGCAGATCAAGGAAGCCCGCCTGTCGCGGAACGTGCAACTCCTCCTCTCCTTCCAGGAGAAGTACCACGCGCCGGCGGCGCGGAAATTTCGACGCCGTCTCATAAGCGGAGAATTCGGATCGCCTGAGATTTTCGATCCAGCCAACATGAGTAGTGACGATTATCACTCATTCTGGCAACTTCACGATCAACTTGAAATGCTTGGCGTTTTGGTCGAGAAGAAGTTACTGGCCTTCGACCTTGTGCTGGCTTGCTTCCACCGGTCCCCGCCGCAGGTATGGGCTGCCATCGAGCCATACATTTTGGAACGGCGTACCCGCGCTTCCCCTTTGGAGAGTGTGCACTTCGAGCGGCTGGTGGGACGTTACAGGAGTTCCCGTTCTCTAGGTGTCGAGTACTGGCATCGGCAGAACATCTTGTGAGTGCTTCTCGTTAGCGTGTAGGCACTACGCTCACTACGGGATGTCGAGGGGCAGGGTAGTTCGCCATATCGAGCGAACTTCAGTGGATTCTTTTCCGTCAAGTCGATATCGAGCTCCAATCAAGGCCCTGCCAGCAGTGGCCCTGGTTAATCATTTGGCGTTGCGGCACTTATGCCAACAAGACGCGCTTGCGCAGCAATTCGAATCCTGCGCGACCAAACATCTGACGCTTGAGCATCTTGATCCTGTTGACATGGCCCTCCACCACGCCGGAGTTCCAGGGCAGGGTGAGGCCGGCGGTGACAGCATCGAGATCGCGCAGAAGGTGCTGAGCAAAGTGGCGGAGGGTGGGCAGCTCGGTGGTGGTGCTGGCCGCTTCGATCCATTCGGGGAGCTGGTCGCCGTGCAGGTGCGTGAGCATGTGGGCAAAGGAGCGCACGCGTTCGACGAGTGCCGTCAGTTCCGGGCAGTTGGCCAGAGCAGCTTTGAGCTGGATCCGGTCGCTTTCAGGTAGGGCGTCGGGGTGGGTGAGGATCCAGCGCTTGACGGCGCGGGCGGATGGTGGCCGGGGGCCGACCGGCTGGGGCTTACCGCGAAGCGTCCTGCTGACGTAGTCGCGGACGCTTGCGTATCCGCGTGGATAGCCCTGTTCCTTGATCTCCTCCCATAGCTTCCAGGCGTTGGTGCAGCCTTCCTGCCAGCGCTGATCGAGGTAAGGCTTGTAGGCGTCGAGCCTGGTTGCACGGCTTTGCCACTGACCGGTGAACATCTCCTCCGGAGTAGTGGCGCGGGAGAAGCGCAGGATCGTGTTGAGGGTCATGCCGAGCTGCCGGGCGACGGATCGCTTGCTGTGACCGGCGGCGAGGAGAGCGTGGATGGTGGCGTGCTTGGCGCGGGTGCGTTCGGCGAACCGGTGCCCTGTCGGCCAAGGCGACAACGCGGCCGGTTCCGCCTACTCTTGTGGTTCCTCCGGCCGTGCTGGCATGGCGCGCAAGCAGCCTCGGTGCCGGTAGACGCATTTTTCGGCGGCCTCGCCCAGGTTGTGCCAGAGGTGCCATCGGTCGGCGACCTGGAGAGCTTGTGGGGCGCCGCGGGTAGCGCCTTCGGCGAAGAAGGTAGCCCGGTCACGGCAGATGATCTCGATGCCGGGCCGCTCGGCGAGCCAGGCCGCGAGCGTGTCGGTCTCCCGGTCGGGAAGGAGGTCGAGTGGACGTCGTGTTTCGACGTCGACGAGAACGGTTCCGTAGACACGGCCCTTGCGCTGGGCGTACTCGTCGACACCAACCACGCGCGGTGTGGTGGCGGCGGGGTCCGGAAGCGAGGCGATCAGCCTCAGCAAGGTGTTCCGACTCACCGGCGCCCCGACGGTATCCGTCATGCGGGCACCTGCCCGGCCTGCGAGCGCAAGGCCGATCGACACCAGCGTCGATCGCAGCCGCTCGGTCCGTCGTCCGAACCGGCGAGTGAGCCCTGGGACTTGCTCGGCGAAGGTCTGGCGCGGGCAGCAGTCCTTGGTGCAGACGAACCGCCGTACCCGTAACGACATCACGACGCACTTGCCCGCTGTTGGCAGATCACGGGGAAATCGCAGGTAGGAACCATGTATTCGCCCCGACCAGCATCCGCACCCCGGGCATGCCACCCGCCCTGCGGTCGTACGAGCCTCTATCCGGACGACCGTGTCGGTCACCTCCACTGATTCCACCAACACGCCCTCGACCGAGGAGAACAGCAGCTCATCCAGCTGTGGCAGCACCTTGTTCACGGGACGTCATTGGCGAGACGCAGGGCTTCCTCGTCGCTGCTGGAGGGCTGCACCGTGATGACCGGGCCGAAGATCTCCTCCTGGATCGCCCGGTCGTGTTGGCGCAGCCCCGTCACCACCGTGGGCTGGTGGAAGTATCCGGGACCGGGGAGCGCCTCGCCTCCGGTGACGACCTGCGCGTGCGGGGGCAGAGCGTGCAGGTGCTCCTGCACACGGGCCAACTGCGCGGCGCTGTTCAGCGGGCCGAAGAAAACGCTCGAGTCCTCGGGGTCACCGGTCGTGAGCCCTTTTGCCTCTTCGGTGAGCGCCGCCACGAAGGCATCGTGCGCGGAGCGATCGACAATGACCCGGCAGGCCGAGGCGCAATCCTGTCCTGCATTGAAGAGGGCGGCCCGGGCGATCCCCGAAGCTGCCTGCGCGATGTCGGCGTCGGCCGCCACCACGACAGGTGCTTTGCCGCCCAGCTCCAGATGCAGCCGTTTGAGATCGCCGGCGGCTGCGCCTGCTCGACCTGAGCATGGTTGACCTGGTGCCTTGCGGTGTCGTCGGTCATGGCCTTGAACGCCACCGACGGCCTGCGCAGCAGATCCGTCGCCACCTGGGCAGCGACCTGTTCGTGGGCGACCAGGTCGTGCACGGCCTCGACCTTCTCCTGCGCCGTCTCCGGGTCAGGCCCGTGATAGCCAACCCGCTGACGGGTCGTCTCCGGCGTCCACCGCCGCTTCCCGGTCCGCTCGTCCAGCGGCGGATTCATGATCGCCGCCCACCGCTCCTCGTCATCCGAGATCGCCGCGAGGACCTGGTGGGTATGGAAAGCCACCCCGGGGCGCCGGTGTTGCTCGGGCCACCTGCTGGCCACCCACCGGTACTCCTTGATCGTGTTGTAGGGCACGTTGGTGTCCTCCGACAGCCGGTGCAGCCACGCCGACACCCCGGACAGATCGTCCCCGACCGACCGGCCCCCGTACTCCTGCATCGGAGCAACCTCCAGCGCGCCGTCACCATTGACGAACTGACTCCTCGCCATCGTCTCGACAGCCTCACGCAACCGCTGCACTACCCGTTCGTACTGCGCGACGCTGACGTTGCCGACCTTCTCCGTACTGGGCACTGCTCCCACCCCCTGCCAGGCCGGAACACAGCCCCGTGGCCGTGAAAGGGAACTCCAGCCCGCCCGGTACCGGCGCGCTGCGCCCGCTGCGCGACCCGGAAGCGCCGGAACTCGACGATGACGACGACGGTGAGGGGGCGTGAGCGCCGCATCTGCCGTCCGGGGCGGTTTGTTGTAGGGGTAGCGCCGAGGTAAGCCCAAAAGCCGCCAGGGAGACGCGGTCATTGCGGGCCTCCATCTTCAGCCTGCACGAAGATCCGACGTCCGCCGAGCAGGCCCCCGGTGAGTGCGACGTCCGGGGGCGCGACGGCAGGACGAGTGCAGGGCCTTGTCAGCGGATGACGTCGAAGACGTTCAGCTGCAGGCCGTTGGCGTAGGCCGCGTGCTCGACCAGCTTGAGCTTCTGGGTGTCCTTGTCCGTGGCGCTGAACAGGCGCTTGCCCGCGCCGAGCAGCAACGGGAAGACGAGCAGGTGGAAGCGGTCGATCAGGCCGGCGTCCGAGAGGGCCTGGTTCAGGGAAGCGCTGCCGTGGACGATGATCGGGCCGCCCTCGGTCTCCTTCAACGCGGCGACCTCGTCGAGTGAGCGCAGGATCGTCGTCTCGCCCCAGTTCGACACCAGCTTGTCCTCGGTGAGGGTGGTGGAGACGACGTACTTCGGCATCACCTTGTAGTCGGCGAAGTCCGCCATGTCCGGCCACACCTGGCTGAACGCTTCGTAGCTGGTCCGGCCCAGCAGTACGGCGGCGGCCTCCTGCTGCTCGCGGCCCTTGATGTCGAACGCTTCGGGGAGGAACTCGATGTCCTTGAAGGTCCACCCGGAGTTCCGGTAGCCGGGCTCACCGCCCGGGCCCTCCACAACACCATCGAGCGAGATGAAAGCGGAGCTGATCAGAGTACGCATCTGAGGTTTCCTCGGTGTCGTGTCCGGCTCTCATAGAGCCGGCCTGGCCTGGCATGCGGCGCACAACGCGCTTCCTGCCGTCGATGTGATCACCGTAGCCCCGACACTTTCAAAAAACAACCAGTCGCTTCAAAATCAAAAGTCCCGAGGTAGGCTTGTCTGTATGGCAACGAAACGGAGCTACAACGACGCGTGCGGGACAGGCCACGCCCTCGACCTCGTCGGCGAGCGCTGGGCACTCCTGGTGGTCCGCGAGCTACTGCTGGGTCCCAAGCGGTACGGCCAACTGCGCACGGACCTGCCCGGCATCAGCACGAACGTGCTCGCCCAGCGCCTCGCCGAACTGGAGGCCTCCGGCATCGTGCGCAAACACCGTCTCCCTGCCCCCGCTGTCGCAGAGGCTTACGAGCTCACCGACTGGGGCCTCGAACTCGAACCCGTCGTACGGGCACTGGGCCGCTGGGCGGTGCGCTCGCCGGCCCACGACCGCACCGCCCATCTGAGCGCCACCTCGTTCGTCCTCTCCCTGCGAACCAACTTCGACCCCAGCCGAGCCCAGGGCGTGCAGGGGCGGTACGAGCTTCACCTCGGCGACGAGGTCTTCCGCGTCCTGATCGCCGACGGCGCCCTGCACGCCGGACGCGGCTACCAGCAGCAGCCCGAAGCCGTCATCACCGCACGGCCCTCCGCGCTCGCACGCGTCGTGTACGGCGGACGGCAGCTGGCCGACGCCGTCGCTGCGGGGGACGTCCGCGTCGAAGGCGACAGCAGCTCCGTCGCACACCTGACCGCCGTGCTCAGCCTTCCCGCTCCTGCTGCCCCCGCCTCGTGACTACGAGGCCCCGCTGGCAATGCCGAACACGAAGAGATGATCACGGGTACGCCGCAGCCAGCAGTGTCGGCAAACGATGGCGAGCTCAAGCGGTCAGCGCATCACCGCTGTTCAGGAGGTCAGCGTAGACCTCCGCCGGAGTGCGGTAGCCGTAGCCGTGGGTCTTGCGCGGGCGGTGATTGAGCTCGTGTGCGATGGCGTCCAGGTCGGCCTGGCTGAACGTGCGGAGGCCCGCGCCCTTCGGGAGGTACTGCCGTACAGCCGGTTGGTGTTCTCGTTGGTGCCGCGCGGCCACGGGCTCCGCGGCTTGCAGAGGTAGATCGGCATCCAGGTCTCGGCGGTGATGGCCTGGTGAGCGTCCCGTCGGGCTCGGTGACGGTGAGCTATGAGGGGCGGCCGGCGTCGGGGGGGCAGGTGGCGTTCCACCGCTTCGCGTGTGCGGGCGCCTGCCGCATCCGGCCGACGGGAGAGAATCCGCGGGCCAGGACGTGGGAGGCGAACACCTCCACGGGGTCCGAAGTGGCTCCGGTCGCGGGGAAGACCGGCACCTCCAACTCCGGGGTGGGAAGTACCGTGCCGCCGCGCTCGGCCGGCGCATCGGCCTTCCGCATCGCCGCACGCCCGCCGGTGCGGCCGGGCGGGCGTGCGGGGCTAAATGGTTGATGTGCTTTTACGTGCTGGTCAGCCGGGTGGGGTGGTCGTAGGGGATCAGGGATCGTTTCCTGTCTGCTCGGCAGGCCCAGTTGTGCCAGATCGCCGCGTTGAGGGCCAGGAGCCGCTGGAGGACCCTGGCCCACAGCCCGGAGAGCACCCGGCCCCCGCGGGTCTCCAGGCCGAGCTGGCCCTTGAGGGTCCAGTGCACCGACTCGACGCGCTGACGCAGCCCGTGCGGGAAGGTTCCCGGATCGCTCTCGTCCTTGCGGGCGGGACGGACCACGGTGATCCCGAGCTGGGCCATGCCGGCCTCGAAGCCGGCCCCGGCGAAGCCCTTGTCGCAGACGCCGGTGGCGCCCGGACGCGGACGGTTCTTCTCCCACGCGAACATCATCCGCATCGCGTCACGCTCCTTGACCAGCTTCGGGTTGACCAGGGCGAACCCGGTGACCAGCCCGTCCGGGGCACATACCAGCATCAGCTCGACGCCCCAGCAGAAGCGGTGGTGGGACTTGTCCACGCCATAGCCGGCCCACCCGAACAGGCCGGAGCGTTGCGCCGTCTGGCGCGAGGCCCCGCACGGAACAGCAGTGCCGTCCCACAGGCGGACCGTGTCGTGACGTGCCGCGGTCCGCGCCGCGAGCCACCGCACAGCCGCCTCCATCAGGTCACCGGCCCCGCGCAGCCGCCGGTGGTACTCGCTCTGCGACAACAGCCGCGGGAAGAGATGCCCGACCAGAACCGGCGCGCAACGAAGCCAGTGCCGCTCATCGTTGAACCGCAGCAGCACCTGCGCCACCGCCAGACACACCAGCTCCGCACCGGTCACCTCCAGCGGATGCCCCGGCCCCAACGCGCCCTGCACGAGGGGATGATGCCGTCGTCAAGCTCGACGTACAGTGCGGACAGGAGAGTGTCCAGATCGGTCTTCACAGCACCTCCCCACGAGTCGGGCCAGTGTTCTACACCACCGATTCTGGGCACTCTCCGTCATCCCGGACAGACGCAAAACACATCAACCATCTAGCGTCTCCGCCCTGTTCCGGCTCGGTCGCCTTGCACGGAGTGGGGGTGACACGCGTTCAGCGGGGCCTTCCAGCGCATGGTCCATTTCTTGCGGCCCTTGCCGGTCGGGTCCAGCGACATGAGCGCCATGTAGACACACTGAGCCTTTTCCAACCTGACGGTCCGTTGGGTCACCCCCGGCGTAGGAAGTGGCGAAAACCCCTGGTGGACGAATTCACGACCAAGATCACAACATCACCCCTGTTCACCAGCGTTCACACGGCGTCTACCGTGCCCCGCGCCTCCACACCGCCTGGTCTCCACAGCAGCTTCGGCTACCGAAGCCCCGCCGCATACGAGATCACCATGGCAGGCTGTCCAACACACCAAAGGTGTCCGTCAAAGCGGAGCAAGCTCAGACGTCACGGGAATGTTGGTGAGCCCCTTGCCGCCGGTCACCGTGTTGTCACGGTGGACCGTCGTCCGGCAACTCGCGCTGTTGTTGGTGACATTGACGGCCAGCTGGGTCGTCCCGGACGCGCCCGTCAGGCTTGACTTGTTTCCCCGGAACACCGTCCCGCAGCCCCAGCCGGGCTGTTGGGTGTGGGTCTGGTATCCGTCGTTGGTGGAGTTCTTCCCGGTGTTGCTCTCCACCAGGACGCCGTTGCCCTTGACGTCGACCCATGAGTCGTCGTAGTGAGCGCCGGTCATACCCCTTCCGTCAAAGGTGTTGCCGATGATCCTTGCTCCGGTGGTGCCTTCCTTGATGTCGATGGCCTCGCCGCCGACGCCGGGGCCAATGGTGTTGCCGAGTATCTGGACGTTGTCGCTCCTGTCGCTCAGGGTGTTGGCGCTGCCCACGTACACGCCCTCGCCCATGCCCGAACCGTCGGTGCCGGTGTCGTGGATCCGGGAGTTTCTGATGACCCCGTCGGAGCTGGACTTGCGAAAGTGGACGCCCTCCATGGAGAGGTGATGGACCACCACACCGTCTACGACGACTCCGCGGGCGGCGTCGACCATGATGCCTTTCTGGCCGCCGGTCACGGTCAGGCCGCTGACTGTCCAGTACGAGGCGCCGTTGAGGTGGAGGCCGTAGCCGCCGCTCGCAGTGAGGACGGCCCTGGCCGAGCCGGTGAGCTTGATGCGGGAGGCGGCGGTTGCCGCTCGGGTGGCCTTGAAGTTGCCGGTGTACGTACCGTCGGCGAGGTGAATGGTGTCGCCGGGCACCGCTGCGGCGAGCGCCGCCTTGAGCTGGGCGGAGGTGGATACCTCGACGGTGGCGGCGCGGGTCGCGGCCTGGGAGGGGCCGGTGAGGAGTGCGAGTATGCCGGCGCTGAGGGCGAGGGCGAGTGGGGTGCGGGTGCGCACGTGCATGGGGGCGCCTTCCTGTGAACCTGAGGTGGACGGACGGAGCGTTGCACTTGGTGCCGGTAGGGGCTCTCGGTGCGTCGTTCTCTGTACGGACTCTGTACGAGTCCGGCAAGCGTTCTCGGCCCCGGTGAGGGACGCCAGGCACGTGGGTTCGGCCTGCGGCACTGCCGCCCCTCCGCGGCATCGCGTTGCGTTGGATCAGCCGATGTGGAAGCTGTCCCCGTACACCTGCCAGTCCAGCGGGGTGTTGAGGTCGAGGTTGCCGTTGTTCAGGAAGACCCTCTGCGCGGTGTCAACCCGGCTGGTGTCGCTGTGCGCCTCCTCCTGCTGCATCGCCCAGACGCGGGCGTCGAGGAAGGCGTGCAGGTACGCCGTCTCATCGCCGCCCTGGGCCGGCGGCTTGGCCTTCTTGAAGGCGCGCTTGCGTATGTTGCTGAAGGTGGTCGGGTCGGTGCCGTCACCATGCATGACAATGGCGTCGTAGTACGCGAACTGCCCGAGCGCGCGCAGGCCGTCTGCTTTCGCCTGGGCGACGGCGGGGTTGAAGTAGACGCGGTCGCGCTCGTCCCTCTGGGCCTCTTGGAAGGCGCTGTCCTTGGCGGCGGTGGCCCAGTCCTTCGTGAACTTCGGGTCCAGACCGGCGTGCGAGTCCGTGCCGTTGACGTCTTCCAGAGCCGGGAGGTACTTGGCGAGGCGGTTGCCCGGCTTGCGTTGGGTGTAGAGCCGGACCAGGTCGAGCATGTCGCCGGTGCCGGAGCAGAAGCCGATGATGCCTGCGGTGTAACCGCGTCCGTCGCCGATGTCCTCGATGTACTTGTACTGGGCCTTCCAGTCGAGCGAGGAGTTCTCCGCGCTCGACACCAGCTTCATCGCGACCTCCTTCTTCGCCGGATCGTCCAGCCCCGGTGCGGCGGCATTGGCCTGAGGCACGGCCAGCAGTGTGGCGGAGACGAGGGCTCCGACCAGTCCCAGTGCGGCTCGGCGTGAGACGCCACGCGGGGATGTCGAGTTGATGGGCCGTGATGCCATGGATGGGCTCCCAAGGGGCTCGTGGGGGGCAGCGGTGAGCACTCCCGCTAGTTAGGAAGGTTTCCTATCAGAGGAATTTGCGTGCGCGGAACCTGTCGAACCGAGTTTTTTCGAAGCCATGCGACGGGTTTGAAATCGGAAGAAGGGGCCTCGGGGGCCCGCCCGGAATTTGCTGTAGTTCCGCCGCGAAGCAGACAGGTTCCTGCCGCGCCCACCTGGCCGCGCGGAGCCACATCCGCCTGTCCGGTGGGCGGTGCGCTCGACAGGCCGACCGGGGCGGGTACGCCCAGCCCGGCCGGGGTCTCCGGACCGAATCGGCACACCCGGCCGACAGGCCAACTGCTTTAGGCGCATAAATACGAACTGTCGCCAGGAAATTCACGGCGAACAGCCGAAGTACCTGTGCTCGTACGAAAGGCTCCCGGGGCTCTGTACGCGCCCCCAAGACACCGAGCAGCACTCATTTCAGGCCGCGCCAGCAGGCACTGTCAGACGGGAGTGTCCGTTATTCGTACACGCCTCAAATTCCTTGTACACAGCCTTCATTAGCTGTCGCACATCCGTGAAGGCAGTTCCGCACAGCGATTTCCTGCCGCGGTCCGCCTCCCCCAGCCTCGATCCCGAGACGCCCGGCCTACTCGCTCTGCCCTGTCCGCCGGCTCACGGAATCCCGGGGACCACGGGTCCGCCGATCGCGCCGGTCTCAAACGCGGTGGCGGGGAGGGTGAGCGAGCCGCCGTGGTGGATCAGGATGGCCACGAGCATGGCGTGGGAGAGGACGGCGGGGCTGGCGGCCATCGGGTCCTCCCCAGGAGCACCGTCCGCTCGCTGCTGTCCGGCCAGTAGTACACATGCCACGCACCCCTGCCGCGCAGCGACTCCCAGACGCGCCAGACCTTGCCCGACTACCCAGTGCGCGGTCGGATTTGCTGGCTCAACGCGATCCCCTTTACCGGATCCGAGGGCTCACGATACGGAAGACGGCACGTCACCGGCACCGGCACCACTCGCCGCGGCACGTACGTGGCCAGTCCGTCGTCCGCCGAGCCGTCCGGGTGCGACCGCAGCAGCCGCGTCCCGCGTACCGGCAGCGCGCCCGCTCGACGAGCTGAGCGCACCGGTGGGGTTCGGGAAGCCCGATTTGTGCAGGGTTCGAAGCTGGAGTACATCGTGGCCCCGGGCAGACGGATGTCGCTGGCGGCGAACTTCTTCAGCGCGGCCTCTCCTCAGCGTGGTCGACGGGGTCGGCCTCGCGGGAGTAGCCGCGCGCGAGCTCCGTACCGTCTGCGGCGACAATGGCTGCCCCGCCAGGAACCCTCAGGTCCTTCTAGCTGCGCGTTTCCCTCCGGCCGACGTTGGCGGAAACGGACAGCTCGCGCGCGCCGCCGGAACCAGACCGGATGGCGCGGCCCCGTAAGCACTGCTGAACCCGCCGTCGTGTTCCACCTGCGCCCGCCGCTCCACGAGAAGAGCAGGCCAATCCGACGCGTCGTCACCGCGTGGCGGGAACCGGAGACGTTCGTGCCCGGCGCCGACGGCACCGAACGCCTCGGGGCCGTCGGCATCACCGTGATGGAGCTGCCCGAGTACGCGGACGCGGCCATGAGGCCGAATCGACACCTGCTCGGTTGAGCTGCCAATTCGGTCTGCACGCCTCCAGAGTTGGGAGCGTCCTCTACCAGTCGGTCAGGTCGATGACGTAGCGGCAGTGCGGGTCGTCGACGTCGGGGAGGGCTCTCCATTCCTCTTCCAGCATGGGAGGCAGCACCGCGAGAAGGGCCGTGAGCGCCCCGCCAGGCTTTACTTCGGCACCGATGACTCCGGGAATGTCGTCACTGTCCAGGTAGAGACGCAGAAGTCCCGCATCCCTGAACAGGAACCCCCGCAAGCGCGAAGGACTGCCTTCGGCGACGGGACGCGTCAGGGTGCGCAGCAGGGTGGAGGTCCAGTCGTCCGTGGTGAACGGGGCCTCGTTCACCTGCGTGGGGTCGAGTTGGACGAGGTGCATGCCCATGACCGCAGGGGCCGCCTCCGCGGGGCGAGTCAAGGGGGTGTGGGTGGTTGCGCCGCGGAGCAGCGCGACGATGTCGTCTGGAGTCCGTAGATCTTCTCCGTCGTGGAGGGGGACTTCGTACACGGTCAGGTGACCGGGGGCGGTTGCGTTCTGTGCGCCGAGGACGACGCGAACGGCCGGTGCCTGGTCTGGTGCGGGCATCACCCCTCGCACGTACTGATCGCCCTGCAGCGGCGCGTAGACGTGGTGGGTCAGGAGGCCGACTGTTTCTGCTTGGAGGTCGGCGATGTCCTCGTAGTCGTCGTCCGTCATCGAGGCTCGTTCACCCAGTTCGGGCACTTGTTCATGCCGTTGCAGTATGCGGTAATCACCCCGATCACCTGTCCTTTGCCCGCGTCGTACCTGCCGTCGGCTGTCTTGCGTGCGTACCGGGCCACGACGGTGACCTTCACACTTCCGTACCGCGGGTTGACGGCATTGCCGTAATAGCGGAGGTCGGCGCCGTTGACCTTGTCGACCTTCCACCTTCCACCTTCCACCCGATGGGGCTGTTGAGGAAGTCGCATCTCTTGATGTTGTGCTTTCCGGAGAAGTGGTTCCAGCCGGGTTCGCCGTTGCCCCACCGCGTCGGGATGACGCGGCCGTCCATGTCATTGGCACTGCACTTGACCTTCTTGTTCCAATACAGTCCTGCGTGGGCGGGGGCAGCGAAACCGATGAGGAGCATCGCGGCCGTGGCCACCGGGGCCACAATGCCGGTGATCTTGTTCATGTCGAGGGCATCCACACAACTGACCCCAATAGCCCTCAGAGGCCCTTTCCTCCCATCAGGGCTTCTCTAACGAACATGTTCGGCTGGCATTCCCGCGGAGGACTGGGCTGAGACGGCAGACCTCGACCCAGCTTCAACTCCCGCTCCGGTTCCGGACGGGCGGGGGGAAGTTCGCGCGGCACACCGAGGCCCTCCACCGGCTCGAAGGGCTGGTGGGATCGGATGACCCCCGGGGGCTCGACTTCCGCCGGGCCAACGCCGACCTGCGGGGCGAGGAGGGCGACCCGGCAGGTGCCGTCGTCGCATGCACCGAGGTAGTGGCCGACCTCACCCGCGCACAAGGCGCTGATCACCACGACACCCTCAACGCCCGGTCAAGCCTGGCTCGTTGGCTCGGCCAAGCCGGTGATCCCGACGGAGCAGCGGCGGCATACGCCGACCTGGCCCTCGACGCCGCACGCGCATTGGGCCCCGATCGCCTGCCGACCCTCGGCGCCCGGTTCTGCGCCGCCGGTTGGCGGGGCGCTGCGGGCGATCCAATGGGGGCGGTAGCCCACCTCGCCGCGTTGCTGCCCGACTACGAGCGGGTGTTGGGCGCGGATCATTCCGTTACGCTCAGCGCACGGAATGACCTCGCGGGCTGGCGGGGCCGGGCGGAGGGTCCGCCGCGCCCGTCGTGGCGCCCTCCGGATCACGGCGGCGAATGGTGGTCGACCCCCGTCCGTCCTTCGAGGAGGAGCGCGCTAGCGTTGCAGGCGATTCGGACACATGGAAGGACGTGCCTGCGAGGCCTGAGAGGGGCTCCTGACTCATGGGACTGATGCAGGAATGATCACCATCCTGGCGTTCATGGTGCTCACCCCGCTGGGTCTACTGTCCTACGTTGTCGGCAAGGCATCCTCGCCGCGTATCCGCCGGTGGTGTGCCGCGCTCCTGATCGGCCTGCCAACCGCGTTGCTTGTCGCCGTACTTGGCCCCTTCGGCAGGCCGGACGCCACGCCGCAGCCTCCGGTCAAGTACGGCAACCCGTACAAGCCCGGCTCTGTCGAGTACGCCCAGTACAACCAGGGCAAGGGCATCGCTGCTGCGCTCGCCAAGCAGGGAAAGAACCCTGGCTCCGGTATGTCGGATGATATCGGCCTTTGGTGTGAGGACCAATTGGCCCCTGTCGTCGGCAGCGGGGATGCGATCCCCGAGGCGATGGCGCAAGGATGCAGCGAAGGCGCCGGGTAGCACAGCCGCTGTCAACGGCCCCCACGCCGGCCGGGGGCGCGAGGTCGAGCAGCGCCCACCGGCGGCGTCCGTCCCCGTCGCGTTCCGTCCCGCAGTCCGCCGTTCCCCGGGCCGCGACCGCGTGCAGCCGCGAGCCGTCATCGGGGGCTTCTTCGCACTACGCACTACGCACAGCAGCGTGGACACCACAGTAGTACCGCAGCAGGGGCGGCCTGCTGTCCTGCAAGACAGACGGAGCAGAGAGGCCGGCTGCAGGCCGGCCTAGGTGGTGGCCGACCGGGACGGTGCCGCCGGGGGCGAAAGCCGCAATTCACCGAACGGCCCTCAGGCACACGGCCGGGGCGGGACGTCTCTCGGAGTCGTGAGCATCTGCGTCCCGACCCCGGAACTCGTAGGCAGAGGGTGCTGGGACACGGTAGTTGGAGCCACTCGTATGTGGTGGCCAGTGCGTTCTCATCGCGCGGGACACGCAGGTTGGAGTCGGCGGGCCAGAGTGGGGACCAACGGCCGTTGGTCACTCGACCTGGCACTAATCCGAAGCTCATTTCCACTGTGGCTGCCGGGACTTACACGTTGTCAGAGGCGTGAGCAAGGATCACGGGCATGACTGCCCACATCACCGACTACATGTGGTTCGAGGAACGTTCCCCGGACCTCGCAGATGCCTACTGCATCACCCTCGTCCACGAAGTCTCTCCAGCAGAGCTGCTGCGCCGGCTCGGAGGCCGGACCGAACCCTCTCGCACCGGAATTGCGGCACTGGTCGAAGCCGCCTATGACTCCCACGCCCCGTTCAACGGAACACGGACACTGTTCGGCATGACCACGATCGGTCCGTGGACCCTCATGGTCGAGCCCAACGGCTGGCACGGCGTCAACGAGGAGAAGGCGCTGCCCGCCTCAGTGGGCACCCGCTGGATCTCCCACTACGACAACAGCAACGCCAACAACGACGGCGCATTCCTCTGGAGCGAGAACACGGACCGGTGCCTTCAGTTCGACCTGCGTGACGCCGGCCAACGCCACGGATCCCGCCCGGATGACCTCCTGGAGGTCATCCGCCGCCTCGGCTTCGAGTTCCCGGAAGAGCCCACCGCGACGGACGACCTCGACACCGACCGCGCCGTCCCGGCCGCCTTCGCCCTCGCCGAGCACCTCACGCACCTCCGCCTCACGCCGATCCATCTCCAGGACACCGCCTTCATCTGCGGCAGCGCAGAGATCAAGTGACCAGCCACTGCAAAGCAGTAGAAGCGGACTCGATCGGCTGAGACGAGAACAGCGATTCTTGCACCTGACCAGGCCAACCGGGATTCTCGACGTTGCAGTGTCTTGGTCGTCGCAGGTCATCGGTGTGGCTGTGGACCAGAACCTTGTCGACGGGGCACGAAGTATTGACCGTGTCCTGGCCGCAGAGTTCCTGGTCTACGCCCCGGTCGTCCGCGGCCTCAGGACCTGGGTCTCGTCAAGCGCTTCAAGCACGACGCGACGGGCGTCTGGCTGCTGCCGGAGAATGACGCCTTCGCACCGATCTGGGGCGGCGAGGCCACCACCCTCGGCAAGGTCACCGCAGCACCGCGAGCACTGTGAGAACCCACCGCCCAGGATCTCGGCGGCGCTGCGCACTACCGCAGGATCTGCCGCGCTGCTGCTCTCACCCCGGTTCCCGACGGGTACGGACTGCTCCTGACCGTCGACGACAAGGGTGAGAAGCACACCCTGGCCACCGCAGACGTGGAGTACGTACGGGCAATCGCCGAGGCCTCTCCCACACCGGAAGCGCCGGCCGGGCTGGACTTGCCCACGGAGAAGTTCGTTGCCCGCCCGGGCCGGCCCGACGACTGGATCTGAGGGCTGCTCGCCGCATGGATTCGCCGGTTGGGAGGCTGCTGCGGTGACGCCCGGCGGGCCACCCGTGCAGCGGGCCCACCGCTGGGCATGCGGCGGCTCATCCATCCCTGCCGTGGCGTGCCTCTTTGCGTGGCCTGTCCCAGAGCAGCGGTGAAGGTCCAGGCCCGTGCTCGGCCACCAGCGGCACCCGCAACTCGTGGGCATGTACCGCTGCTGTTCTCGCTGCTGGTGGCGCTGTCGCGCTGGTCGGGCTTCCGGCTGGAAGACATCCGCCCCGCCGACACGGAGAACTGCGCCGCCCTCTTCTCCCGCGGCTCCACCTTCCTTACCCCGGTGCTCACCAGCACCCTCCTGTACGCCTTGGGCACCGTGGTCCTCCCCACGGCGGGTGCAGTACTGATCGCCACGTTCATCTCCCGGCTGCGCTTCCAGGGCCTGAGGCGCACGCTGTACTTCCTGCCCATGGGTCACCACCGTGGTGGCGATCGGGAACGTCTGGAAATTCATGCGGGAAGGTCACCTGCCACCAGTCGGCCCAGGTGAGGGGTGCGCCTTAGGTCGGAGCCCGCCGCGTCTTTGAGATGCAGGGTCGGCCAGGCGCCCTTGCGGTCTCCCTTGATCCACAATTTGAAGGACTACAGCTGCCCGCCTACTGCCACCGGCCGGAGCGGGGTGGCGTAGGCGGTGTGCGTCGCGGTCGACCGGGTGAAATCGTAGGCGCGTTTCAGGCCGGTGCCGGTGCGGCCGCCAGCCGTGGTGGTGATCCAGCCGCTCGCGCGGCCCTGCCCGAACTTCCAGGACGCGGCGTCGTCGAAGGCGGGGACGGACGGTCCGGCCAGGCCGACACTGACGGCCAACTCGGCGGTGGCGCCACCGACGGTGACCTTGACCAGCCCTGCGCCGCTACCGGTGCGCGAGGTGACAGCGAAGGAGCCCCGGCCGTCGTCGCGAACCTCGAACAACGCGCGGTCGTAGTCGAGGGTCACGTCACGTGGCTCGACGGGCGCACCTGCTCCGTGCGCGTCGAGGCCGACGATGCCGAAGGTCCCGCTCGCCGACGCGTCCGCGAGAGAAACGCGCCCGGTGGTCGGTTCGATCCTGGCAAGGTCGTCGAGCACAGTGAGCACGATGCTGCCATGGGCTTGTCCGCGCACCGCGCCTACCTCCGTGGTGCCGCCGCGGCGCGCTGTGAACAGACCGCGGCTGTCGACCCGGCCGACTGCGTCCCGTACGACCCGCCAGTGGGGTGTGCCCAGGGCCGGACCGTAGGTCTCGTCGTAACCCGCGGCGGTGAGTTGCCGCGTCAGGCCCGGGAAGACCCGCTCGGGGTTTTGCGCGCCGGTGGACACGGACCCGGCGGGCATGCGGGTCTCGATCCAGAATCCGCGCAGGCGGCCGGTGCCGTCCGGAGCGGTCAGGGCCAGGCCGTTGGGGACCGTGCGTTCGCTTCCGTCGGACGGGCTGTTCTCCAGTTGCAGAGTGTCCTCTCCAGGCTTGCGAGCGACGAGGGTGGAGGAGCCACCGCCGTCGAGGTTCAGTGCGCTGTACGCCCCGGCGCGTTTCATCAGCAGGCCTAGTTCAGTGAGGGTGGCACCCGCGCTGTCGGCCTGACGGCCGTCGACGGTCAGCACCTGCATGGCACGCCCGTCTCTGGAGAAGCCCACGGCGGTGCGGGGCGCGGCCGTGTTGTTGTTCTCTCCGTCATGGTTCTGTACGACGCCGTCCACGACGAGCAGTTCGCGGCCGCCGACCGCGGTGCGCGGCACGGGTCCACGGTCGGTGCGCGGCCGGTAGGCCATGGTCACCGGGTCTCCCGGTCTGAGCGGTCGGAGCACGGCCGCCCCGGCGCCATGGCCGACGAGGACGGTGGTGCCGTCGGGGATAGGCCCGCTGCCGGGCCGGCCCGTCACCGAGACGACCTTGCCGTCCCGTACGGCGGCCTCGGCGGCCGGAGTCGCATCGTCCACCGTCAGCGCCCGGTCGGCGTCGCCCCACCCTGCGGTGTAGGCCCCCACTCCCCCGCTGGGCACATTCGCGGCATTGTAGGCGGACAGCGGGTGGGTCCCGGCCGGGGTGGTGAGTGTGCCGTCGAAGTAGAGGGCTAGGACACGCCCGCCCACGCCGGGCCCCATGGCAACCGCGCGGTTGGCACCCGGGGACGGAGAGTGGACGACCTTGCCGTCCTTGATACCGGGGCCCCGTGGGGCGCCGGTCTGGTTGACGTCGAAGAAGTCGCCGTTGACGGCGGCGACCGTTCGGCGGCCCGCGCCCGGCCGGTGGGCCGCGGCGAGCTCGGCGACCGTACGAGAGTCGGTGACCCTGCCCGAGTACAGGTAGTCGGTGCGTACGTCGCCCCGGCCGAGGTCGACGGAAACAACGTCGACCCGCAGCCACTTGCCGGATTGGAGCCGGTCATACGAGTGAAGGCGCACTCCCGGTGCGATCGGTCGGACGCTGCGCGCGGTCTCGATGTCCTCGCCATCGACGACGGACCCGGACCTGCCGGGACCCGGGCGAGCCGGCGAAGGTGCGGCCGGCCCGAGGCTCTCGGCGACGAGGCGGGGGCCGGAGCTGGGGGCGCGGTCCATGACAGCAGGGGACTCTGCCCCCACCGTCAGGGCCGTCGCGGCAGCGAGCAGCACGGCGGTCCGGCTCACATTGCCAAGGTGCACAAGTCCTCCTAGGGAAAATCGGCACCGACGGGCGCTCGATGGTGCAGCGGCCAAGTCCACGCCCTCCGCCAGAGCGAACGGGTGATGCGGCGGGGCCAAAAGGTGCCGTACGAGGTGGTGTTCTCCTCCTCGGGCAGGGGCACGAGTACTCGTCACGTAACCGGCGGGTCGACTTCGGTCTGCTCCTGTGGGGAAGCACCTCGACGGCGACAGTGCAAGAACCCGGCGTGCGGCGCCGGTCACTGCGTTCACGGTGTTAGCCGCGCCAGCAGGCAGCCGGACGAAGTGCCGGCATGGAACGGCGCTCGGCTGCGAATCGGCCCCCCTGGGGGTGAGAGTGGGACTCCGGCCTACGGCACAGAGGGAAGACGAACAGGAGGTATGCGCCCAGGAGGACTCCGGTCGCCGCGACGGAAGTGAGCAGGGCCACCAGGGCAAACCGGGAGCGGGCGCCGGCCGGCGCGACAACTACGGGGAGCAGGAGAGGTAAGGCGGGGATCAGAAACCGCAGACGGCACATGAAGGAGTCCCGGTCGCCCTAGGTGATCGCCAGCAACACCGCGCTGTACAGGAGCAGCGCCACCGGTTGGCCCGGCCGCGCACAGCGTGAACAGTAGGACAGCGACACCGAGACCGAGGGCTAGCGTGGAACGGATACTTCGAGGTCCAAAAGGCATGGGGATCTGTCTTCGGCTTCGGAGCGGGAACCGCGCACAAGAGGCAACCAGGGCGGGCCAGGCACTGCGCAGCGCGTGCCCGCGGCCTTCGGCCCGCACACGGGCCGAAAATGGTGAAGAAGTTCATCCACTGCGGCGGCGTTCTGGAGGTTCGGACTCGTAGGTGCGGCCCTGGGCCACAGCCGATTGATCACACGCCATCAGAGCACGGCTCCCTTTCAAAGTCCCGCTTCGACGCATGCCCAGGCGCTAGTTGTATTGACCCGCATGGTTGTTGACACGGCTGATGGGTTGCTTGCCATCGAGTGCGGTGTCCGCTGGTTGAGGATGAAAAATCCGCCTCTCGCAGGTCGGCCGCCGTGCCGGATCGTGGCGAGGGCCACGGTTTCGGCTTCTCGACAGAGGCGGGGGACATCTCAGAGGCCGCTCGGGCCAACAGGAGCCCACGTCGATCCCGCCCACTTCTGTCTATTTGCTGCATGTTCACGAGAGGGATATCTCCCGCCGTGGTGTGCGAGAAGTGATAGATCCTGGCGGTATGGGGCGTTGGCTCGTTCCGCTGGTCATGCCCCACTGTCCCCACGACGCTGCGGAATATTTACTGCGCCTGACCTTTGAAGTGCTTGGGTCCTCTGATGCGGTCACCTCGGTGACCGTGCACTGATCTAAGCGGCTGAGGTGAAGGCTGATCCTCGGATTCAGGCTCTCACGGACGTCCCGCCCAGGCCTGGCGGCCGGGGGCGACGCGCAGTTGCTCGCGGACCCGCCCGCGCGGGTGCCGGCGCGTGTGCGGCCCTCCAGGACCTGCCGTCCGCCGTCCGCCGTCCGCCGGGTCCAGGAGGCATCGGTCCATCAGGACCGGCGCCTTCAGCTGGCTTTGGACCTGTGCCTCGCCGGCGGCGCAGGTGGTTCAGGCCGGGAGGCCGCTGATGGGTGGTGCGTTCTGGGCATGCACCAGCTGTGCGTTCAGTTTCATGATCATGCGTACGGGCAGCCGGTCACGCTCCACCATGCGCAGCGCGTGCTCGTTCATGTGAGTCCTGCCTTCCGGGGTCCTCACCATGTATCCGCGGGCGACCAACTCCCCGCGCACCCTAGTCACCGTGGCCGTGGCATGGCGGGTGGTGCCGGCCAGGACTTCCACGAGGAGCCCCGGGGGGCAGGTGGTGTACCGGTCGCCGTCCTCTGTGCGTGCGGAGGGGCCGGGCCTCTGGCCCTCCAGGTGGGCGACGACGTCGCGGCGTACGGGTGCGGTGAGACGGCGGGAGAGCATCACCCGGCCGTCGGGCAGCCGTACCGCGAGCGCGACCGGGTACGCGCGGGTGACCGGTGTAGCCCACCACCTCGGCATCCACGGTGTCCGCGCGCCTGATCTTCAGCCTTAACTGCACCACTTGGAGAACTGCTAGTGCGCATACCTGCGTGCCAGCCCTGTTTGGTGATCCAACTGGTCTGCGAGGGAGTACGAGTGCGGCAGGCCTGAGAAGGACCTGTCCATCCAGGCGACGATGCCTGGCTCAAGCTCCCCGCACGTCGAGGCAGCCGAGGCAGCAGTTTGACACCCGGACTACTGCTCCCGGCCGAAGCCATGATCAAGACGATGTTGCTGGAACGCCTCAGCTCCCCAGCAACATACTGAGTGGCCGGGCTACTGGCAGAGCCTCACGCCCGGCCGTCGTGGGGCCTCCTGCAGTGGCCTATTGGATCAGGTCGGTATGCGTGTAGCACTGCGGGCAGGAGTAGAGCTGCAGATTGTTCGCGTCGGAAATCTGGAGGCCAGGCGGGTTTGACACAGTGTCGTTGTCGATCACGGCGATGCCCTGCTCCTCGTTCGGGACCCAACCCCTTCTGTAGTCGCGGCATTCGTCCGAGGCGATGGTCAGCAACGGGCTCATCGTGGAGCCGCAGTTGATGCAGAACCTGGTGATGGGATCGGTGAGGCCCCAAGGCGGCCAGCCACCGACCTTCCATCCGGGAGCTTCGGACAACTCGGCGGAGTAGAACTCATCCGGTTCTTCATAGGAATCATCCATCTCGATGCCGGCCGCACGCCACGCGGTCCAGTCCCTCAGCCTCTGCTTCAACTCCTCGCCCAGCTCCAGAATGTTGGGGTACTCGGTGACTTGCTCCGGTGCGAGCACACACGGCTCCGGCGTGTAGCCGTACTGTGCCTCTGCCGGTTTGGGCGGCGAGGCGAGGACGCACGTGACGTCGGCGGCAGTTCGCCAGAACAGCTCGATCGTAGGCTTGTACTCCGGCGGGTGCTCCGAGGGACACCACAGCACCTGGAGCAGATCGGTCCGCCCGGGCGGCCGCAGCTGGGGCACGTCACGCACGTACAGCTGCGCCACGGGTATAAGAGGAGAGACCGGGCCCTCGTGCCACTTGTCGCAGTACAGCCATGGCTGCTCGGCGGGCCACAGCAGCGGACCGCCGACCGAACTCTCGTACGGTGACGGAGAGCCGGGGCGGGGATGCAGCCGGGTCGCCGTGCGTGCCAGCGGGGCCAGTTCAGGGAAGATCGCGGCCACATCGAACGGCCGTGGTGGGGTGGTACGGGTGATGTTCACGGCGGCGATATTGCCATCTGACTGTGACAACAGGGGTTCGCAGCCATCTGAGCGCGGCAACTCTTCCCTCAGGCGGTGTAGAGCGGCGTTAACCTGTCTTGTGATCCATTAGGTGGTGGAGCGGACCGCAGGCATGCCGAGTGGGACTCGGCTCGTGCGGCGGGCGAAGCGGGTTGCGTCGGCGTGCTTCTGGCGCAGCAGTTGGAGGGTGAGGTCGATGCCCTCGATCTCTCCTTTCCAGCCCTCCTGCTCAGCACGTTCTCGCCGATCGAGGAGGTCTTGCTCGATCTCCTCAAGCCGTTTGATCATCTCGGGGTTCACCTGCAGTACTGGGCATCGGATGCAGGCGTGTTCGTGGTTGCACGGGCTTCCGTAGGGGCGTCCGCACAGGCCGAGCTCGACCTTTCTGGTGTCGAAGTGACCCTCGAAGGCGTCCCATTCCTCAGCTGTGGGCTCGCGGTACTCGGCTTCGGGGCGCGTTCGCCGCCGGTTGGCGAGGAACTGCTGGTAGTGCCGTACGACATCTTCCTCGAAGACGGCGACGTAGCCCTGTGTGGTCTGGATGCTGAGGTGCCCCAGCAACGCGGCACCGATGTGGATGGGCACTCCGCTGTTGACGAGGTCGGTTGCGAACAGTCTGCGGAAGTCGTGGGCCGTGAAGTGGAGCCCGAGGAAGCGGTGGTCGGCCCCTTCGATCTGTCTGCACGCTTTTTTGAGCAGCCTGTTCACGACGCCTGCGCCAACGCAGCCGCTGGCGTGGTTCATGGAGCGCTGGAACAGGAACGGCAGGGGTTCGCTCATGAGTTTTTCGTGGTCGTCCCAGCGCCGTAGAACGCGGACGGGTTTGCCGCTGGCCGTCAGCCGTCGGAGGATCTCGGCGATCACGTGGAAGAGCTCGGCGGACATTGGGATGACGCGCTCGCGGTCGTTCTTCGACGGTGCGATGACCAACAGTCCGATCAATTCGCCGTTGGGCCGCTGGTATTGGCGAATGCTGAGGTGGGTGAGTTCGGTGAGTTCCTCGACCCGGACCCCGGTAAGACGCAGGACATGCACGATGGCCCAGGTCCAGAACGCCTCGTCCTCGCGGATCGCTGCGTTGATTGACTCGCCGGTCTCCGCATCGTGGCAACGCAGGGGTGCGTCTCCGTCCCAGAGAGTGTGCTGCTGGTCGTGGCGGGTCCACGGCCGGCGGTAGAGGCGTTCGTTGCACATGAACTCCTCGCCGGGGCGGGCCGTCTTCACGCTCGCCAGCAGTTCGCGGGCAGAGGCCAGTTCCGCGTCGACATGGTCGACGAGGGCGCTGAGGAGGGGCTGGAGCATCCGGACGCGGTCGTGCACGAGCTCAGTACGTTTCCTGGCCCGTGCTCCGTATCCGCGGGTGAGGGTGTGCGGGACCGGGTTCGGGGCCGCCCACGGCCCCCATCGTTCCGGCTCGGCCATGGCCCATGCCGACAGGTCCAGGTAGAACGCCCTGACCGAGAGCACGAGGTTGTCGAGGTCACGGCGCGGTGTTCCGTCGGCCTTGGTCGAGGTACGCTTCAGCCACTCCTGGAACGTCTCGGCGCTGAGACGAAGGTCGGCCTGGGCGGGGTTGATCGCTTCGATCTGCTTCCAGAAGACACCGGACAGCCTGCGCGCCAGCGATGAGGCCGAGGAGAAGTCCATGCCGTCGGCGACCCGTACCTGCATGTAGGCGACCAGGAGATTCTCGACCGCCTTGTTGCCGATGCCCTGCCTGCGTACAACTTCGCCCACGTCGCGGTGGTGGCCGTTCATCGCACGGACCACCGAGTTCGGGGCCAGCGCAGAGAAGTGCGCGATGGCGCACAACGTCTCCCACAGGACCTTGCCGCCGTAGACGCCATTCTCGTACCCGTTCGGGCTGACGCGCCGCCATTCCCAGGCGTAGTGCAGTAGCGCCTCGGGTGTGAGGTCGGCTGCGGGAATCTGTTGGCTGACCAGCACCAAGGCCAGGTCCTCGTAGGCGCGTTGGCCCGTCCGGCCGCTGTAACCCGTTTCAGCGATGCCGCGGCAGAACCGGTCCAAGAGGGGGTCCTGCTGGCAGCGGAAGAAGATCTGCTCGAGATTGGGCAGCACGGTCCGCCTGAGCACGGCCAGAGACGGCCGGATCGCCCGGAAGGCGATCAGGAACGTCAGCCCTTGGGTGAGCGTTCCGCCCCCGGGCCTGTCCTGCGCGTAGTCGGTGAGCGTCTTCGAGGCCGACTCCTCGTCAAGACCTGTCGCAAGCCAACGCTCGTTCCACGTCGCGCCCGGGAACGCGGAGAGCAGTTCGACGATCAGCTTGAGGGAGTTTCGCATCTTCGAGCGGTTGGCCGAGGATTCTTCGCGCGCGTACTCGCCCACCACCCCAAGCAGCTCCTCAAGGGATGCGCGGGACAGATCACCCAGTGGGCTGGGTAGGTTCGGCTCGGCGGCACGTGCTTCGACCATTCCGGCGTTGCGCACGAACTTGGCCGGTGTCTCGCTGCCGGGCAGGGGGGTGCGCCGTGTACGGCCGGTGGTCGCAGACAGGGACCTAGCCACCGAACACCGCCTCCACGTCGCGCGGGTCATAGCCGGCGGGCAGTGACGAGGCGGTTCGCGGCCGGGAGTAGAAGGACTGCAGACGGTCGAACATTTCCTCCACCCGGGGCACGGTGTACTGCGTCGTCGTCCTGATGTCACGGTGCCCGAGGATCGTCTGCACGTCCGTCAGATTCAGCGATGGGTCGCTGGCCATCCGCACCGCTGCGGTATGCCGAAGATCGTGCAGCGTCCAGTTCGTGCCCAGCTTCGCATCGGCGCGCTGCAGGACGCGGCGCATCGCCGCGTAGGTCAGCGGCCGATCCGCCCCACGGCGGGCACGCCACACGATGTCCTCGGGATTAAGGGGACCACGTTGACCCGCATAGCGCGCCAACAACAGCAGCGCTTCCGGTGAGAGAGGCGCCGTACGCATCTCACCTCCCTTCGAGAGGACGCGGATGCGTTGGCCCGCCCAGTCGACGCAGGACTCGCGCAGGCCAAGCAGTTCGGTGGCGCGGGCGCCGGAACTGACGTAGCAGGCGAGCAGGGCCTTGTCCCGATGGCAGCCCATGGAGTCGAACAGCTCGTCCCACTGCCCGTCCGGAATCGAGCGGGGCGACTTCTTGGGAGCCTTCTGTCGCAGGCGAGAACGCCGGACGATGACATGGGGATCATCTGGGGAGCGATGGCGATGAGCCATCGCCTGACGGTGTGACTCCGGGACCGGGTTGATGACCGGCCCGACCCCGAAATGAGCGTGGTACTCGTAGAACCCTCGTGTCGCGGCGAGCGTGAGATTGATCGTCGAGGGGCTGTATCCGGCTGGTAGTACGCGCTTGCCCGTTCTGATGTTGACCGAGCCCGGTGGCGGGGATTCCGGGCGCCGTCGGACGCGTTGCGGATTGCGGGCCGCGCGGAGCCAGCCCACGAGCACAGCAACGTCGTTCTCGGTCGCAAGCGTCCACTGCACCTCAAGGGCCCAAAGGACCCTGAACCAGGTGAGCAGTGCATAGCAGTAGGCACGGGCAGTCCGAGGGCTGACGTCGCCCAGTACAAGATCGCGCACCCAGGCTGCGACGGCGCCGACGGGCTCGCCGCTCTGATCGAAGAGAACGTAAGGGACGTCTCGCTGACCAGATTCTATGACCGCCCCGACGCGAGGCGGGTCGATGCGGCCCGAGATCAGCAAACCGCGGATGTCTTCTCCCACTGAGCATTCCTCCTGATGGTTGCTTACACCACCGGGAGCCGCTCCAAGACGGCTTCACCAGAAGGTGCAGTCAACACACCACGCCCCGGGGCGCCCCCGCGGATACGCACCGTCCAGTCTTTTCAGCACCAGGCCCTCAATGCCCAGAGGGCGGAGCTGCTCCCACCACTGGCGGGCGATGTCCAGGTCTTGTGTCATCGGCACGGCCTGGAGCGGCGGTCCGAGCGGGGCCAGGGTCTCTACGAGGATGGCTCTCCTCTCCCGATAGGGACGGGTGCGGGGATCGCCGCCGTGGGCGGGGTGGTGGAGGATGTCGAAAGCGGCGTAGGACGCGGGGAGCTTCCGGATCAGGGCGCTCCCGGCGTAGGACGCGGGGAGCTTCCGGATCAGGGCGCTCGCCCTGGCGGCGCCGGCGGATGCCCGCGAGTGGACCGCGCCGAAATCCAGGCGCCCCTCCCGGTAGATCACCGCTTCGCCATCGAGGAGAACCCCGGGCTCCAAGGTGGCGGGGGTGTGCTCGATCTCGGGGAAGGCGTGCGTCATGTTGGTGCCGCGGCGGGATTTCAGCAGCACCCGGCCGTCGGCGTACCGGGCCAGCAGGCATCGGAAGCCGTCCCACTTGGCCTCGGCGGCGCAGCCCGTAGGAAGGGCGGGGCTGTTCACCGGAGCGGCGAGCATCGGTTGAGGCAAGGTCCAGGACATGACACACCCCTGCCGGGCCCGGTTGGGGGTCAGCTCACCCGCTTGGCGAACCGCGGGCGCCGCCCGGCTCCTGCCCCGCCTGCTGAAGGGCCGCACGCGGGGTCCGGTGTTCGTCACCCATCGCCGCCCGGGGCCCGGCAAGGTGGTCAGCCCCCGCGACGTGTGCCCCGACACCGGCTTTGCCCGGCTCTCCTACGGGCAGGCTCGAGCGCTCCTGGACGAACACACGGCCGTGCGTGGGCCCGGGACCGGCTGGGACCTTCACGAGTACCGCCACTCTTCCCTGTCCCACCTCGGTGAGCAGGGGACGTCGCGGCTGATGCTGATGACGAAGTCGAGGCCCAAGAAGCCGGAGAACGTGCGCCGGTAATTCAAGCCGTCGCCGGAGGCGATCGCGGAGCTGACAAGCCTGCTCGCCCCTGGGGACGGCAGGCGCTGAGCGCCATAATCCATAGTCCCCTGAATTCAGGTTCTGTGTACTTTCGGGGGGTGCTGACAGTTGCCCCTGCCATCGAGGTGCTGGCCCGCTTCGGCCGCGCCCTCGCCGACCCGATCCGCTGCCGGATCCTGCTTGCCCTGCGCGAGGCACCGGCCTACCCCTCCGACCTCGCGGAGGCCATCGGGGTCTCCCGGACCCGGCTCTCCAACCACCTGGCCTGTCTGCGGGACTGCGGCCTGGTCGTTGCGGCCCCCGACGGCCGGCGCACCCGCTACGAGCTGGCCGACGCCCGCCTGGACCACGCCTTGGACGCCCTGCGCCAGGCCGTCGTTGCCGTCGTTGCCGTCGAGCACGACAAGTCCTGCCCGGACGCCGCCGAGAAGGGCTGCTGCTGATGGCGTCCATATTCCTGGGGCCGTCCCCGGCCAATGTTTGTGACAGCATCCGGGGTCATGGCGGACCCTCAAACCGCGTTCGTGTCCGAAGCGGACGACGTCGAGCGCCACCCCTGCCCGCGCTGTCACGCATCGTCAGGTTCACCGTGCCGCTCGCGCTCCGGCGCGGTTGCCGGGACCTATCACACCGGCCGGTTCACAAAGGTGCCCCGGCTCGCGAAACTCCTGCGCGTGCCCACCCCCGCCGACCACCGCCCCGGCCACCCCCGCCGACCGCCGCCCCGGCCACCCCCACTGACCGCCGCCCCGGCCAGCCGTGGCGGCCCGGCACCCCCGTGCCCGCGCCCATCGACCCGGACACTCCGACCGCGGACATCCGCATCGGGTACGCCCGATGTTCCAGCCTCGCCCAGGAACTCCAGTCGCAGCTCGACGCGCTCGCCGGACACGGCATCCCCCGGGACAAGATCTTCTCCGAGAAGAGAAGCACCCGCGTGCGGGATCTGTCCCTGCCCGTCCGCATCCACCCCCGCGAGGCGCCGCATGTACGCGACCGTACGTCGGGCCCACGTCCGCCGTCACCGCCCCGTCCCCTTTGAGTCCGCCGTGTTCGTACCGGTTGTCCGGCCGGGCCCAGGAGCATGCGGACGCTCGAAGCTCCAGGTCGGCCAGCCGGATGTTCCCATGCCACAGGTGCTCGCGCAGGCGTGGGGGGCCGTGCGGGTGGTGCATAAACCCTTCTGCATGTGCCGAACGGGCGACGGGCGGAAAGCCGGTGACGGCGCGGGGCCGACGGTGCGTCAAGGTGGCCCGGATCCGGGGCAACCGGTGCCCCGGCCACGATCCGGAGATTTCCTGTGACCAAGGTTCTGGGACACACCGCCCTGCTGCTGGCTGCGGCGTTCACCATGGCGGGCACCGCACCAGCCGCGGCCGCGTCCGCCGCTCCGCCGCCCGGCAGCACGGTGACGATCAGCCTCAACAACGAGTGCCTGGACGCCAACAGTTCCGGCTCCATCACCCCCGCCAGCTGCAACTCAGCACCAGCCAGCGCTGGAAGTGGGAGAGCGTCGGCGACAAGACCCTGATGCTCCGCAACGTCGCCACCGGACAGTGCCTGGACAGCAACTATTCCGGCGACGTGTACACCAAGCCCTGCGACCGCAACAACAAGCACCACCAGTGGAGCTACAGCCACCTGGTCGGGACCTCGCACACGACGAAGGTGCCCACCCTGTCGCTGAAGAACGCCGCCACCCGGCGCTGCCTGGGCTACGGCGAGAAGATCGAGGGGGGCCTGGTGCCGGTCAGCGTCGGCGGAATCGCGACGGCCAAGGAGTGGGCGGGCCTGCCTGCCGCGTGGCGGACCAACAAGCAGATCTGCCTCTTCCCCATCTTGAAGGCCACCGTGGTTTAGACGCCCACACCGCTGCTTCGGGCACCGCCACCAGCAAACCCGGGGCGACCACCACCCGAGAACCAGCGCGCGGCTGGCGACGTCCGCTCGCCGCCAGCTGCGAAGTCATCCCGCCCGCTGCGCGATGAACGGGCGACCCGGCACCGGGCGCCTGCTCTATACCTCTATACGAGAACTGGGCCTTGTACTGGCGTCCCGAGACAGTCATGCCTCCACTAACGGGCGCAGCCAGCCCAGGCGGCGGAGCTCGTCCAGGTCGCTGCGGCGTACGCCGAGACGGACTGCCGCCTGTTCGGAGCCGAGGTAGAGGTGCGGGTCTTCTTGATCGATCAGGCCGATGCTCGCGCCGCCGGGCCGGTCGTGTTCGCGCAACACGTCACAGCTCCTCACTTCCGTTTCGCGCTCCTCGAACCACACAAGGACACCGACTGACCAGTCCTCACCTGTACGCACAGCGGGCCGGAGCCACTGTCAGTGGCTCCGGCCCGCTGCTGTACGACAGCAGCGGACCGCGCCCCCGCCCAGCGCGGTGTCGTGCGGGGTCTCAGTCGCCGATGCTGAGCTGGATACGGTGCTCGTGGAAGTGCTCCCAGTCCATGATCAGGCGGAAGCGACGGTGAGCTTCCAGGCGCTCCGCGTCGACCAGTTCCTCTCCGCGGTGCACGCGGCAATCGCCCGCCTTCACGAGTTCACTGAGAGCGATCCGGACGTCGTCGACATCCTGACCGGTGGCGGCTGCCAGGCGGTCCAGGGAGGTGAGGGTCTCTTCCGGTTCACCCAGATCGTCGACCAGGTGGCCGATGAGGGTGTCGACAAGCGGGCCGGTACGCATCGTCCAGCGGATCCCGTCCAGACGCTTGGTGAGTTCAGCGTCCAGGGGCAGCAGATCGCCGGGCAGCGGGAGCGCGGCGGGCATCGCCCACCGAGTGCCGTCCGGTGTCTCCTCGCGGCGGGCCAAGCCCCACGCCAGGTACAGCTCGGACAGGTCGCGCACTGTGGTGGGCACGGGGAATCCGGCTGTCGTCAGCATGGTGCTGAACTGGTCCCAGCGGGCCGCCTCGCACGCCTCGCGGCCCTCCGGGGCGGCCTCGTAGTCCCACTCCTCATCGGGCCAGGAGAACGTGAGGGCGCCATCGAGATTGCCACCGATCATGTCCCAGTGGCCGTCGAAGACTTCTTGCACCAGGTCGTCCAGTGAGCCGGTGAAATCATGGCAGGCAGTCCCGATCAGCATGGTCAGCGGGAAGCCCTGGCGGGGCAGCACGTGATCCCAGCCCGAGGGGAACCAGTCGTTGTGCATCGCCAGGTCCCGACGCGGACCGGGCACAGACGCGTTGGCAGTCATCCGCAGCTCTCCCTCGAAAACGCCTCGATGCCCGCAGCGTTCGCGACGGCGAGGCACGGCAGGCTCTCACGGATGTAACGCGGACCGACGCCTGCGGTCACCGCATACTTCGCCGTTCGAAAACCGGACGTCCGGCCCGGATGCCGCGCGCGGGGCGCAAGCGCGACGCCCTGGGCTGTGGCTTCTACGAGGTCGGGGCGTTCGCCGTCGGCCGGGTGGACCACCGTCAACAGCCCCCTCTGCCACAGAGTCACGGACGCTTCGAGCAAACCGAGTTGGGTGCGGCTCCTAGCTCATACAAGACATTCGTAACCGTTGGTCGAGTTCGCCGAGGTCGTGATATTCCGTTGCTCCGGCGGGATGCTGACGGTGTGTGATGACGTGTTGAAGCTGTTGCCGCAGCTTGCTGCGGCTTGCTGCGGCGGAGATCGGTTCGGCCGAGGAGTGCGGGGACAGGGTAGTGATTTCCGCGCGGTCCCGGGCAGGAGCCGCGGTCTGTACCGGCTGCGGCCGTGCCTCGCGCTGGGAAGGCCGGCTCGCGGCTGCTGCTCCCGTTGCACCACACCCTGAGCTGGGCGAGCCTGCTCACCTGCCTGCTGAAGATCCCCGATCCGCCGGAACCGACGTTGCGGGTGGTCGCCGTGGACGACTTCGCGCCGCGCCGCGGGCGCCGTTACGCCACCCTCATGGTCGACGCACGGACACGCCTGCCCGTCGACGCCTGGGACACCAGAGACGCCGAGCCCGTGATTGCCTGGCTGCGACGCCCGCCCCGGCGTCGAAGTGGTCTGCCGGGACGGCTCGGCCGCCTACCGCGGCGCGATGGACGTTGGTGCGCCTCATGCCCTCCACCTCAGCGACCGCTTCCACCTGTGGCAGAACCTCGGCCGCAAGGTCTACGAAGTGGTCACCACGCACCGCGACTGCCTGCCCGAACCCGGCGAGGAGACGACCGCACCACGGACTCCCGGCGGCCTCATGAAGGAACCCGGGGATCCGGCGCGTTCGGGCGGCCGTCGCCCTGGGCCGGTTGGCAGGTCTGCGGGTGTGGTTCGCGAGTCGGCGGCCCTCTCCGTGAAGGCCGCCATCACCCTGGTCGGGTCGCAAGGAACCCGCACGCTCTCTTTGCGACGCTCTTGGAGGGAGGCGGCGGCAGGCCGTCTGCCCGGCACACGCCGTCGTGTCTGACGCATCAGCGCGCCGGGGAGGCGGGTGCGCGGGAACACGCATGCAGGTCTGGTCTGTCGCGGAGCCTTCAGGGCTCCGCGACAGACCAGAGGGTGCTGCGTGGTGGGCCGTCAGGTGTTTGTCAGCTGTCGACCCACCCGGTTACGACATGACGCGTGGCGTCACTTGCACTTCTTGCCCTTGCAGATCTCTCCGCGCTTGTTGACCAGTGTGGTGGTCACGTTCGTGGAGCTGCGAGTGACGTTGTACGGGCCGAAGGTGTTCGGCCGCGGCAGGACGAAGCCGTCCGGCACGGCCGTCTCCTGCACGTAGTACGTGGCGTACGACAGCGGGGAGAAGACACAGACTCCGGCCTGGCCCGTGGCGCAAGCACTGCCGACTCGGGTGTCGGAGTTCTGGCGGCCGGCCTGGCCATTGGTCTCACGCCACAGCTGGAAGACGGCGCCGGCCAGCGGACGGCCCTTGTCGTCCTTCTTGTTGACCGTGAGCTTGCCCGGCTTGTTGGTCGGCGGAGGCGGGGTGATCTCCGTCTCGGTCTGACACGGCAGCGGCTTCTCGTCCTCACACGAGGCACCGGGCGTGGTCGTGGTGACCGCGTTGACCAGCTTCTTCCCTACGGCGCTCGCCTTGGCCTTCACGCTGTATGTGATGGTCGCCGTGGCTCCCGGAGCGAGCGGCCGACCGGCCGCGTCGGTCCACACAAGGCGGTTGCCCTGCACCTGGACAGTCCCGCGGTCGGCGCGTACGTCACCGTTGTAGTCCGCGTTCTCCAAGACCTGCGTCAGGTCGTCGGTCGCGTTGGCGCCCGTGATCGCGTTACGGCCGCTGTTGGTGATGCGGACGGTGTAGGTGACCTTGCCGCCGGGAGCCACCGACTGCGGCGCGGACGTCTTCGCGATGACCAGCTTGTTCGGCGTGACCTCGGTCTCGGTCTCGCACGGCAGCGGCTTTTCGTCCTCGCACTCACCGCCCGGCGTGGTGGTGGTGACCGCGTTCTTCAGCTTCTTGCCCAAGGCGTTGGCCTTGGCGGTGACGCTGTAGGTGATCGTCGCAGAAGCACCGGGAGCCAGGGGCCGGCCCGCCGCGTCGTTCCACACCAGCTCGTCGCCGCTCACACTGACGGTGCCGCGGTCGGCGGTGGCGTCACCGTTATAGGTGGCGTTCTCCAGCACCTCGGAGAGGTCGTCGGTAATGTTCGCGTCCGTCACTGGGCGGTCACCGCGGTTGGTGACACGCACCGTGTAGGTGACCCGCCCGTTCGGGGCCACCGAGGCGGGGGTGGACGTCTTGGCGATAACCAGCTTCCGCTTCGGGACCTCGGTCTCGGTCTCGCAGGGAAGGTCGGTACCGTCCTCGCACTCCGCGCCCGGCGTGACCGAAGTGACCGCGTTCTTCAGCTTCTTGCCCGCAGCGTCCGCGTTCACCTTCACGCTGTAGGTGATGGTGGCCGACTCCCCCTTCTTCAGGGAGGTGCCGTCCGACCAGACCAGCGTCGAACCCACGACGCGAACCGTGCCGCGGTCGGCAGTCGCGTCGCGGTTGTCGGTGGCGTTGGCGAGAACCTGCGAAAGGTCGTCGTCGGCGGCCGGGTTGGTGATATCAGTCTCACCGGTGTTGGTGATCCGCACCGTGTAGGTGATGTCCTCACCGGGATGGACGGTCGCCGGCGTCGACGTTTTGCTGATCTTCATCTGCTGGACCTTGACCTCGGAGATGCACTCCGGGTCGGTCGAGCCGGGCGGACAGGTGCTGCCGTCCGGGCCGGTGATGGCGTTCGTCAGCTTCTTGTCACCGGTGAGCGGCTTGTTCACCTTGACGGTGTAGGTCAAGGTGACCTTCTCGCCCGCCGGGATGTCACCGGTCCACGTCAGCTTCTTGTCCACGCTGTCGAAGGCCGGCGCGGTGGCCGCGGCACCGCTGGAACGAGTGGCATGCGCGTCGTTGTTGTACGCCGTGTCGTCGAGCACGTCGGTCAAGTCGTCGGTGAGCGTCACGCCGGTGGCGGTCGCCGCACCGTCGTTCGTCGCCTCAATGGTGTAGGTGATCGTGTCTCCGGCCTTGACGACCGAGGAGGACGCGGTCTTGCGGAGCTTGAGGCGGGCCGTCAGGTCCGGTGCGATGTCACAGCTGGCGAGGTCGGTGATCGGCCAGCCGCCACCGCTCTCCGTCTCAATGCGGCCGACCTGGTTGGCCTGGGCATTGCCACCCGGCACTTCCTCGGAGACACCCGTGGCGGCGTCGGCGCGGTAGAGCTTGCCGCCGAGGTAGCCGAGGTAGATGTACCCCTTGTGGTAGGCGAGACCGTAGTTGTCGAACCCGTTGCTGGACCCCGGCCCGATGATGGTCAGCGCGCGGGTGGTGGTCCCGTTGGCTGGGTTCAGGCGGTAAATATGGGTCTTGCCGCCATAGACGATGCCGTAGTAGACCCCGCCCTTGTTGTCCACGAACAGGTCCGGCACGAGGGAGCCGCCCGCGAAGATCGGGTCGTTGGCGGGGACCGACGTGAGGTTCTTCCCCCGCTCCCACTCCTTGACCGCACCGGTCTTGAGGTCCATCTCGAACAGCTTGGGCGTGCCACCGTTCTGCGCACCGTAGAGCTTGTAGTTGCTCGGGTTGACCGTGATGCCGCCCCAGTTGGTGCCGGCCGGCAGGTCCCGGGTCTCGCCGTTGAAGATCTCGTCGGTCACCGTGTTGGTGCCAGAGACGTGCTTGTACAGCCTCAGATTGGCGGTGGTGTAGTTGGCATAGAACGCCGTCACCGCGTCGGTGTCCGGGTCCTTGCCCATCGCCATGTTGGACGACCAGTAGTCACGCGGGCTGCCGGCCGTGCGCTTGGTGATGACCGTGTTCTCGATGGTGGCCTTGCCGTCCGGCCCGTTGTTGAACTTCGCACCGGAGCGGAAGTTGCTGTAGTACAGGCTGTCGCAGTCGAACGTCGAGGGGTTGTTCTCGCCCTCCACAGTCCAGTCCTGGGCAGCGGCCGGCGTGATGCCGAGCACACTGACCGACCCCGCGGCCATCAATACCGCCATCGCCTGGGCCACCAGACGGTGCTTCACACGCCGCTTCTGCGCAGGGCGGAGCGACAATGCGGTTCTTCGCATGTTTGTCCTCGAAAATTCGAGCGGAGAGCGCCGGATTCGACGCAGGCTCAATAAACAGTCCCATGAAGGCTCCTGTCGCCTTATCGATGCTGAACGGGCGAGCAAAGTTCCGCAAATCACTCCGACGGCCGTTCGGGGAAACGCTCACCGATGGACGCACCTCCGACAATGGGCACGGGAGCGAGCAGATTAGACAACCTCCCCCTTTTCACTTCGCATACGGGTGGCCTGTCACTCAGACGCTCACATCAGAAAGATTCATTGTGTCGAGACAGCAGAAAGAAGAAATTTCTGACGGACTCTCGAAGAAAATCGCTGCGCGAGTCCAGGAAAGCAGCGAACATCTGCTGTGGACTGACGGCAGCGACGGCCTAGGAAACCCGAACATCGGGTGGCAGGGCCGCAAATTGGGAGTGCGCCGCGTTCTGTACTTCGCTTATGCAGGCACTCCCGTCTCGAAATGCTCGTACGCAACGAATGCGGCGAATCGAGCTGTGTTCGCGCGGAACACTCCGGTTTCTACGGCGCGGGCAGCAGGCTGGCATTCAAGGACTTGTCCGACCGTATTCACATCCAGACCACCCGTACTGCCGGTGGATGCCTGGTTGTCCAGAAGGGCAACAGGAATGCCGTTCCGCGCACCATCTACTGGCAGGGGAAAAGCCTGACCCTGGCGCGGGCAGTGTGGACACAGGCTCACGGGCCACTGCCAGGCGACAACGTCGTCACGCGCAGCTTGCTCTGAACCCCACTGCGTCGCCGTAGAGCACCTCCTCGTAACGACACCTCTGCAGGTCGTCCAACATTTGAGTCATGCAGGCGCTTCCGCAGGCGGAGCACGCTGGAACCATAAGCTGACCGCTGAGCAAGTAACCCTTATCAGGTCTTCCCGAGAGTCCAGCGCAACTCTCGCCAGAAAGTTCGGAGTTTCCAGGAGCACTGTCCACGCCGCGCGTGTCAGACGGACTTGGAAACACCTTTAACGAGGGGTAAGACAAGAGACAGCCGGCCTCACAGCGAAAGTCTGACGGGACGGCCAGGCACAGCTGAAACCGCCGGCCACCCATCAAGTGGAACCTGAGGACCGGCTTGGGCCACTCCCCCCGAGGCGGTCAGAGCCACAGGCCGATACATCCGCGTACTGCCGGAACAGGCTATCGGTGTTCTCGTTGGAGCGGCGCTGCCAGCGGCTGCCGGGGTTGCAGAAGTAGACCGGCATGTCTGAGGCGGTGGAGAAGAGTTGGTGGCCTGCCATCTCGTTGCCCTGGCCCCAGGTCAGCGACCGCCGCAGGTGGGGCGGAAGTGCGCTGATCGCGGCGGTGAGGGTCTGGTGGAAGTGTTCTGCGCGATGGCCGTTGGGCAGGTGCACCAGCATCGTGAAGCGGGTCGTCCGTTCAACGAGTGTGCCAATGGCGGAGCCGTGGTGGGCGCTGACGATGCAGTCGCCTTCCCAGCGGCCGCGATGGCCCGGACGGTTCCTTTCTCCCGCAGCCGGTCGGCGATGTGGATGCGCTCGGGTTCAGAGAGATACCGGGACAGCGACGAGGCCGCCCGCGTGGATCGCGCGGGCGGCCTCGGCCGATACTTGCCGCCCTCGGGTCGGCCGTTTCGCCCTTCACGACCGGTCCGAGAGATGACGCCGACTCGTCGGCTTGCCTGGGCGTTACGGAATCCCTGCTGCACGAGCCAGAAGTATTCCTCCCGCTCAGCCTGCAGCTTCTTCCGCCCTAGTTCCTTCCGGCTCTCCCGAACCTTGAAGTCCATCGCATCCCCTGAGCTGGGATGTTGCGACGACCACTAGAACGGAAGTACGCAAGCCGGGGGCGACGCTGCGGCCGGCTCTTCGTTCACGTCAGTGGTCGGCCTTGCCGAACGTCTCCCATTCGGAGTCGTACCGCTTCATGTCCTCGTGCGCCCGATCCGCGTAGGCGTCTTTCCCCACCGGTCTCAGACGGGGACACCCGTTCGCGAGGGCCCTCCCGAGCTCGCTGAACGAGACGTCCTGGTCCTCGCACTGCACTCCTGCACTCGCGCGCGTTTCCTGGGTGCAGAACATAGGTCAGGGGGCGCCGGGAGCCCTCCGATGCGAGCTGCCCAAGGTCTTCATCTGGTCAAGGGCCGGGACTTGCGGGACTACCCGGCTGCCGTCACGTCCGTGATCACGGCACCGCAATGGCCCTCGACGAGAGAGTCGAACCGAAGGTGGGAGATCCGGTCCTCGGCGGTGAAGGTGTAGGTGCCCGTCTTCCAGTGCGGGTTCGACTTGTCAGGTCGGCCCGGGTTGAGGACCTTCTCCGAGTCGGCGCCGGTACCCGAGACAGTGAAACGCAGGTCCTTGTTGATCTCACAGCCGTCCCAGGTCTCGGTCCCGAAGCGAAAAGTGACGGTGGTGCGCCGCCCGGGAGTCGTCGGCAGAGCCTGGGAGATGCCGCCTTGGCTGCTTCCGTTGAGCGTGACCGCCTGTGACGGCGAGCCGGTCTTCGCCCACGCGGCCGACTCCAGGTCCACTGTTCCGGTGGTCACTGTCCAGCCAGTGATGAAGGAGTTGCCGACGGCGACGTTCACGTACCGCGCGGTGGGCCCCAGGTCAGCCTGGTTGAACGCAGGGTTCGTCAAGGGCAGGTACTGCGGGCCTGGCGCGGCGTTCGTCGGTGCTGCGGCCGTCATCGTGGAGATCGCCACGGTGGCGAGAGCGACAGCGAGACCACGACTGCAGGTGAGTGCGAAAGTCAAGACCGTTCTCCGTTCAGAGCAGAGCATGCGGGAGCATCCCGCTCGCGGCAAAGTAGGCCGACCCACCGCCTCGGCCGCATTCACGCGCCAGACACCGCCGGATAACAACCAGATGGTCGACGCACCGTGTGGCAGAGCGGTGAATCAACCGCACGACTGGCCGTGTGACCGCCAACGACACCGGCCGTGAGCATGGCGTTCGGGGGCGAACGGACTCGCTGGCACGGAAGGGCAGCATGACCCATGCGGGACGGCCTACTCCAACCCACCCATCAGCCGCGTCAACAACCCCGCGGGTCAATACACCTAGGGCGTTTCTGATGGCTCTTGGACGGTGTCGCGGAGCCAGATGACGGTCGCTGCGACGGTGAGGGTGCCGTTGAAGATGTAGTCGCGTTTGTCGTACCGGCTGGCGACCGCGCGGAACTGCTTCCACTTGCTGATGCACCGC
>NZ_JBEZKB010000041.1:0-59085 GCF_040651475.1 Streptomyces sp. NPDC048442
CCAGCCCCCCAGCCCCCCAGCCCCCAGCCCCGCCAGCCTCCTTGGGCAGCGGGGCCGCCCCCGGGGGCGGGACGGGTGGGCAAGGGGGCGGCCCCCACGCGGAGCCCCGCCCTCCGACCGCACGCCCCCGACCCCACCCACCCGAAACGGAGTCCCCGTACCGCCATGACCACCCGCGTCCACCACGCCCCGACGACCCAGCCGCACCTCCTCGACAACGCCGCCTGGGCCGCCCTGACCGGCCCGCATTCCCGGTTCGCCGAGCGGCTCGGCCGGGCTGCCCGCTACCCCGCGGACGTCGCCCCGTTCACCGCCCTCGACGACCCCGCCGACCCCCGTGCCTGGGACGACCTTGCCCGGCTCGTCGGGCCCGGCGCCGCCGTCTCCGTCGCCGGCGTTCCGGACGGAGGCGTGCCCGACGGGTGGCGGACCGAGCACAGCATCGCGGGCGTCCAGCTGGCCGACACCTCGCTGTACGCCGAACCCGCGCCCGAAGCGGTCCGGCTAGGGCCCGCCGACGTGCCCGAAGTCCTCGAACTGATCGCCCTCACCAAGCCAGGACCCTTCCTGCCGCGCACCGTCGAACTCGGCACCTACCTCGGTATCCGGGACCACGGACGGCTGATCGCGATGGCCGGCGAACGGCTGCACCCGCCGGGCTGGACCGAGATCAGCGCCGTCTGCACCCACCCCGACCGGCGCGGCCGGGGACTGGCCACCCGGCTGGTCCGGGCGGTGGCGGCAGGCATCCGGGAGCGCGGGGAGACCCCCTTCCTCCACACGGCCGCGAGCAACACCGACGCGATCCGGCTCTACGAGTCGATCGGTTTCACCCTGCGCCGCACGACCCGCTTCCTGCTCGTACGAGCCCCGGACGCGGCACCGCAAGCGGCGTAGCCCAGCCCCGGCGGCCGCACCGGCCCTGGCGGCCGCACCAGCCACGTCGTCCCGTACACCGATCCGACCCGACCCGACCCGACCCGATCCGGAAGGCAGCCTTCCAGTGTCATCACCCTCGCCCACCCCCCTGCACCTCGCCGTCGCCCTCGACGGCGCCGGCTGGCACCCGGCCGCCTGGCGCGAGCCCGTCGCCCGGCCCCGTGAACTCCTCACCGCCGCCTACTGGTCGGACCTGGTGACCGAGGCCGAGCGCGGGCTGCTCGACTTCGTGACCATCGAGGACGGGCTCGGCCTCCAGTCCTCGGACCCCACCGCACCCGACGACCGCACCGACCAGGTCCGCGGGCGCCTGGACGCCGTCCTCGTCGCCGCACGGGTCGCCCCGCTGACCCGGCACATCGGCATTGTGCCGACGGTGGTGGCCACCCACACCGAGCCGTTCCACCTCTCCAAGGCGATCGCCACCCTCGACTACGTGAGCTCCGGCCGCGCGGGTCTGCGCGTGCAGGTCGCCGCCCGCCCCGACGAGGCCGCCCACTTCGGGCGCCGTACGGTCCCGCCGATCCCCGCCGGCGGGTACGACACCCCCGCCGGACAGCAGGCGGCGGGCGAACTCCTCGACGAGGCCGCCGACTACGTCGAAGCCGTGCGCAGGCTCTGGGACAGCTGGGAGGACGACGCGGAGATCCGGGACGTGGCCACCGGCCGCTTCATCGACCGCGAGAAGCTCCACTACGTCGACTTCGAGGGCAAGCACTTCCGCGTGAAGGGCCCCTCGATCACCCCCAGGCCGCCCCAGGGCCAGCCGGTCGTCAGCGCCCTGGCGCACGGGAGTGGCCCGTACCGCCTCGTCGCCAGGTCCGCCGACATCGGGTACGTCACCCCGCACGACACCGCCGAGGCCCGCGCCGCCGTCGCCCAGATCCGCGCCGAACAGGAGGCGGCGGGCCGCGCCGGCGACACCCTGCACGTCTTCGGCGACCTGCTGGTCTTCCTCGACGACGACCCGGGCGCCGCCGAAGCCCGCCGGGACCGGCTGGACGCGCTCGCGGGCAGCCCGTACACCGGTGACGCCCCGGTCTTCACCGGCACGCCCTCCCAACTCGCCGATCTGCTCCAGGAGTTGCAGTCCGCCGGCCTGTCCGGGTTCCGGCTGCGGCCCGCCGTCGCGGGCCACGACCTCCCGGCCCTCACCCGCCGGCTGGTGCCCGAACTCCAGCGCCGCGGCGCATTCCGGCAGTCGTACGAGGCGGACACCCTGCGCGGACTGCTCGGCCTCGCCCGCCCCGCCAACCGCTACGCGGCCGCCGTACCCACCCCCGCCTGAACCCGCCCCAGCCAGAGCAGGAAGGCCCTCACGGTCATGAGCGACAAACCCCTCAAGCAGGTCCACCTCGCCGCCCACTTCCCCGGCGTCAACAACACCACCGTGTGGAGCGACCCCGAGGCCGGCAGCCATATCGAGTTCAGCTCCTTCGTGCACCTCGCGCAGACCGCGGAGCGCGCCAAGTTCGACTTCCTCTTCCTCGCCGAAGGGCTGCGGCTACGCGAACAGGGCGGCGAGATATACGACTTGGACGTCGTGGGCCGCCCCGACACCTTCACCGTCCTCACCGCCCTCGCCGCCGTCACCGAACGCCTCGGCCTGACCGGCACCATCAACTCCACCTTCAACGAGCCGTACGAGGTGGCCCGCCAGTTCGCCAGCCTCGACCACCTCTCCGCCGGGCGCGCCGCCTGGAACGTGGTCACCTCCTGGGACGCCTTCACCGGCGAGAACTTCCGCCGCGGCGGCTTCCTCCCGCAGGAGGAGCGCTACTCCCGAGCCAAGGAGTTCCTGGCCACCGCGCACGAACTCTTCGACTCCTGGCACGGCGACGAGATCGCCGCTGACCGGCGGACCGGCACCTTCCTGCGCGACGCACGCGCCGGAGCCTTCGCGCACCAGGGCCAACACTTCGACATCCAGGGGCAGTTCAACGTCCCGCGCAGCCCGCAGGGCCGGCCGGTGATCTTCCAGGCGGGCGACTCCGAGGAGGGCCGCGAGTTCGCCGCCGCGAGCGCCGACGCGATCTTCAGTCGGCACGCCACCCTCAAGGAGGGGCAGGCGTTCTACGGGGACGTCAAGGGCCGCCTCGCCCGGTACGGCCGCGCCCACGACCAGCTGCTCATCCTGCCCGCCGCCACCTTCGTGCTCGGCGACACCGACGCGCAGGCGCAGGAACTGGCCCGCGAGGTACGCCGCCGGCAGGTCAGCGGCGCCACCGCGATCAAGCACCTCGAATTCGTCTGGAACCGGGACCTCTCCGGGTACGACCCGGACGGCCCGCTCCCCGACGTCGACCCGGACCCCGGCGAGCACACCGTGGCCCGGGGGCGTGCCCAAGTCCGTATGTTCCGGGACCCGTTGGCCACCGCCCGCGAGTGGCGGGAGCGCGCCGCCGCCCACAACTGGTCGATCCGGGATCTGGTCATCGAGACCGGCAGTCGCCAGACCTTCGTCGGCACCCCCGCCACGGTCGCCGAGACCATCAACGACCTCGTCCAGGCCGACGCGTCCGACGGCTTCATCCTCGTCCCGCACGTCACCCCCGGCGGCCTCGACGCCTTCGCCGACACCGTCGTCCCGCTGCTCCAGGAGCGTGGCGTCCACCGCACCGAGTACGAGGGCACCACCCTGCGCGACCACCTCGGCCTGACCCACCCGGACGCCGAGGCGCGGACCTTGCGGGCGGCGTCATGAAGTTCCTGGCCATTACCCTGATCGCGCACACCCCGCACCCGGTGACCGGCGTGCAGAAGCCGACCACCGAGCGCTTCCGCGAAGTGATCCAGAACGCCCTGCTCGCCGAGGAGTTGGGCTTCGACGGCTTCGGAGTGGGGGAGCGGCACGAACGCCCCTTCATCTCCTCCTCGCCGCCCGTCGTCCTGAGCCACCTCGCCGCCCTCACCTCCCGCATCCGCCTCTTCACCGCGGTCACCACCCTCAGCCTCCTCGACCCGGTGCGCGCGTACGAGGACTACGCGACGCTGGACCACCTCTCCGGCGGACGCCTGGAACTGATCGTCGGGAAGGGCAACGGCACCGCGCAGCGCGACCTGTTCGAGGTCACCGTCGACGACCAGTGGGAGCGCAACGCCGAGAGCTACGAGTTGTTCCGCAGGATCTGGCGCGAGGACAAGGTGACCGCCAAGACCCGCTTCCGCCCGGAACTCACCGAGGCGGAGGTCTGGCCAAGGCCCCTCCAGCAGCCCGTCCGGGTCTGGCACGGCAGCGCGACCAGCAAGGAATCGGTCGACCTGGCCGCCCGCTACGGCGACCCGCTCTTCTCCGCCAACGTCACCAACCCCATGGAGCCGTACGCCGAGTTGATCCGTTACTACCGAGAGCGCTGGGTGCACTACGGCCACGACCCGGCCGCGATCGCGGTGGGCGCGGGCACGGCGGGCTTCCACGCGGCCCGCACCTCCCAGGATGCGCTCGCCGCCTACCGGCCCACCTTCGAGGGGAACCTGGCACAGCAGAAGCGGCAGGGCCTGAACCCGGTGTTCACGACCCTGGAGGACTTCGTGGAACGCAGCTCGGCGCTCGTCGGCAGCCCGCAGCAGATCATCGAGAAGGTGCACCGCTACCACGAGCAGTTCGGGCACACGGTGCTTCATCTGCACGCGGACGCAGGTGGTTTGACGGACCGTCAGCACCGGGACTCGCTGGCCCTCTTCCAGTCGGACGTGGCTCCGGTACTGCGCCGCGAGATCCCCGACCCACCGTTCCCGTGGGCACCCGCCCTCGCGGAGCACGCCCCGGCATCCGTATCCGTACCCGCATCCGTACCCGCATCCGCATCCGTCACCACCGGCCACTGAGGAGAACTCCCGCCATGTCCGACATCCCCCTCGGCGTCCTCGACCTGGTCCCGGTTCCGTCCGGTTCCACCGCCGCCGACGCGCTCCGCAACTCCATCGACCTGGCCCAGCAGGCCGAGCGCTTCGGGTACGCCCGCTACTGGTTCGCCGAACACCACCTCAACCCGGGCGTGGCGGGCACCTCGCCCGCCGTCGTCCTCGCCCTGACCGCCTCCGCGACCTCGGACATCCGGCTCGGCGCCGGCGCCGTACAGCTCGGTCACCGCACCGCCCTGTCCACGGTCGAGGAGTTCGGCCTGCTCGACGCACTGCACCCCGGCCGCATCGACCTGGGCCTCGGCCGCTCCGGCGGACGGCCGCCCGGGACGCCCGCCGCCCCGCTGCCGGACGCCACCCCGGTGGTCGAAGGGCGCGCCCCCAATGGGCTGCGCATCCCGCCCCGGTTCTCCTTCGCGCACCTGGTCGGCTCGCCGCGCGTCGCCCTCCAGCGTGCGCTGCTCCAGCAGCCGCATGCCGAGTCGCAGGACTACGCCGAGCAGATCGACGACATCCAGGCGCTCCTCGCAGGCACGTACCGCTCGGCGGACGGCATCGAAGCACATGCCGTGCCGGGCGAGGGCGCCGACCTTGAGCTCTGGATCCTGGGCAGCAGCGGTGGCGAGAGCGCCGAGGTCGCGGGCCGGCGCGGGCTCCGCTTCGCGGCGAACTACCACGTCAGCCCCGGCACGGTGCTGGAGGCGGCGGAGGGCTACCGCGCTGCGTTCCAGCCGTCCGACATCCTCGAAAAGCCGTACGTCAGCGTGTCCGCGGACGTCGTCGTCGCCGGGGACGACGAAACCGCCCGCGAACTGGCCACCGGCTACGCCCCCTGGGTCCGCAGCATCCGTACCGCAGAGGGTGCGATCCCCTTCCCCACCCCGGACGAGGCCCGCGCCCACGTCTGGACCGACGCGGACCGGGCGCTGGTCCAGGACCGCGTCGAGACCCAGTTCGTCGGCTCCCCGGGACGCGTCGCCGACCAGCTGGCGCAGCTCCGCGAAGCCACCGGCGCGGACGAGCTGCTGATCACCACGATCACCCACGGCCACGCGGACCGGGTGCGCTCGTACGAGCTGCTGGCCGAGGAGTGGCGCAAGAGGTGAGCCACGAATGTACGCGGCGCCCGTACGCCGTGACCGTAAGGGCAGGTCGGAGCCCGGAAGGGGACGCAGCATAGAGTCGGGAAGAGCGGCGGCTCCCGGCCTCCGCCCCAGCCCACCACGAGCGAGTACGAGGAGCAGCCGTGACCGACCCGGCGTCCAGCACCCTGCAGCAGGAGATCGCACGGGATCTCCAGGTGTCGATGAGTTTCGATCCGGAGCAGGAGATCGAGCGGCGGGTGGCCTTCCTCGCCGAGCGGCTCACCTCCACGGGGCTGCGGTCGCTGGTGCTCGGCATCAGCGGTGGCGTCGACTCCACGACCGCGGGCCGGCTCTGCCAGCTCGCCGTGGAGCGGGCCCGCGCCGCCGGACACGAGGCGACCTTCTACGCCATGCGCCTGCCGTACGGCGTCCAGGCCGACGAGAAGGACGCCCAGCTCGCCCTCGCCTTCATCAACGCCGACCAGGTCCTGACCGTGGACGTGAAGTCCGCGAGCGACGCCTCACTGGAGGCCGCGCTGGCCGGCGGGGTGACCTTCCGGGACGCGAGCCACCAGGACTTCGTCAAGGGCAACATCAAGGCCAGGCAGCGGATGATCGCCCAGTACACGGTCGCGGGCGCACAGAACGGCCTGGTCGTAGGCACCGACCACGCGGCCGAGGCGGTCTCGGGATTCTTCACGAAGTACGGGGACGGCGCCGCCGACGTCGTACCGCTGACCGGGCTCACCAAGCGCCGCGTACGAGGCGTCGCCGACGCGCTGGGCGCCCCGGCCGAGCTGGTGTGGAAGGTTCCGACGGCGGACCTGGAGACCCTCGTCCCGAGCAGGCCCGACGAGGACGCCCTCGGGGTGACGTACGACGAGATCGACGACTTCCTGGAGGGCAAGCCGGTGGGCGAAGCCGTCTTCGAGACGATCGTCCGCCGCTACCGCCTCACCGACCACAAGCGTCAGCTGCCGTACGCGCCCTGAGTCCGTGCCTGGCCCCGAGTCCGTGCCTGGGTGAACTCCTCGGCCAACAGCCCGGTCGGCGCGACCGGTTGAGGGGTCGCGCGGTCGGTGCGCCAGATCAGCCCCAGCGATGGGGCGGCACACCAGCATGGTGCGATCGCCGCCCGCCACGAGTGCCAGGCCCTCCTGGACGGTGGTGATGCCCGTCGTCGAGCGGATGGGCGCGCCCGCGGGCGTGGTGTGCGCCGCGCGGGCGGCCGTCCAGTACTCGGGGGCGTCCCCCGGCCGGACGCAGCACGTCCACGCCCGCCAGCTCCTTTCGCGGGTACGCGCCCGGCGCCGGCCAGCGGGTGGGAGGAGGAGACGGCCAGCACCCGCTGCCGCGGCGGAAAACGGAAACCGACGGTCAATTCGGGGTCGGATCTCGCTCAGCACCGTCGTCACCTCGTGGCGGGCGCGGAGCCGGCGGAAGGCCCCGGTGGCCTCCTCGTAGACGCTGGCCCCGCTTCCCCCGCCCGGCCGTGCCCGCAGGCCCGGCCGACCGGTCCGCCCGCGGGCCCCTGCTGCGCAACGCCCCGGTGACCGCCGGCCTGCTGCTGACCGTGTTCCTCGTTACCGTGCATTTCGCCGGGTCCACCTACGTACGCCTGCGGGGTCTGCGAAACCAAACGTTGACCAGGGACATCAAAAACAGCATGGCGCACAGCAATCAAACGACCATTTCGCTGCTCGCAGTCAACGACTGGTTGTCCATCTATGGTGGAAGGCGTGGACCTCACCGCCGTACGCACCTTCGTTGCCGCCGTCGACGCGGGACAGTTCCAGGAAGCCGCCGTCGACCTGTCGATCACCCCGCAGGCCGTCTCCAAGCGCGTTGCCGTGCTGGAGAAGGACCTCGGTGTGCAGCTGTTCAGCCGTACCGCGCGCGGGGCCCGGCTCACCATCGACGGACAGGCGTTTCTGCCGTACGCCCGCGCTCTCCTCCAGGCCGAGGAGCGGGCCGCCGCTTCCGTGCGGCCGGGGCGCCGGGCGCTGCGCGTCGATGTGATCGGCCGCCGGCTCTCGGTGGCGGGTCTGCTGCGCGGCTTCCACCGGGCGTACCCCGAGACCGATCTCGACGTCGTGACCCTCTTCGACTTCGACACGGCCGTTGCCGCCGTACGGTCAGGGACGATCGACGCCACCTTCCGCGCCGTGGACATGCCGGGCCGGCAGCTCCCCGAAGGCATCGAGGCCACGCCGGTCTTCGACGAACCGCTGCAACTGTTCACCGGGCCGGCCCACGAGTTCGCCACCGCCCGCGCGGTCGCTCCCGCCCAGCTTTCCGGGCGACGGATCTGGATGCCGGGCAACACTCCAGGCACCGAGTGGGCCGCCTACTACGACGAACTCGCCGCCGAGTTCGGGCTCACCATCGACGCGATCGGCCCCAACTTCGGCATCGAGCACCTCCTCGACACGATCGCGGCCTCCTCGACGCTGGCGACCTTCGTCAGCCCGCAGACCCCGCTGGTCTGGCCCGCCGGCCACGACCTGCGACGCATCACCCTGCAGGACCCGACGCCGGTCTACCCGCACTCCCTGATCTGGCGCACGGACAACCCGCACCCCGCCCTCACCGCACTGCGCGACCACCTCACCGCCGCGTACCCCGGGCGCCCCAACAGCGGTGTCTGGACGCCGAATTGGGTGCGGAAGGCTTAGAGTCCCGTCCACTCGACGGTGGCCCACGCCGCGTCGAGCGCTGTCACCAGCGCCCCCGCGTCGCGCGCGAGGCCGACCTCGTCGACGCGGGCGATCGGCCTGCTCGGGCTGTGCGAGTTGGTGGCGGCGGCGGAGAGGAGCGACGGGAGGTCGGCGGCTCGTACGGGGCGCGAGGTCCAGGGCACTGCGGCCCGGGTCAGTGCGGACCGGAGGAGTTGCATCGTGATGCCGGACAGCATCGGGGCCTCGGGCCAGACGACCTGCTCGCCGTCCCAGAACACCACGTTCCACGCCGAGCCCTCAAGCACCAGGCCGCCGGGCCCGACGAACAGGACATCGTCGAAACCGTCCCGCCGGGCCTGCAGTGCCCGATGGGTGGCGCCCATGGTGGCCAGGTGCTTGAGGTGGGGGAGGTCCCGTTCGTAGGCCGTGGAGCGTACGTGGAGGGGCGGGCGAGGTGCGTCGGACGCCGGTGCGTCGACCGCGACGATCACGTCCGTACGGTCCGGGGCGTTCTCGTGCGGAATCACCGTGAGCCGTACCGAAGCGTCCTGTTGCGGGCCGATCGCCTGCCGGAGCAGGTCCCGTATCCGGTCGGAATCCGTGTCGACGGCGGTGTGGAACAACTCGCGCGATGCCGCCCGCAGCCGGTCGAGGTGCAACTCCAGCCCCTGCACGGCCCCTTGGCGCACCTGCATCGACGTGTAGTGCCCGTAGTTCCAGGCAGCGGCCCGGTGCAGGTCCTCGGCCCGGGGCGGCCCGCCGTTGATCTCGATGCTCAGCATCCGGGCCATGCTGTCACAGGCAAGCTGCTAGGGCCTGTCCGGCGGATCTTGCCGCGGTCGCGTGCCCTGGCACGCACATCTGCGGCGTTGTCGTCAATCGCCATGGCTCCGCCATGTCTCAATCCTCCGCCTTGCAGCTGCACGCACCATGCCCCGCTCAGCGGTAGTGAAAGGGCAAGGTCACTCCCATGCGGCCTGATCCGCCGGACAGGCCCTAGGGGCGTGCTGTCACGGGCATGCTGTCCCAGCGCCAGAATGTGGACGGCTGGAGACCTCCTTGACCTGCGCTGGAACAATCACGGTCCAGAACGACCGGAACACCCGTGCGCCTACGAAGGATGTGACCAGATGTCTGCCACGACCGAGAAAGGTGTCATCGAGAAGCTGTACGGCGAAGTGCTGCGCCGGAACCAGGGCGAGGGCGAGTTCCACCAAGCGGTGCGCGAGGTCCTCGAAACGCTGTCGCCGCTGCTGAGCGCCCGCCCCGAGTTCATGGACGCCCGCATAGTGGAGCGCATGTGCGAGCCCGAGCGGCAGCTCATCTTCCGGGTGCCGTGGTCGGACGACAACGGCGTGGTGCACGTCAACCGCGGCTTCCGGGTGGAGTTCTCCAGCGCGCTCGGCCCGTACAAGGGCGGTCTGCGCTTCCACCCGTCGGTGAACCTCGGCATCGTCAAGTTCCTCGGTTTCGAGCAGATCTTCAAGAACGCCCTGACCGGCATGCCCATCGGCGGCGGCAAGGGCGGCTCCGACTTCGACCCCAAGGGCCGCTCGGACGCCGAAGTCATGCGGTTCTGCCAGTCGTTCATGACGGAACTGCACCGCCACATCGGCGAGTACACGGATGTTCCCGCCGGTGACATCGGCGTCGGCGGCCGCGAGATCGGCTACCTCTTCGGCCAGTACAAGCGGATCACCAACCGGTACGAGTCCGGGGTGCTCACCGGCAAGGGTCTCGGCTGGGGCGGCGCGCAGGCCCGCACCGAGGCGACGGGGTACGGGTGTGTGATGTTCACGGCCGAAATGCTGCGCGCCCGGGGCGAGAGTCTGGAAGGCCGCCGGGTCGCCGTGTCCGGTTCCGGCAATGTGGCGATCTACGCCATCGAGAAGGCCCAGCAGCTCGGTGCGACCGTCGTGACCTGTTCGGACTCCAGCGGGTACGTCGTCGACGACAAGGGCATCGACGTCGCACTGCTCAAGGAGATCAAGGAAGCGGGCCGCGGCCGGGTCTCCGAGTACGCCGAACGCCGGGGCGCCCACGTCCAGTTCGTCGCCGGGCGCGGCGTCTGGAACGTTCCGTGCGACGTGGCGCTGCCCTGCGCCACCCAGAACGAGCTGGACGAGAACGACGCCCGCACCCTGGTGGCGAACGGCGTCCGCGCGGTCGCCGAGGGCGCCAACATGCCCACCACCCCGGAAGCCGTACGCATCTTCCAGGAGGCGGGCGTCGCGTTCGCCCCCGGCAAGGCGGCGAACGCGGGCGGAGTCGCCACCAGCGCACTGGAGATGCAGCAGAACGCGTCGCGCGACTCGTGGACCTTCGCCCACACGGAGGAGAGGCTGCAGGAGATCATGCGGCACATCCACGAGGCGTGCCACACCACGGCCGAGCGGTACGGCACCCCCGGCAACTACGTGGTCGGCGCGAACATCGCGGGCTTCGAGCTGGTCGCCGACGCGATGCTGGCGCAGGGTCTGATCTGACCGGCCCCGTCAGGGGTCATGCGCAGGCCGGTGTCGCGCACAGGGTCCACTGGTTGTTCCACCAGCCGGACGGACGGCCGAAGTCGGGAGCCACCTCGATCTGGGTCCAGTAGCGGTCCCGGTTCCACTCGCGGGCCCTGACCCTGATCCGGTGGTCGGGGAGTTCGGCCAACACCTCGGGCTGCCCGAGGCCGACATTGGCCTCGGGCACCAAGCCCGCCGAGGTCACCGGCCGCCATGCGCCGGCCGCCGCGTCCTGCGCGTACAGGGTGCGGGATTCGGCCGAGCGGCCGGTGAGGTTCGACGAGGCGATCGCGAGGATCGTCCCGTTGAACCGCCGGTGCAGGGTCACCGCGCCGTGGTAGGGCGCCGGTTGCAGGCCGAAGGCATCGGCCGCGGGCCATTCGGTGGCTCCGGAGGGAAGCGCCGAGTGGCAGAAGGATCCGTAGGCGGACCAGAGCAGCTCGATGCCGCCGGCCGCGTTCTCGATCCCGGTGACGGCGTACGACTTGGGGCCCACCGTCGTCGCGCTCACCCGGACCCAGTCCCCGTACTCCGCGCCGGGCGCGGGCTGCGAGCGGTGCCAGAGGAACGGCAGAGAAACCGGCGCGGTCGGGTCGTAGAACGTCTGGAACTGCTCGATCCTGCCGTCGGCACGCGGTACGGACACCTGGTCCCCGGTCGCGTTGCCCCGCTGCCCCTGCGCCTGCGAGTCCACCCCGCAGGCCGCGTCCGCGACAGCCGCCGTTCCCGCAGCGGGCGCGGCGCCCGCCGTCGGAGTCAGGGCCAGGGCCCCGGAACAGGCCAGCGCCAGGGCCACGGCCCCGCGAAGTGTTCCTCGCCATGCGTTACGTCTGTTCAACGCCCGCCCCTTGTCCGCTTGTTCGTCTTGTGCGTCTTGTTCGTCGTTCGACGGCCGGGGCTAATGTGGTCCGCCCCGGCCACCGTGAACCTTCTCCCTTTCCCCACCCGGCACAAGGGAGGGATCCGGCCACCGGGACTACCTTCTGAACGAACGGACCAGTTGCGGGAGTTGCGCGAAATGACCGAAGGCCCCGGTATGACGGCCGAAGCGCGGTCCGCCGCGTACAGCACCGTGTCCACCTCCCTCGCCCTGCGGAGCGACCGGGAGCTGAGCGCGCTCCTCGACACCGCCGTACCGCTCGGCTCCGGCATCGGCGGGCGGTCGGCGCGGATGGAGATCGACGGCAGGCCGGTCTTCGTGAAGCGCGTACCGCTCACCGGGCAGGAGCTGCGGCCGGAGCACGCCCGCTCCACGGCCAATGTGTTCGGCCTGCCCGACTTCTGTCAGTACGGCGTCGGCACCATCGGCGGCCCCGGCTTCGGGGCCTGGCGGGAGGCCGCCGTCCACACGATGACCACGAACTGGGTGCTCGCCGGGCAGTACCGGGGCTTCCCCCTGACGTACCACTGGCGCGTACTGCCGGAGGAGGACCCGGCTCCCCTGCCGGAAGACCTCGCCGACGTGGAGCGGGCCGTGGCGTACTGGGGCGGCGGGCCTGAGGTGCGCCGTCGCATCGAAGGTCTGCGAGAGTCCCCGGCGAGCCTCGTGCTGTTCCTGGAACACCTCCCGCAGACCGTGCACGTCTGGCTCTCCGAGCAGCTGCGCGCCGGTGACGAGGCCGCCGGCCTGGCCCTCTCCCTGGTGGAGAGGGAGCTGGAGGCCGGGGTGTCCTTCATGAACGACCGCGGTCTCCTGCACTTCGACACGCACTTCCAGAACATCCTGACCGACGGCCGCCGCCTCTACTTCGCCGACTACGGCCTGGCCGTCTCCTCCCGCTTCGACCTGTCGCCCCGCGAGGCCGACTTCTTCGACAGGCACCGTACGTACGACCGTGCCTACGCGCTCAGTTACCTGGTGAGCTGGCTGATCGCGGACCTGTACGGGCTCAAGCGGGTGGAGCGCGAGGCCCTGATCCGCGCGATCGCCGACGGCGAGCGTCCCCCGGCGGGGCCGCCGGGGGTCATGGCCCTCCTCGTGCGGCACGCACCGCTCGCGGCAGTCATGACGGATTTCATCGCCAAGGTGGAGAAGGAGGACCGGGAGGCTCCGTACCCGGCGGAGGAGATCCGCCGGATCTTCGAGAGGACGGCGGACCGAGGCCGTACCCGCGGGTGTCGGAGTGCGGCCAAGTCCTCCGCGACCAGGCGCAGTTGAGCGGGTGGGAAGAAGGCGCCCGTCATCGCGGCGACGGCGATGAGCGGCGTGGACCCGATCGTGGAGCGGAGTGCGCAGCGAGAGTCGGCCTTCCGGGTACTCCTCGGCGCGGGGCAGCGGCTCCGCGGCCCGTTCCGCCTGCTCGCGCTGGGCGCGGACCAGGAGGCGGGCGCCCGTCACGGGGCCCTGCGCGGGCGGGCAGGGTGTGGGGAGCGTGGTCTCCGTGCTCGGCGACGGCGTCGGCGAGGCCCCGGGTCGTGACGCCCGGTTCGCAGCGTACGAGGCGGTGGGCCACGGTCGCGGAGAGCGGTCGCCGAGGTGGTCGCCGGGGGCGCCGGGGCCGGGTCGCCGGGGGCGGCCCGGCCCTACGACTGCCGGCCGGCCGCCCTGCCCACCAGCGCGATCGGCACCGTCGCGCACTGCGTCGCCGAGGCGACCGTCATCGTCCTGACTCCGGTACGTGCCGCGATGTCGAGCAGCCTGGCGGCGTCGCACCGGAACGGCTTGCCGTGCACGATGTCGCGGGCGCAGGTGGCCTCGTCGGCGAAGGCGGGCAGCCAGGGCTTTCCGTCCTGGCCGCTGATGAAGACGACGGACTCGGCCTCGTCCACCGCGATGATCACGCCGTCGGCGACGACGGCGGCGAGCAGGTCCGTGTGGTCGGGGTCGCCGCCCTCAAGGATCTCGGACAGGGTCGGATGTGCGGAAGTCATCCCTCGATCCTAAGGGCCTGGCCGGGGCGGTGCGCCGGGCCGGGGGTGCTGTGCAGGGCCCGGGTCACTGTGCCGGGCCGGGGCGGTGCGCCGGGTCCGGGTCGCTGTGCCGGGTGAGCGCCCGCACCGCGGACGCGAGGCAGCTGGTCGACCGCCGGTCAGCCGAGCCAGCGGCCGTCGCGCATGAGGTCGCGTCCGGGCAGCTCGTTCGCCTCGCGCCAGGCCTGGATGCGCCGCGGCCGGATCAGGAAGTACTGGTACGCGTCCAGGTCGCGCGGGTCGAAACCGGTCTTGGCGGCGAACTCGTCGCCCACCCTCGGGCCGAGGCCGGCGAGGTCCACCGGTTCGGCGGTGCCGTCGACGAGCACGACGTCTCGGGTCGGCCCGAGGCTGAGCCGTACCCGGTCGTCCGCCAGCAGATTGCGGCCGGTGACCGAGGTACGCGGCGTCGAGACGAGGAACGCGGTCCCGTTCCAGAGGTACGAGAGCGGGACGAGGTGGACGCCGCTGGGGGAGCCGGACGTCGCGACCCAGAGGTCGATGTCACCCTCCAGCCGCGCGCGGGTGTCCCGCAGCCGCTCCTCAAGTCCGTGCGGCGGGGCGTCCGTCATGCTTCCTCCAGTTCGAGGTCAAGAGCCTCAAGGGCCCGGGGGTGCGGAGCATCCTCCCGGCCGGTCTCCCGGCCGGTCTCCCGGCCGGTCTCCCGGCCGGTTCTGCCGCCGTCACGACGCAGCCGCGCGAGCTCGTCCCGGCGCTGTGCCTCGATGCGTGCGCGCCCCCACGAGGGATGACACATGCGTGGCCCCCTTCGGCTCAGCGGAGCTCTTGGATGCGGACCATGTTGCCCGCGGGGTCGCGGAAGGCGCAGTCGCGGATTCCGTACGGCTGCTCGGTCGGCTCCTGGACGACCTCGGCGTCACCGGCCTGCACCTTCGCGAACGTACCGTCCAGGTCCGGGGTGGCCAGCAGGATCCAGCCGTACGTGCCCTTGGCCATCATCTCGGTGATGGTGCGGCGCTCGTCCTCGGTGACCCCGGGGTCGGCGGCCGGCGGCGCCAGGAGGATGGAGGTGCCGGGCTGGCCGACCGGGCCGACCGTGATCCAGCGCATCCTGCCCCGGCCGACGTCGCTGCGGACTTCAAAGCCGAGGGTGTCGCGGTAGAAGGCCACGGACGCGTCCGGGTCGTCGTGCGGGAGTGCCGTCGTGTGAATGGTGATGTCCATGACGAGCATGCTAGGTCCGGCTGCACGGCCCGCGCTTCTCGAATCCTGACCGATCCGGCAGTACGAGGCGAACGACGAGGCGAAGGACGAGCCGCTAAACGAGCCGCTCCCCGGTGGGGAGTTCCTGCGTCCCGACGACGGCCAGCAGCGCCAACTGGTCGGCGGCGGGGCTGCCGGGAGGCGCGGACAGCCAGAGCAGTCGTTGTCGGCCGTCCTCGCTGAACAGGTTGTGGCAGTCCAGTTCGATCATGCCGATCACCGGGTGGTCGAGCCGTTTGGTCGCGTGCCGGCGCAGCGCGACGTCGCGCTCCTCCCAGAGGGCGGCGAACTCCGTGCTGCGGGTGAGCAGTTCGGCGACCATGCGGTGGATGTCCGGGTCGTCGCGGCGGGCCGCGACCGCACGCAGGTCGGCCACGAAGTCGCGGGAGTGGCGGGCGTGGTCCTCGGCCGGGTAGAGGTCGCGGCTTTCGGGCCGGGTGAACCACAGGTACACATGGCTGTCGGTGCCGGGCCGCCGGTTCTGGACGGTGGGCAGCGGGCCGAGGAGCGCGCCGGCGAGCCGGTTCTGCGTCAGGGGCTCGTGCAGGTCCGTCATGATCCGCGCCGGGGTGTCCGCCAACCGGTCGAACAGCGCCAGCATCGCCGGGTGGATGTGGCCCAGTGGACCGTGCAGCGGCGGGGACGGGTGGCCCGCGAGGTGGAACAGGTGGTTGCGTTCGTCGCTGCTCAGCCGCAGCGCCCTGGCCAGCGCGGTGAGCATCTGCTCCGAGGGGCGGGCGCTGCCGCCGCGCTCCAGCTCGGTGTAGTAGTCCATCGACGCTCCGGCCAGGTGGGCGACCTCCTCCCGGCGCAGCCCCGGCACCCGGCGGCGCGGTCCTGCGGTCAGGCCGACGTCGCCGGGGCGGATGCGGTCGCGCCGCGATTTGAGGAAGGCACCGAGTTCTGCGAGGTCCATGACTCCATGGTCGCCGCTCTCGCCGGTGCCAACCAGGGGACGCCGTCCCCCCGGTAAAGAGCACCATGGTCAGGTCCCGGGTTCGGGGTGAAGGTGGGGGCGAGCCACAGAGGCCGTACCCGCAGCACCGCGGCGGTACGGCCGTACGGGAAGGAACCCCTCATGAGCACCATGCGCGCTGTCCAGGCCGTCACCGCCGGCGCCCCCTTCGCACTCGCCGAGATCCCCGTCCCCGCGGCGGGCCCCGGCCAGGTCCTGGTGAGGGTACGTGCCTGTGGCGTGTGCGGCGGCGAGAACATCGCCCGCCACGGCGCCCTCGGTACCGCGCTGCCCCGCGTGCCGGGACACGAGATCGCCGGTGAGATCCACGAGGTCGGCGACGGCGTCACCGCCTGGCGCACCGGCGACCGCGTCGGCATCGGCTGGCACGGCGGATCCTGCGGCACCTGCGACCACTGCCGGCAGGGTGATTTCGTCAGCTGTGTGGACCGCAAGATCGTCGGCGCCTCGTACGACGGCGGCTACGCCGAGTACGTCCGGGTCCCGCAGGACGCCCTCGCCCGCATCCCCGACGCGCTCTCCTTCGAGGAGGCGGCCCCGCTGATGTGTGCCGGGCTGACCACCTTCAACGCGCTGCGCAACAGCGGCGCCCGCCCCGGCGACACCGTGGCCGTCCATGGCATCGGCGGCCTGGGCCATCTCGGTCTGCAGTTCGCCGACAAGATGGGCTTCCGTACGATCGCCGTCAGCCGCGGCCGGGACAAGGAGGAACTGTCCCGCGGGCTCGGCGCCGACGAGTACCTCGACTCCACCGAAGGCAGCGCGGGCCATGCCCTGACCGCGCTGGGCGGAGCCGCCGTCATCCTGAGCACCGTCGGCGTCAGCCCCGCCCAGAGCGACCTCGTCCAGGGGCTGCGCCCCAACGGCCGCCTGGTCGTCGTCGCCAACGACCACCGGCCCCTCGACATCGACCCCGAACTGCTGATTTTCGGCCGCCGCGAGGTCACCGGCTGGTACAGCGGCCACGCGAAGGACGCCGAGGAAGCCCTCGCCTTCGCCGCCCTCAAGGGCATCCGCCCGATGACCCGCGCCTACCCGCTGGAACAGGCCGAGGAGGCCTTCCAGGGCATGAGCCGGGCCCAGTACCGCAACGTCCTCGTCCCCTGACCCGGAGGGGCTGGGGACGACACCGTCCCCAGCCCGCGCTACTGGCCCACCCGGCCGTCGACACACTCGCGCAGCAGGTCGGCGTGCCCGCAGTGCCGGGCGTACTCCTCGATCCTGTGCACCATGAGCTCCCGGACCGCGATGCCGTCCTTCGCCAGGCGCTCGCCCAGGTCCGGGTGCTCGGCCAGTGCGGCGTCCGTCGCGGCCTGCTCGCGCTCCAGATCGGCGAACGCGGCGTCGACCACGGCCTGTTCGGCGACCGCGCCGTGGAAGTCCGCGTCCCGCTTGCCGTACAGCTTCGGCAGCGGGTCGCTGTCGTCGATCCAGTTGTTCCAGTCCCGCTCCACCTCGACGAGGTGGCGCACCAGACCGAGCAGCGACATCGTCGACGGCGGAACCGACCTGCGGGCCAACTGCTCCGGGTCCAGGCCCTCGCACTTCATCCGCAGGGTCAAGCGGTAGCCCGACAGGAAGTCGAGCAGCGTCGCGAGTTCCCCCTCCGGGCCGTCGCCCTCGCTGTCGCGGGGGTCGTCGTCGGGATCCACCCACATGTCGGTGTAGACGGTCGACTGGGTCCAGCGCGCGGATTGATCACTCATACGTCCCATCCTGGCCCGTACGGCACGGGCCCGCCACCGGGTTTCTCGCGGAAAGCACCAAGTGACCGCCGATCCAACGCTGCTGGAGCCTGCGGTCGTGGCTGACGACCACCAGGGCGCCCTCGTATCCCGCCAGTGCGGTCTCCAGGTCCTCGACGAGGGCGGGGGACAGATGATTGGTGGGTTCGTCGAGGAGGAGGGCGTCCGACGGGGTGCTGACCAGGCGTGCCAGGGCGAGCCGCTGGCGCTGACCGGTGGACAGCCTGCCCACCGGCACCGAGAACTGCTCGGAGGTGAACAGGCCGAGGGAGAGCAGGAGTTCGGCGTGATCGTCGGGGCTGCCGGACCGGCCGCGGGCGAATGCGGCCAGCAGTGGGGCCTCGGGCCGGGGGAAGCGGGGTTCCTGCGGGAGGTACCCGATCCGGCCCCGGCGGTAGAGGTCGCCGCCGTCGGGTGCCAGCTCTCCGGCCAGGACCCGGAGGAGGGTGCTTTTGCCCGCTCCGTTGGGGCCGGTGACCAGGAGCCGTTCTCCTGCGGCGACCTTGACGTCCGTCGGGTCCAGGCGGCCGGTGACGCGGATGCCGGAGGCGTCGATGACGGCGCCCTCCAGGCGGGCGGAGCGCAGCACGGGGGTGAAGCGGAGGGGTTCCGGCGGGGTCGGGACCGGGTCGGCGAACAGGCGGCGCAGACGCTCCTCCGCCTGCCGGACCTTGCTGGCCACCGACTGCTGTACGCGGCCGCCGGCCCTGTCGTACGCCATCTTGTTGCCGTCCTTCATCGCCCGGCCCGGCGCCACCCGCCGTGCCGTGGTCGCGGCGGCCGTGCGGAGTCCGTCGATGTCGGCCAGCCACTGGGCGTGTGCCTGGACCCAGCGCTGCCGGGCCGCCGCCTTCTCGGCCAGGTAGCCGGAGTAGCCGTTGCCGTAGCGGACGACGCGGTGCAGGTCGCCGTCCACCTCCAGCAGGGTGGTCGAGACCCGTTCCAGGAAGACCCGGTCGTGAGAGACCGCGACGGTGGTGCCGCGCCGGGTGCGGAGGTGGTCCTCCAGCCAGCGCAGGGCGTCCTCGTCGAGGTGGTTGGTCGGCTCGTCGAGGAGAAGCACCTCGGGGCCTGCCGCCAGGAGCGCGGCGAGGCGCAGCCGGACCTGCTCGCCGCCGGAGAGGCTGCCCGCGGTGCGGTCGCGGGCGAGCAGGCCCAGGCCGAGGCCGTGCAGGGCGCGTTCGACCCGGGCGTCCGCGTCGTAGCCGCCGCGCAGCTCGAAGAGCGTGAGCAGGTCTCCGTACGCGGCCATGGCGTCGCCCTCGCCGTCGGCCATCGCCGCCTCCAGGCGGTGCAACTCCGCCTCGATCCGGCGGAGTTCGCCCAGGGAGCGGTCGATGACCTCCTGGACGGTGGCCAGGGGCGGCAGCTGCTCGTCCTGCGCCAGGTAGCCGATGCCGCCCTCCGCCTGGACGACGATCTCGCCCTGGTCGGGCTGCTCGGCGCCCGCGAACAGGCGCAGCAGGGTGGTCTTGCCCGAACCGTTCTCACCGACGATTCCGGTGCGCTCGCCCGGTGCGAGCGAGCACGTCACCGCGTCAAGGACGGTGCGGCCGTTGAAGGACTTCGTGACGGACAGGGCGGCGATCTGCGTGGGCATACGTGGTCTCCGGAGCATTCGATGACGGGGCGGCCGGTACGGGCAGTACGGACCGCGAGGTCGGGGGAACGCTTCGGAAGAGCATCGACGACTCCGTTAGTGCGACAACAGTTGCGTTAAGATCTTGCCATGGTTCCTTCCCGTCCCGCAAGCGACATCCCGGCCGCAGTGCCCGCCCGCCGTCCGGGCGGCCGCAGCGCCCGTATCCGTACGCAAGTACTCGACGCGGTCCGCACGGAGCTGGTCGAGCACGGCTACGACGCTCTCACCGTCGACACGGTCGCGGACCGGGCGGGCGTGCACCGCACGACGGTCTACCGGCGCTGGCAGGACATCGGCGGACTGCTCGCCGACGTCCTGGACGTCGGCACCGACGACGGCTGGCAACCCGCGGACACCGGCACCCTGTTCGGCGATCTGGCCGCGCTGAACCACGAGATCCAGACCGCCCTCACCGAGCAGCGGTCCGTCACCGCGGCCCTGATCGCCGCCTCCTTCCGCTCGGGACAGGCCGCCGACGCCCTGCGGAACTTCTGGGAGAACCGGTACGCGCAGTGCGAGATCGCCGTCCACCGGGCCGCCGCGCGCGGTGAACTCCCGCCGCACACCGACGCCCGCCAACTCCTCGTCACCGCCACCGCCCCGCTCTACCACCACCTGGTACTGCTCCGCGCCACCCCCGACCCGCACCTGCCGGACCGCGCGGCCAGGGCCGCCGTCCTCGCCGCGTCGGCCGGCGCGTTCGGACGGGAGACCGATTGTCAGACCCATGCGCAAGTATTCACTGCATGACGATCCTTCGCGCCGAAGAGGCGCTGTTCAGCCATGTCCAGTACGAGGACGCGGTGCGCCGCGTCCGCGAGTCCGCCGCGGCCTACTACGGCGACGGCGACAGCAGCCTCGACGACACCACGTACGACCGGCTGCTGCTGGCCGTCGCCGCCTGGGAGCAGGCGCACCCCGATCAGATCTCGCCCGAATCGCCGACCGGCAAGGTCGGAGCGGGCGCGGCTCCGGTGGGCGACATCGCCCATACGCAGCGGCTGTTGTCCCTGGACAACGTCTTCACCCCGGACGAGCTGGTGGCCTGGGGCGCGTCGCTGGAGCGGCGGCTCGGCCGGCCGGCCGACGGCGGGTTCACCGTCGAGCCCAAGCTGGACGGGGCGGCCGTCGCGGCCCGTTACCGCGAGGGCGTTCTCGTACAGATCATCACGCGCGGCGACGGCAGCCACGGCGAGGACGTCAGCCATGTGATCGGCACCATCGACGGTCTGCCCGCGCAGTTGCCCACCCCTGTCACCGTCGAGGTGCGGGGTGAAGTGCTGTTCACCCAGGCGCAGTTCGAGGCCGCGAACGAGATCCGGACCGCCCACGGCGCACGGGTCTTCAGCAATCCCCGCAACGGCACCTCCGGCACTCTCCGCGCCCAGAACCGCCCGTACCGGCTGCCCATGACGTTCTGGGCGTACGGCGCCGTGGACCTCGACGGCGTCGGGTTCGTCAGCCCGACGGCCACGCACGCGGAGGTCCTGGAGGCCGTCGCCGCCGCCGGGGTGCAGACCACCCTGCACACCCCGGCCGGGCTGCGTGTCGTGGGGACGCTCGCCGAGGCGCAGGCGCGGGTCGACGAGATCGCCGCCATGCGGGCCGGTCTGCCGCACGGCATCGACGGGGTGGTGGTCAAGGCCAACGACCCCAAGGAGCAGCAGATCGCCGGCTTCGGCACCCGCTTCCCGTACTGGGCCGTCGCGGTCAAACTGCCCGCGGCCGAGATGATGACGACGCTGCTGGAGGTCGAGTGGAACGTGGGGCGCACCGGCGTCGTCGCCCCGCGCGCCCGGGTGCGGCCGGTCGAAGTGGACGGCAGCATCGTCGAGTTCGCGACCCTGCACAACCCGGCCGACATCCGCCGCCGCGACCTCCACGTGGGCGACACCGTCACCGTCTACAAGGCCGGCGACATCATCCCGCGCATCCAGGCCGCGGTCGTGGAGCTCCGTCCGGCGGACGCACTGCCCGTCGCGTTCCCCGACCAGTGCCCCAACTGCGGGGACGACATCGACAAGTCGCAGGAGCGGTGGCGGTGCGTGAAGGGCGCGGCGTGCCGTCTGCCCGCCCTGATCGGGTACGCGGCGGGGCGCGACATGCTCGACATCGACGGCCTGGGCACGACGTACGTCAACGCGCTCGTCGCCTCCGGCGAAGTGACCGACATCGCCGACCTGTTCACCCTTACGCACGAGCAGCTCGCCGTCGCGTCCGGCAGCGAGAAGCGGGCCGCCAAGCTCGTCGAGCAGATCGCGGCGGCGAAGGAGCGCCCGCTGAACCGGGTCTTCTGCGCGCTGGGAATCCTCGGCACCGGCCGCTCCATGTCCCGCCGTGTCGCCCGCCACTTCGGCACGATGGAGGCCGTGCGGGCGGCCGACACCGAGGCGATGCAGGAGGTCGAGGGCGTCGGCCCGGAGAAGGCCCCGGTCATCGTGCAGCAGCTCGCCGACCTCGCCCCGGTCGTCGAGAAGCTGATCGCCGCGGGCGTCAACATGACCGAGCCCGCCGAGGAGAGGGCGTCCGACGGTCCGCTCGCGGACAAGGTGGTCGTGGTCACCGGCAAGATGACCGGCCGCCTCGACGGCTTCGGCCGCAGCGAGATGAACGCCCTGATCGAAAGGGCCGGCGGAAAGGCGGGCAGCAGCGTCAACTCCCGGACGACGCACCTGGTGGCCGCCCCGTCCGCGAGCGGCAAGCCAAGCTCGAAGGCGGTCAAGGCGGCTGAGAACGGGGTCGAGGTGCTGACGCCGGAGGCCTTTGCGGAGTTGGTCGTGGAGTTCCTCGACTGATCCGGTTGACTGTCAGTCCGAGGGTCCGAGAGTCCGAGAGTCCGAGGGTCCGAGAAAGGGGTCGGGTGGAGGAGAACGAGATACGCGCGCACCTCGACGGCCGTGGCCGCGTCGAGATGCAGCTCGGCGACGTCGACCGGCAGCGGGTGGAGGAGATCGTCCGCGCGCTCGGCTACCGGCTGGACGTCATGGAGTTCGTCCCCCGCATCGGCTACCGGGCCGAATGCGAACGTGACGACGCCCCGAACGCCCGCCGCCGCGCCGAGCTGTCCATCGAGCGGCTGCGGGCGGGCCGGCCGCTGCTGCCCGTGGAGGAGCCGTACGTGCCGCCGCCCCAGCCGGCGCCTCCGTACACCCCGCCGCCCCCGGGCACCCCGCCACCTCGACGGGCCCGCGCCGCGTGGGGGCCGCCACCGCCCCCTGACACGGCTCCGCCCCCGCCCCCGCCCGGACGGCGGGCCCCGCTCCGGCCGCGCTTCCCGCCACCGCCACCGCCCCTCACTGGTGACGGGTTCGTGGACCTCGACCATGCCGGTCTCGACGAGTGAGGACCCAGGTGAAGCCCCCTGGGGCGAGCCCACCGAGGGCGACTCGTTCGCCATGGACGACAAGGTGCTCGACGCGGTACGCGCCCTGGCCGAAGGGATCTCGACGCGCGCGCTGGCCTACCGGACCGCCGGCAAGCCCTTCGACGCCGCGCTCATGGCCGCCCCCGATGTGCAGCTGGCGATGCTGCGGGCGCTGTACGAGGCCAAGCAGTCCGTCGACCGGCTGGCGGAGAGCGCCGCCACCGTGGCCGGCCGCAGCGGCGCCAGCTACGGCCAACTCGGCGCGGCCTGGGGCGGGTTGAAGCGTCAGTCGGCCCGGCTCAAGTGGCCCCACGCAGTGGTCAAGAAGTCCGCCGGCGAGTCCGTACCCCTCAGCTACGCGGGCGGCACCGCCGTCATCCACCACGACCCGGAAGCCGACGCCTGGTGGTACGCCGCCACGGGGGCGGACGGGCAGGAGGAGGAGTCCGAGGCCGTAGGCAGCACCGCGGCCGAGGCCATCGCGCGGGCGACCGAGTTCCTCCTGGCGCACGCCAAGCCCACCCGGCAGGCGTCGGCCTGACCCCGGCCGCCGTGCGCCATCACCCCGCTGTTCACCGCGCCGTTCACCCCGCCGATCAGCGTCCGTCCAGCAGGGGCCCCAGCGCCGCCGCCAGGCGCTCGTACTCCTCGGGCACGTTGTAGATCTGCCCGCAGATCCGGATGCCGCCCACGCCCGGCAGGCTCCAGATCAGCACCCGGAAGCCCAGCCGGGCCGCGATCTCCTCGCGCAGGGCTGCGGCCTCCGCCGGTGTGCGGGCGAAGGCCGGCGGCAGGCGCAGCGAGCGCATCGGGAGCCGCGGGTCGGAGGCCAGCGGGGTCACGCCGGGGAGGCGTGCGAGGAGTTCGGCCCCGTGCCCGGCCAGGGCGCTGTTGTGGTCGCGTACGTGCGCGGGCCCGAGCCGCGCGAGCAGATCGAGGCCGTCGGGGGCGGCGAGCCAGCCCGTGTAGTCGACGGTCGCCCGGTACTCGACCGCGCGCGGGAAGCCGCGGTCGTCCTCCCAGGAGGGAACGGGCGCGGGCACCCGGTCCCGGTGGGCGGGCGCCGCGGTGAGAAGGGCGCTGCCCGGCGGTGCGTACGCCCACTTGTGCAGGTTCCCGAACCAGAAGTCGGGCTCCCCCGCCAGGGGTTCGGCCAGGGTGCCCGGACTGTGCGCGCCGTCGACGACGGTGACCACGCCCCGCTCCTTCAGGTCGGCGAGGAGGGCCGGGGTCGCGATGAACCGGGCGGTGGGGGAGCTGATCTGGTCGAGCAGGGCGACCCGGGTGCGCGGCGTGAGACCGGCGAGCACCGCCTTGCGCACCGCCTCCTCGTCCGGCAGCGCCGGGTCGAGGGCGACGGTGACGACGCGGGCCCGGCGGGCGGCGGCCGCGACGACCGTGCCGTAGCCGTGGTCGGTCACCAGCACCTCGTCGTCGGGGGTCAGGCGCAGTGCGTCGAGGGCGAGGTTCGCGGCCTCGGTGGCGTTGGCGACGAGCGCCGCGCCTTCGGGGTCGGCGCCCAGGCCGGTCGCGATACGGGCCCTGGCGTGTGCCACCCGGTCGGGTACGCCGACGAAGAAGGCGTCCGGATCGTCGTCGGCCTCCTGCGCCAGGCGTCGCTGGGCCTCGGCGACGGGCACCGGGACGGCCCCGAAGGAACCGTGGTTGAGATGCGTCACCCGGGTGCCGAGTCGGAACAGCTCGGCGCCGCCGGGGAATATGAGGTTGACCATGCCGCCGACCCTAGGGTCTTTACGGGCTTCGCCAACAGGGGCCCTACCACGAGGAGTTGGGCCGCCGCAAGGGTGAGGCAGAGTGCGGCGGCGGTCGCCCACAGCAGGGTGTCACCCGCATGGGCGAGCAGCTGGGTCGCGGCGACGGGGGCGGTCACGGTCGCGATGCCCCAGCTGATCCCGTACGCCGCGAGATAGCGGTCGGTCCCCTTCGGCGGGGCCAGGCCCGCGACCACGCCGAGTGCCCTGGCCATGACGAACGCGTCGCCCAGGCTCCATAGGACGGTGGCCAGTGCGAAGGACTGCAGGGTCTGCGCCACGGCGTACCAGGTGAGCCCGACGGCCATCAGGGCGTAGCCGAGAGCGAGGGCCCGGGAGGCCGACAGGGCAGCCAGGCGGCGCAGCCGCAGGGCGGGCTGGGCGGCGACGACGGTCAGCGCCGAGGTGGTGAAGAGGAGTCCGGCGTCGGCGGGTTCGAAGCCGCGGCGGTCGAGGGTCAGCGGCAGGGCCATCATGACCATCATGGCGACCAGGGCGAAGACCGTGCCCTGGAGGAACATGGCCCACAGGGTGCGGTCCCGCCAGGGGTGGGCGGGGTCGGTGTGCCCGGGGCGACGGTCGGCCGTCGGGCGGGAAGGGCCGGCCGCCGGGTGGGAGGGATCGGCCGTCGGGCGGGGCCGGTCGGCCGGTAGTACGAGGCGCATGACCACCGCGCAGGCCAGACAGGTGAGCGCGTCGACGACGAACAGCCAGCGCAGGTCCCAGCGGCCCACGCTCGCCGCGATCAGCCCGGCGCCCGTCCCGCCGACGGCGAGCGCGGCGTTCAGCAGGCCGTAGGCGCGCACCCGCTCGGCGGGGCCGACGGCATCGGCGATCATGGCCTGGCTCGGCGGTTCGTACAGCTCGAAGAGCAGGCCGAGCAGGACCGCGAACACCGCGACCGCGCCCAGGGATTCGGCGCCGGCGATGCCCAGCTGGGCGAGGCCGCAACCGGTCAGGCCGAGCACGATCGTACGGCGGCGTCCGATCCGGGCCGCCAGCCGGCCGCCGGCCAGCCGGGACGGGATCGTCGCGAGGCCGAAGGCGGCCGAGAGTACTCCGGCGGTGGTGGCGCTCGCGCCGTACTCGGTGCTGATCAGGACGGTCAGGAAGGGCAGTGAGAAGGCGCCGAGACGGTTGATCGCCCGTGCCACCACCAAGAGCCATACGATCCGCGGCATGCCGCCCCCTCGTGTGTTTGCTGTTCCGCTGTTCCGTGCACGGCGCGCGACTGGGTACGCGTGACTGCCGAATGGAGTAACGTCAGTTACGGAAGCTAGTACCGAAGGGGTGACTGGTCAAGTGATGTTCGACAGTCACGTGGCGATCCGGCTGGAGCATGCCGTATCGCTCGTGAACGCACTCACCGACGGTGCGGCGCGCGGTCGCGACTACACCGCGCCCCGCGGCGCCGAACTGCCTGCGGCGGTCGACGCCGCGATGCCGCACACGGGGTCGGCGGGGTTGCCGCGGACCATCGACGCGGCCCAGGCGGAGCGTCTGGCGGGAACTGCCCGGCGTATGCGGGAGGTCTTCCGGGCGGTCCAGGAAGGGGAGTTGGACACCGCGGCCGAAGCCGTCAACCAGCTCCTGCGCGACACCGCCGCCCGCCCCCGCCTGGACCGGGCCGAGGGCGTGGACGGAGGCGGGGTGTGGCACCTGCACTTCCACGGTGCCAACGACTCGTTCGCGTCCGGTGTCGGGGCGAGCTGTGCCACGGCCCTGGCGCTTGTGGTCGGCGGCGGCCTCGCCGGCCGGCTCGGCGTCTGCCAGGCCGACCGCTGCGACCGGGTGTACGCGGACACCTCGCGCAACGCCGCCCGCCAGTTCTGCTCCACCGCCTGCCAGAACCGTACGAAGGCCGCCGCCTTCCGCGCCCGTAAGAACGCTGACGGATGAAGGTCAGCCGTGCTGGCCGGGCCGGTAGTCGCCCGCCGGCCGCTGGGTGATGACATTCAGCCGGTTGAGGGCGTTGATGAGGGCGATGAGCATGACCAGGGCGGCGAGCTGGTCCTCGTCGTAGTGCTTGGCCGCGTTCGCCCACACCTCGTCGCTGACGCCACCGGCCGCGTCCGCGATCCTGGTGCCCTCCTCCGCCAGCTCCAGGGCGGCCCGCTCGGCGTCGGTGTAGACCGTGGCCTCCCGCCAGGCCGCGACCAGGTGGAGGCGGATCGGGGTCTCCCCGGCCTCGGTGGCGTCCTTGGTGTGCATGTCGATGCAGTAGCCGCAGCCGTTGATCTGGCTGACCCGGAGCAGTACCAGCTCCCGGGTCGTGGCCGGCAGCGCCGAGTCCGCTATCGGCCTGCCGGCCGAGACGAGGTGCTTCAGGGACTTGAGGCCGAGCTCGTGGGAGAGGATGTCGAGACGGGCTTGTGCAGTGTGCTGCATGGTGGTCAATCTCCTTCGTTTACCGGCCAGTTGGCCGCGGGACGGAACGGTCGTCCGTCCCGCGGTGTTCGTTCCGGCACTACGACGACGCAGCCCCGCGAAATGTGAGCCGGGCACCTCACCTCACATTCCGGGGGCCTGCTCCGTCGTACTGAGTGAGGACGACAGTCGGATACGGCCGAAGGAGCAGCGAGACCATGCGGAACCAGGAAATCCAGTACGTGGCGGGGGACGGCACGCCCGACCAGGGCCTGGACGCGGTCATGAGCGAGCGCCGTCAGCTGATCAATCTCGCGTACCGGCTGCTCGGCTCCCTGGCCGATGCCGAGGACGTCGTCCAGGAGACGTACGCCCGCTGGTACGCCATGTCCCGCCGGCAGCAGGAGGCCGTCGAGTCCCCGGGCGGCTGGCTGACCACGGTGGCCGGCCGCATCTGCCTCGACCTCCTCGGCTCGGCGCGGGCCCGGCGCGAGCGCTACGTGGGCGAGTGGATTCCGGAGCCTCTGCCCGACCGTAGTGAGTGGCTCGGCGGGCGGTCCGGCAGCGGGCCGGCCGACCCGGCCGACCGGGTCACCCTCGACGAGTCGGTCAGCATGGCGTTCCTCGTGGTGCTCGAAGCGATGACTCCGGCCGAGCGTGTCGCGTTCGTGCTGCACGACGTGTTCCGCTACCCCTTCGCCGAAGTGGCCGGCATCGTCGGCCGGACCCCGGCGGCCTGCCGCCAGCTGGCCTCATCGGCGCGCCGCCGCATCCGCGACGCGCACCCGCCGGTGAAGACCCCGGCGGCCGGGCGGGCCGACATCGTCAAGGACTTCAAGCAGGCCTGGGAGGCCAAGGACATCGACGCCCTGATCGGCCTCCTCGACCCCGACGCCACGGGACTCGCGGACGGCGGAGGCCTGGTCAGCGCCGCGCCCCCGCTCTTCGGCGCCGAGCAGATTGCGCGCTACCTGGCCGCGCTCATGGGCATGGCGCCCGGCCTGACGCTGCTGGAGCGCACGGTCAACGGCCGTCCCGGCCTGGTGGTTCAGCACGAGGGCGCCGTCACGGGGGTGGTGGCGTTCGAGATCGTGGGAGACCGGATCAAGCACTGCTGGGCCGTACGGAACCCCGAGAAGCTCCGCCCCTGGACGACGGGCTGAGCCGCCCCGTGGGTCTCCCGGCGAGGCGCTCCCGGTTCTCTTGATGATGCCGTCACGACCGTGATACTACAGGTGTAGTGCCCCTGTTGAGGTGCTGAGGTGCTGAGGTGCTTGGACCGATCCGGGAGGACGACGACATGGCGGGAACAGTGGCAGTGGTAGGGGCGGGAGTCGGGGGGCTCGCGACGGCGATCGGCCTGCGCCGTGCCGGGTGGGCGGTGTCGGTACTGGAGCGCCGTGACGCCCTGGAGCGGTACGGCACCGCCTTCGGCATCCACCCCACCGCGCAGTCGGCACTCGAACGGCTCGGCGTGGGCGAGGTGTTGCGCACTCGCGCGGTCCCCTACCGGGGCGCCCGGATCCGTACGCCGGAGGGGCGAGTGATGGCGAGCCTCCCCCTGGAACGCATCGAGCGGAAGGCCGGCCGCCCCGAACTCCTCGTCTCCCGCCCCTACTTGATCGACGCGCTCGTCGCCGAACTGGAGACCTTCGGCGACGTGCCCCTCAAACTCGGCGAGAACGTCGGCGACGTCGCCGCACTGTCCGCCGAGAACGACCTGGTGGTCGGCGCCGACGGAATCCGCAGCGCCGTACGCACCGCGGCGTTCGGCCCGCGCAGCTCCCCGCGGAACATCGGCACGGTGGCCTGGATCGGCATCGCCGACTTCGAGAGCGGCGTCTACGGCGAAACCTGGGGCAAGGGCCGCTTCTTCGGCATGACCCCTGTGGAGCCGGGCCGCACCAACTGGTACGCCACCGTGCCGGGAGCCACCACCGCGGACGAGCTGCGCACGTACTTCGAAGGCTGGCACGACCCGATCCCGCGCATCCTCGCCGAGACCGACCCGGCAACCTGGACCCGCTACGAGATGCGCCACCTGTACCCGGCGCTCCCGTCCTTCGTCACCCTCGCCGACTCCTCCGGCGCTGCCCACATCGCCCTGGTGGGCGACGCGGCCCACGCCATGACCCCCAACCTGGGCCAGGGCGCCTGCACGGCGATCCTCGACGCGGACTCCCTGACCAGGGCCGTCACCGCCCACGGCCCGACCGGCCTGAGCACCGCCCTGCGCACGTACGACTCCGAACGCCGCCGCAGCGCCCAGCGCGTAGCCTTCGGCTCCCGCAACCTGCACCGCTTCATGTCCACCGAACACACCCGCCTGCGCAACGCCCTGGTCAGGCGTCTGCCGTCCTGACGGATCCGGGCTGGTTCAAGGTCGCGCGAGCAGCTAGCCGTGCCAGGTGCCCCGTAGCGCCGCGGCGCTGAAGCCGGGGCCGAAGGCCGCCAGCACTCCCCTCGTGCCGTCCGCCGGGGGCTCGGTGTGGGTGCGGCGCAGGACGTCCAGGACCGCGACCCCGCCCAGGTTGCCGTTCTCGGCGAGGGAGCTGTGGGAGTGCCGGGTGTCCTGGGGGCCGAGGCCGAGGCCGTCGGTGACGTCGGTGATGATGCGGGGGCTGCCGGGGTGGACGACGGCCCAGTCGGGCACGTCCCGGGGGCCGAGCCAGGTCAGCAGGTGGGGGAGTACGTCCTTGGCGGCGCGCAACGCGGCCTTCGTGGAGTCGAAGTGCAGGCCGGTGCCGTCGAGGCGGCCGTAGTAGCGGTCGGTGCTCTCGGGGAGGGTGTACTCCCAGGTGCCGCCGATCCGCAGGCCGGGCCCGAGGGGGCTGCCGGTGACGAGGACCGCACCGGCGCTGTCGCCGAACAGGGCCCGGTAGATGATCGCTTCGATACCGGTGTCGTGGGGGTTGGTGCAGACGCTGGATATCGCCTCGGTGACGACGACGAGGACGGTGCTCCCCGGGCGGGCGGCCACCATGTCGGCGGCCCGGACGAGGGCTTGGGCGCCGCCGGCGCAGGCCAGGGTGGTCATGGCGAGGTGCCGGGCGTCGGGGCGCAGACCGAGGGCGTTGATGAGGTGGACGTCCATGTTGGGGACGCCCCAACTCGTGGTGTGGCTGGTGATGACGGCGTCCACGTCCGCAGGCGTCAGGGCGTGGGATTCCAGGACCTGGCGGGCGGCCCGCTCCGCCATGGCCAGCGCGTCGCCGAAGGCGGTGGTCGTCCGCTCCTGGACGGAGGCCTCGTGGCTGAGGCTGTGGTGGTCCAGGGGCCGGGTCAGGTAGCGGGTGGAGACCCCGCAGTTGGCCACCACCCTCAGGAACGCCCCGAGCCGGGGGTGATCGGCGTGCCGGTGGCGGAGGTCCTCCAGGAGCTGGTCGGTGGTGACCCGGTGGCCGGCCAGTACCACGGCGGGACGGCTGACGTAGGCGCCGGTCATGACTTCTCCCACTGGTGAAGGATCGGGTGGTCGTGCTGGAGTTGCCACAACCTACGCGACAGTCACTTGGTTTTCCCCTGGGCGGCGGAGGATCCGCCGGAGACCGCACGCCGGGCCAGGGAAGCGCCGCAGGGTCAGAGCGCGCGGAGCGTCGGGAGGCGGCCGGCCTGGTCCGCGCCGGGCCGGTAGACCAGCACGATGATGCGGGCCCCGGGTGCGGACATCGGCTGGGCGGCGCACATCGTGACCCAGCCGCGCCCCAACTCGGGGTGATTCAGGGGGCGTTCGTCACCGTCGGGGTGGATGTAGGCGACGTTCTGCTCGTACAGCGGGCCGGTGTCCGGGTCGGCGAGGACGTCGGCCTCGATGGCCCGAAGCACCTCGTCGTGGGGGCGGGCGGCGAGCGCGGTGCGGAGCTGGGGGAGTACGAAGGGCGCCCAGGCGGTGTCCCAGTCGGCGAGGGCGTCGCGGGCGCTGCGGTCCAGAAGCATCCAGCGCAGTGTGTTCGCGGGCGGCTTCCTGTGCGGGAACAGGCCGGCGAACGGGGCGTTGTGGGCGACGAGTTCCCACGAACAGTCGGTGACGTACGCCATGTGGGACATCCCGTCGACGGCGTCCTGCCACGCACCGGGGACCTCCTTGCCGGAACGGGGGTAGAGCGGCCCCGGTGGATCGGAGGCACGCGCGTAACGGCAGAGCGAGACCCACTCCTGCTCGTCGAGACGGAAGAGCTTGGCGACGTCGGCGAGGAGGTCGTGCGGGGGATTGGTGTAGGTTCCCGTCTCCAGACGGTGATAGACGCCGGCGGCCCGGTTCAGGAGCCGGTCGACCTGGGACTGCGACAGGCCGCGGGCGCGCCTGCCCTGCCGGTTGGGAGTCCGGACAAATCCGTGGGATTCGGGGTCTATTCGTTCCCGGCGCCCCTTGAGCAGTGCTTTGAGGGCCGTCTTGTGAGTCATGCGGTTTTCTCCCCGCGCGTGAGCATGTGAACTCCCGTCAGTCTACAAATTCATACGGAAATTATGCCGAGAAACTGTACGAAGAAATACCGGCGGGAGTGCGGCATCATCGTTCGTGGCAGTCCGCCCCGGCCAGCGCGTACACGGCGTGGGAGCGTTCTGTTGAGGGTCGGGATATCCCGGAATCTGCACTCCAAAATGGGGCGTATCGATTCCCGAGGAAGGAATACCTGACCACCGGTTCATCCGGTGGGGAGGGGTAGGAGCGATGCGTCGTTTTTCGCCAACGATGGCGGAAATTGCAGCACGGCGAATATTCGCGGCAGCCCTTCCCCGCCGGAACCGAAAAGAGGCCCGCGTATCGGGTCCCGTCCCCGCGTAGGGCCCCGTCCTCGCGTAGGGCCCCATCCCCGCGTATCAGGTCCCGAGGGTGCGCAGTCGGTCGGCGACGTCGAAGACGTTCACCCGCAGCGCCTGGATGTCCTGGATGAGATCGCGCCACGGTTCGTACGCCGTGCTCAGGTCCTCGCCCGAGGCGCGGAGATAGGCGACGGCCACGCCGTACCCGAAGTACTCGTTGCGGGCCGGCAGCGGTCTCAGCAGCACGATCTGCTCCAGCAGTGCGGCGGCCCGCCAGTAAGCGTCCGGTGAACCCACCGTCAGCTGTGGGGTGTTGACCCGGTGCCGGGCGACCGCGGCGACGAGGGCCGAGTAGTCGAGGACGGCCAGTTCCTTGCCGAGGAGATCTTCCTGCCGGTCGAGGAGCCAGCGGACGTCGATGTGCAGTTCCAAGGTCAGGCCGCCCGGTGCGGGCGGTGCACGGTTGCGGGGAGGCCGCCGAAGTCGCGGTCGAAGGCTTCGGCAATGCCGGGCCGGGAGACGGCTTCGCGGAAGGCGGCGGTGGCGCGGCCCAGCGCGAGCTGGTTCTCCTCCTGCACGGCAAGCTCGGCGAGATAGGCGCGCACGCTCTGCCCGCGGGCGGCGGCGATCGTGGCGAACCGGTCACGCGTCTCGGTGTCGATCTTCACGGTGGTGTCGGCCATACCCCGAGTATGCACCCGTGACTACCCGTACGAATACAGGAGCCGGTCGACGGGCCTGCGCCGGGGTTTGCGAGGCCCTAGGGTCGGTCCCATGATCGTATGGCTCAACGGCACCCACGGTGCAGGCAAGACGACGACCAGTGCGCTCGTGCAGCAACTCCTCCCGGACTCAAGGGTGTTCGACGCGGAGAAGGTCGGCGAGACACTCATGGACATCACGCCCCGGCTGCCCTGGACGGGCAACTTCCAGCACTGGCCGCCGTGGCGCCCGCTCGTCGTCGAGACCGCCCGCCGTGTGCTCGACTACACCGGCGGCACCCTCGTGATGCCCATGACGGTCCTGGTCGAGCAGTACTGGCGCGAGATCAGCACGGGCCTGGCCCAGCACTCCGTCCCCGTACGGCACTTCGTCCTGCACGCCGACCGGGAGGCCCTCCGTGGGCGCATCGAGGGGGACACCACCCTCGGCATCTCGCAGTTCCGCCTCGACCACCTCGACCCGTACGCGGAGGCGGCCCGCACCTGGCTGCACGAGGAGGCCGAGGTCGTCGACACCACGCACCGCACACCCGCCGAGGTGGCGCGGCAGATCGCGGAAGCGGTCAAGAGCTGAGATCCGCGGGGGCGCCGGCCGCAGCGAGCAGGGGCAGCAGCTGTGGCCGTTTGGCGGTGCGGCCGTCGCCCGAGGACTGCCCGCGCAGCCGGCGGCCGAGCCAGGGGCCGAGGAACTCGCCAGCCCAGCGCAGTTCGGCGGCCGTGGCCCGCAGCCCCGCGGGGACCCGCTGCGGCGGCAGGGGGAGCGTCCAGGCGTCGTCGCTGCCGGGCAGGTGGAGGGCCTGAGCGATGGCTGCGGCGATCCGCTCGTGGCCCAGCGAGCTGGCGTGGAGCCGGTCCACGCTCCACATCCGCGGGTCGGCGGTGACCGCCTGCCGGCCGGTTTCGGCCACCGTGACCCCGTGCCGGGCGGCGGCGACGCGGATGCGGGCATTGAGCTCGAACACACGTGACCTGACAGGCCGGGCGAGCGGCACGATCTTCCCCACGTCGGGAAAGGTCACGGTCACCACATGGGCCCCGGCGGCCGTGAGCGCGGCGAACATCGCCTCCACCTGCCCGGCCACCTCCGCGGCGTCGAACCGGGGCCGGAGCAGGTCGTTGACCCCGGCGACCACGGTCGCCAGGTCGGGACGCATGGCCAGGGCCGGTTCCAGCTGGCCGGTGCGCACCTGGCCGGCGACCAGTCCACGGACGGCCAGATTGGCGTACTGCAGACCGGGGTTGACGGCCGTGAGCTGCTCGGCGAGGCGGTCGGCGAAGCCGCGCAGGCCGACGGTGTCGTCCCCGTCGCCGAGCCCCTCGGTCTGGCTGTCGCCCAGGGCGACGTAACGCGAGTACTGACCGCTGTGCGGGTGTTCACCGTTCGGCACGGGTCGACTGCCTTTCCTTGAGTACGGCTGCGATCCGCAGGCACCAGTCCCGGTGCTCCTGTTCGAAGGCCAGACCGCGCAGGCAGGTCAGATACGGCCCGATCCGCTCGCCGCTGCGCAGGAACTCGTCCTCGTCCGCGTCGCCGCGCAACTGCCGCAGCAGCTTGCCGAGAAGCTCGATCTTGCCCTCGGCGGCGGACGCCCGCTCCTGGAGCTGCTCGATCACCGGGGCGGTGCCGATGCGGTCGGCGACCTGGACCTTGACGAGCAGATCGTCGCGGATGAACGAGGGCTTCGACACGGCCGCGGCGAACCTCTCCAGCTCGGCCCGGCCCGCGTCGGTGACCTGGAACAGCCGCTTGTTCGGCCGCGTCTCCTGAATCACCTGCCGGCCCGCGACCAGCCCTTCCTTCTCCAGCCTGGTCAGCTCGGCGTACAGCTGCTGGGGCAGCGCGTGCCAGAAGTTGGCGACGCCGACGTCGAACGCCTTCGCCAGCTGGTAACCGCTGTACTCGCCGTCCAGCAGCGCCGCCAGTACGGCATGTCGCAAGGCCATCGAAGCGCAGCCCCTTCCCTTTTCCTCGTCCGGCACGGCATCATACTCAAGAAACTGACTAGTCACATTCTTGAGTACACATGAATGTGAATGAGTGCGAATGAGCACGAATGAGTACGAGGAGGAGTCATGGAGGCTGCTGAGCGCTTCCGCGCCGCAGTGGAGAAGGGCGAACTCGCCGCCCTGGAGGCCCTGTTCACCGAGGATGTCCGCTTCTACAGCCCGGTGAAGTTCACCCCCTTCGAGGGCAGGCCCATGGTCCTGGGACTCTTCGGCGTCCTGCTGCGCACCTTCGAGGACTTCCGCTACACCGGGCACTTCGAGGGCGCTTCCGAGACCAGCGCCGACGGCGAGGAGGCCCCGTCGGAGATCCTGCTCTTCCGGGCCACCGTGGACGGCAAGGAGATCCACGGCATCGACCTGCTCCACTTCGACGAGTCGGGCCGGATCAAGGAGTTCACCGTGATGGTCCGCCCCCAGTCCGCCGTGCAGGCCCTGGGCCAGGCGGTACTCACCGGCCTGCAGGCCGACGGTCTCGTACCCGGCCAGTAGGCCGGCGCCGTGAGTGATCAAGCGGTGAGTGATCCAGCGGTGGGTGATCAAGCGGTGAGCGATCCAGCGGTGGGGCAGGCGGGGCAGGCGGCCGGCGGACTGGTCATCTTCCTGAACGGGACGTCCAGTTCGGGCAAGTCGAGCATCGCGAGGGAACTCACCGCGGTCCTCGACGGGCCGTCGTTCCACATGCCCGTGGACGCGTTCCACGCCATGCGGTCGGGGCCCGAGATGACACCGGACCAGTTGGGCGTCGTGCTCAAGCGCACCTGGCTGGGGTTCCACCGTGCGGTCGCGGGCATGGCCGCGGCAGGCAACACCGTGATCGTGGACCACGTCCTGAGCGAGCCGTGGCGGCTTCGCGACTGCTTGGCCCTGTTCTCCCCCCAGGACGTCGTCCTCGTCGGAGTGCGGTGCCCGCTGCCGGAGCTGGAACGCCGTGAGCGGGCACGCGGTGACCGGCCGGCCGGTCTTGCCGCCCGCCAGTTCGACCGCGTCCACGCCCATGGCGTCTACGACATCGAGTGCGACAGCGGCAGTTCGAGCCCGGCCGAGTGCGCCCGGCAGATCAAGGACTTCCTCCGCCGGCGGCCGGCCCCCACCGCGTTCGAACGCATGGCGGGGAGCATCCCTGCCTGAGTCGGCCCGTCCGGCCCGTCCGGCCCGTCCGGCCCGTCCGGCCCGTCCGGCCCGTCCGGCCCGTCCGGCGCTTGCCGGGCGGGCCGGGGTGCCGGGCGGGCCGGCGAGGTGCTGTCCCGCCGGTGCGGCTACTCCTCCGGCTACTTCTTCGGCTACTTCTTCGGGTTCGGCTTCGCCTCGTTGGTCATCCGTACGACGAGGGCCTCGGCCGCGTTCGAGCCGGTCACGGCGTGCGGTCCGGAGACCGGGTTGGCCGGCAGCAGGTAGCCCTCGGGGGCGACGGTTTCCCGCACGTAGTACGAGCCGAGCTGCAGCCGGTCGAAGTCGCAGCGGCCCTGGCTGTCGGTGGCGCAGCCCGTGCCGACCTGCCGGTCGCGGTCCGGGCCGGAGGTCTGGAGGCCCGTCTTGCGGCCGTTCTCCCGCCACAGTTCGACGACGGCGCGGGCCAGACCGTGCCCGGTGCGTGCGTCGACCTTGCGCACCCGGAGCCGTCCGGTGACTTCGGGGGTCTGCGTCTTCTTGTCGCGTACGACCGTGGTGACGCCCGGGTGCGGGAGTGCGGTGGTGAGGTGGAGCGGCCCGAAGACGTTGGGGTCGGGCAGGTCGTAGCCCGCCGGGGCCTTGGTCTCCTGCCAGTAGTAGGAGTGGCCCACCTCGGCAGTCGTACCGCACACGCCCTGCGCGCCGGTGGTGCACGGTGTGCCTTCGCGCCGGTCGGGGCGCGTGCCGGAGGTCTGGAGGCCGGAGACGCCGTTGGTCTCGCGCCAGAGCTGGAAGACGGCGCCGGCCAGCGGTGCGCCGGTCGAGGCGTCCTTCTTGACGACCTTGAGCGCGCCCTCCTGGACGGGCGTGCCGCAGTGGGGCAGGTCACCGTTGAAGGGGTACGAGTGGAACTCCTGCCCACCGCCGCCGGACGCCGGGCTCTCGTGGGTGAGCGAACCGGTGGTGAAGAAGCGTCCGTTGACGCCAGGCAGGGTCACGTGCGTCTCCGAGGCCTGGTTGCCGATGAGCACGCTGCCCTGGAACTGGCCGGTGCCCTTGAGATCCACGGCCGTGGCGTCGGGGAAGTTCCACAGCAGCCTGTCGCGGAGACCGTTCAGCGGGTCGGTGCGGTCGTCGATGCCGCCGCTGTACGTGTTGATGGTGCGGTTCGCGCCGAGGATGTTGACCAGGACGGTCGCCCCGGCCGGGATCCCGCGGAAGACGATGCCCTGCTGGCCGCCGTTGGCCGAGGTCAGGTCGAAGTCGACGTTGAAGACCTGGAGGGCGGAGGTGCCGTCGCCGGTGAAGACGGTCTGGCCGCCCTCGTTGACCGCCGTGCCGGTGGCCGGGCGCGAACCGGTGTCCCCGTCGGCGTAGCACTGGCTCGCGTCGGACAGTTCCTGGCGCAGCCCGACGTACGGAACGGCTGCGGCGGGGTCGCGGGTCTTGGTGCCGTCGACCGTGCCGGTGAGCGGACCTGCGTGCCGGACCACACCGCCCTCCGCGACGAGACGCTGACCGGCGGCGATGGTCACGGAGCCGCCGGTGGTGAGGTAGTCCGAGCCTTCGGGCGGCGGGACGCGGGAGCCGACGCCCGCGACGCCCACGTTGTAGATCCGACTGCCGTCGGCCGACTTGTTCATGTCGAACGAGCCGAGCACGACGACCCGCCCCTCCGCCTCGGCGGCCTTGCCGCGCACCCGGAAGTCGCCGCCCGCGAAGACGTTGATGCCGTTGTCGTAGCCCGCGATGTCGTCGTTGTTGATGGGCGGGTACGGGTCCGGGCAGCGGCCCGGCACACAGGGACCGAGCCCGCCCGGCAACGGATCCGCCCGCACCCCCTGGGACGCGGCGGCCGCCGGGCCGACCATGCCCAGCGGCAGGAGCACGGCACCGGCAGCGAGCCAGGTCACCCCCGCCACCCTGAGCCCCGTACTGCCGAATCTGCCAAGGACCGTGTGCACCGTGGTCACCATTCTTCCGTCGATACTCAGACAAACTTCGCTGCCCGTAATGTCCTGACGTTTCGTCAGCCGGGCGAGCGGTAGCGTCCGTCCGGGTAGATAAACCATCCGAACGCCCCCTTTGCGCGCGGCGCGGGGAACCGGTATGCGCCCGTGGGGGGGCGAGACGGGACGCCCGCGCCGGCGGACGCCCGCGCCGGCGGGTGGCCGTGCCGGTGGGTGTGTCGGGAAGGGGAAACCACTCCGGCGCCTCACCGTCCCGAAGCGCCCGATATCATATGTTTCCCGGGTGATTGGAACTTATCCGGCGCTCCTGGAGCGACCCGACTCCCCTCCGCCGCCGAGCACTTCCCCCGCCCCGTCCGTGCCCGCCGCTCCCCGTCGTCTCCGGCTTGCCGAGGGGGGTGCCGTCGTACTCGGCACCGTGGCCACCGCCGTGCAGGCCTCGCGGCTCGGGCACTGGCTCATTGACGATGCCGCCATCACCTTCGCGTACGCGCGCAGCATCGACGAGGGCTACGGTCCGGTCCAGCAGCACGGTGCCGGACCGGTCGAGGGATACTCCAACCCCTCCTGGCTGCTGCTCCTCGTCCTCGGCCGCCGCCTCGGTCTCTTCGACAGCGGTACGACCCTGGCGGGCGTCGCCGACCTGGTCTGGTACCCCAAGCTCCTCGCGCTGCTCTGCGTGGCCGGGATCCTGGTCGCGGTGGCCGCGACCGCACGCGCCGCCTTCCCGGCCAGGCCCCTCGCCGTACCCGCCGTGACGCTCCTCGCGGGAGCCGCGGCCGCGGGCAACTTCTCGTTCGTGATCTGGCTGTTCTCCGGGCTGGAGAACCCCCTCTACGCGCTGGCCGTGTCCGTGCTCACCGCCGTACTGGCCCGCGCTGCCGCCCGGGGCACCCTGCTCGCCGGACGCACCGCGGCCGCCGCCGGGCTGCTTGCCCTGCTGGCGGCGCTGACCCGCCCGGACGGGGCGGCCTACGTGCTGGCGTACCCGGTGGTACTGCTGCTGTGCACCTGGCGTACGGAGCCGGGCCGGTCCGCCCGATCCGCCGCCGCGTCGCTCGCCGCGTTCGCCGTGCCGTACGGCTCCTTCCTGCTCTGGCGGCACGAGACCTTCGGGCGCTGGGTGCCGAACACGGCAGTCGCGAAGTCGCAGGGCGCACCCGCGCTCGCCGAACTCGCGCGCACCGGCCAGCTGCTGACGTACGCCGGCTGGCTGCTGGTACTGGTCCTGGCCGGGTGCACCGGCCTGGCCCTGAGCCGTCCGGGCCCGGCCCGCCGGGCTGTGGCGGCCGTCCTCGTCCCCCTCGCACTCGCACTCGGTGTGTACGGGGCGCTCACCCCCGACTGGATGTCGATGTACCGCTTCGCCACCCCCGTGTGGTCGGTGGGCGCGCTGGCGGCCGGGCTGGTCCTGGTCGCGGCCTGGCCGGCGCTCCCGGCCCGCGGCCGCCCCGCACTGGTCACCACCGCGGTCGTCGCGCTCGTCCTCTCCGCCGCCGGACGGCAGGACGCGGACGCCCGCTTCGAAGCCCACCCGACCGTCCCGATGTGCTACGTGGCCCAGCGCTACGGCGAGACCTTCAACTCCTACGCGGACCAACTCGGCCTGGACGAAGCCACGTTGGCGCTGCCCGACCTCGGCGGCACCCTCCTCACGACCCGGCTGACCGCCCTGGACGTCGCCGGACTCACCGACCGACCCCTCGCCGACGCCCACGCCACCCACGACGCCGCACGGGTCCGCGACCACGTACTGCGCAAGGTGCGCCCGGAGTTCATCCACGTCCACAGCGCCTGGACCCGCAGGACCGGCCTCACAGGGGAGGCGCTGGCCGCCCACGGCTACGTACCGCTGGCGCTCAGGGGCTCGCACGGCGACTGGCTCCGGTACGACGCCGTACGCGACAAGAGCCGCATCGCAGCGGTACGCGGCTGGGCCCAGCAGCACGTGGACCGCCTCGACCGACAGGAGTACCAGTCCGGCCGGGCGGCCTGCGGGGACACACTGCTCCCGGGGCGGACGGCACCGCGCGAGGCGACCGGCGGGTGATCCGTCCCGGCGCCCCCGCTCAGCCCTCCAGGGCCGAGCTGCTGGACGCGGCCCGCGACGCCGGGTACGACACGGCGTCACTGATCGTGGATCGTGGACACGGCCAATCCGAGCGGTGCGCGGGGGTTCTACGAGCAGTCCGGGTTCGTGGTGGACCGTGCGACCGTGACGTACGCGCGGGCGTGGGGCGGTGAGCGCCTCCCGCTCTGAGCCCGGGGCCGGGGCACTGGTCGGGAGGCGCGGGATCATGAGATGTTGCCCACCAGGCAAGCCCTTCGACCCCTCAGCCCCTGAGCCCTTCGGCCCTTCAGCCCCTGAGCCCTTCGGCCCTTCAGCCCCTGAGCCCTTCGGGCCTTCAGCCCCTGAGCCCTTCGGTCCTTCAGCGCTTTCGCAGGAGACAGACATGCCCCAGCTCTTTCCCGCCCTCGAAACCGCGGGCCACGCACCCGCCCTGCGGTTCGGGGACCGCTCGTTGGACTACGCAGAGCTGAGGGCGGCGGCCTCGGCCACGGCGGTCCGTCTCGCCGGGGCAGGCCGGGTCGCCCTCTGGGCCACCCCGACCCTGGAGTCCGCGGTGGGGGCGGTGGCCGCGCTCGTCGCCGGGGTTCCCCTCGTGCCGGTCAACCCCGGCAGCGGTGCCCGCGAGCTCGCGCACGTCGTGGCCGACAGCGCGCCCGAACTCGTCCTCGCGGCCCCCGGGGTGGAGCTGCCGGAAGCGTTCGCCGGACTGCCCGTCGTACATCCGGACCTCACCCCCGAAGGCCCCCTGCCGGACCTCCCCGAAGAGCCAGGTGACGAGGCGCCCGCGCTCGTCATCTACACGTCCGGCACCACGGGCCCGCCCAAAGGGGCGGTCCTGCCGCGCCGTGCGATCCGCGCCACCCTCGACTCCCTCGCCGAGGCGTGGCAGTGGACCGGGGACGACGTCCTGGTGCACGGGCTGCCGCTGTTCCACGTCCACGGTCTGGTACTGGGAGTACTCGGCCCGCTGCGCAGGGGCGGCAGCCTCCGCCACCTCGGCCGTTTCTCTCCGGAAGGGGTCAGGGAGGAGCTGGCCGGCGGGGCCACCGTGCTCTTCGGCGTGCCGACGATGTACCACCGGCTCGCCGAGGCGCTGCCGGCCGACCCGGCACTGGGGAAGGCCCTCGCCGGCGCCAGGCTCCTCGTCTCCGGCTCCGCAGCGCTGTCCCGCCGCGACCACGAGGCCATCACCGGGGCGACCGGTCAGCAGGTCGTCGAGCGGTACGGCATGACCGAGACGCTCATGAACACGAGCGTAAGGCCGGGCGGCCCGCCCCAACCGGGCAGTGTGGGAACGCCGTTGGACGGCGTCGAGCTGCGCCTGGTGGACGACGGCGGGCGGCCCGTCGAGGCCGGGGACGGAGAGACGCTCGGGGAGATCCAGGTGAAGGGACCGAACCTCTTCACCGAGTACCTGGGCCGGCCGGACGCCACCGAGGCCGCCTTCGACCAGGGCTGGTTCCGTACCGGCGACATGGCGACACAGGACGCCGACGGATCGGTACGGATCGTGGGCCGCCGCTCCACCGACCTGATCAAGAGCGGCGGCTACAAGATCGGCGCGGGCGAGATCGAGAACGTACTCCTGGAACACCCCGCCGTCGCCGACGCCGCCGTCACCGGCGAACCCGACCCCGATCTGGGGGAGGCCGTCGTCGCCTGGATCGTGCCGAGGGACCCGGCCGCACCGCCGAGCGCGCAGGAGCTCGCCGACCACGTGGCCGGCCAGCTCGCCCCGTACAAGCGGCCCCGGACAGTACGGCTGCGGGAGGCGCTGCCGCGCAACGACATGGGGAAGATCATGAAGAAGGCCCTGCGCGACTGAACGACCCTCCTGCTCGGCACGACCCTCCTGCTCGGCTGCTTCCTGCTTCCCACTCAGGTGGACAGCGCGGCGACAGCGACGGCCGGCTGTGCGAACGGCTGGCTCGTCACCGCCGGCCTGCTGCTGGTCACGGGCGCGGGGATCACCCGCACAGTTCGGTGAAGCGGCGCGTGTCGATGTTGCCGCCGGAAATGATCACTCCGACCCGGGAAGGAAGTTGGCCGATACGGCCGGTGAGCAGGGCGGCGAGTCCGGTGGCGCCGCTGGGCTCGACGACGATCTTCAACCGCTCGAAGGCGAACCGCATGGCGTCACGGATCTGGTCGTCGGTGACCAGGGCGATCTCGTCGACGAGCCGCTGGTTGACGGAGAAGGTCAGCTCGCCGGGCGTCTGGATCGCCTGGCCGTCTGCGATGGTGCGCGGTACGGGAACGGTGACCCGCCTGCCCGCCTCCAAGGACCGCTTGGTGTCGTCCCCGGCCTCCGGCTCCACCCCGATCACCCGCGTCCCGCCGTACAGGCCCTTGGCCGCGGTGGCGCTGCCCGCGATGAGACCACCGCCGCCCACCGGGGCCACCAGTGCGCCGAGTTCACCGCTCTCCTCGATGAGTTCCAGCGCGGCGGTGCCCTGTCCGGCCATGACGTGCGGGTGTTCGTACGGCGGGATCAGCGTCAGGCCGCGCTCGGCTGCCAGCGCCTCGCCGAGAGCGTCCCGGTCCCCGGTGTACCGGTCGTACGTGACGATCTCCGCGCCGTAGCCGAGAGTCGCGGCCACCTTGGACTGCGGGGCGTCCTGCGGCATCAGGATCACCGCCGTGGTGCCCAGCTCCCGCGCGGCCAGGGCGACGGCCTGGGCGTGGTTGCCGGAGGAGTAGGCGGCAATTCCCTTGGCCAGCTGCTCCGGTGAGAGCCGGGAGGCGGCGTTGTACGCACCGCGGAACTTGAAAGCGCCGATGCGCTGGAAGTTCTCGCACTTGAGGTGCACCTCGGCGCCGACCAGCCCGTCCAGGGTGCGGGAGCGCAGGACGGGGGTGCGGTGGGCGACGCCCTTGAGCCGTGCGGCGGCGTCGCGTACGTCGTCGAGAGTCAGATGCAGGGGAAGGGCCATGTCTCTCCTCCGTTTCTGGTACGTCGATCCGACAGTAGTCCGCGCGCCACCCGAGCAGTTCCAGGTGCGTGCCCGCGTTGGCGTGCAGCGTCTTCTCCTTGGAGGCGAAGGCGTCGAACAGGGCGAGAGGCCGGGCTGTAGTAGCCGACCGGTCCTCCGGTGCCGATCTCCGGCAGCTCCTGGAGCGCGTCCAGGGTGGCCTGCCACTCCGGTACGGCGCGTTCCGCGAGGCTCGCGTGGTACCGGACGACGATCGGGCCGACCGGCTCGCCCACCGTTCCCGGTGCTCTCTTGTCCGTACCGCCGCCGTGGCCCAGCAGCACCAGGTTGCCTTTCGGAAGTGCAGCCGGTGCTTGCGCCCGGCCGCCCGGCCGTCTTATCCCATGGCAGAAGGGGAAGCGGAAGCAGCGGTCTGCGGGTCGACCGGGCGCTCGAAGAACGTCTCCAGCACCACCGTGGCATGCGTCCCGCTGACCCCCTCGACGGCGTGGAGCCTGCGCAGTACGTCCTGCAGCTGCTCGGTGCCGGCGGTTCTGACCTTCACCAGCACTGAAGCGGTGCCCGCGATGACGTGCGCCTCCAGGATCTCGGGGAGCGCGGCGAAGGCCTCCGCCGAATCACCCATCCACGAGGTCGAGTCGACCATCACGTAGGCCAGGACGGAGGCGCCCACCGAGGCGGGGTCCACCTCGGCCGCGGTGCGGCGGATGACGCCGCGCTCGCGCAGCTTCCGTACGCGCTCATGAGCGGCACCGGCGGAAAGGCCGACGGCCTGGCCGAGTGCGGCGTAGGGCTGGGTGGCGTCCTGCTGGAGCTGTGCCAGCAGCACGCGGTCTATGTGATCCACAACTCTCCATTCGGGAAGGTCTTGTGCCGACCATACGACATCCTGCAATCTTCGCCTCAGGCCAAACAGCGTTCGGCAAGGGGTGGTTGAGACATGTACGAAATGTTCGACGAGAGGTTCCGCACCGGGCGGTGCATGAACGGTGACGACGCACTGGAGGTGCTGTACACCGGCTGCCGCTGGGCCGAGGGGCCCATCTACCTGCCCGCCTGGAGGCAGTTGATCTGGAGCGACATCCCCAACGACCGGATGCTGCGCTGGGACGAGGAGAGTGGCGCGGTCAACGTCTTCCGGCGCAACGCCGGGCACACCAACGGCAACACCCTCGACCGCGAGGGCCGCCTGATCACCTGCGAGCAGGGCAACCGCCGGGTGACCCGCACCGAACACGACGGCACCGTCAGTGTGTTGGCGGACCGGTGCCAGGGCAAGCGGCTGAACAGCCCGAACGACGCGGCGGTGAAGTCCGACGGCTCGATCTGGTTCTCCGACCCGGACTTCGGCATCACCAGCGACTACGAGGGCTACCGCGCGCAGAGCGAGATCGGCGCCAACAACGTCTACCGCATCGATCCGGTCACCGGCGAGGTGCGCCAGGTCGCCGACGGCTTCGGTGCGCCGAACGGCCTGGTCTTCTCGGCCGACGAGAGCCAGTTGTTCGTCTCCGACACCAAGGCCGGCTTCATCCGGGTCTTCGACGTGCGCGACGACGGCACGCTGTCCGACGGCAAGGTCTTCGCCGAGGCGGGGGCCCGCGAGAAGGCCCGCTTCGACAACCTCCGCTTCGACGACGGGGGCCGGCTCTGGGCCGCCGCGATGGGCGACGGAGTGCACTGCTACGACCCCGACGGCACGCTCATCGGGCGTATCGACGTCCCCGAGGCGGTGGCCAACATCTCCTGGGGCGGCGCCAAGCGCAACCGCCTCTTCATCACCGCGGAGACCAGCCTCTACTCGGTGGTCATGGCCGTCACGGGCACCCACCCGACCGGCCCCGGACGCCGGCCCTGGCTGGACGCGTAACCGCTCCCGCGAACGGTGCACCTGACCGCGAACGGTGCACCGGGCCGCGAAACGGTGCACCGGGGCGGCACGTCCTAAGGCGCGCCCCGGGGCCGCGCGTTCCGCTTCGTGCGGTGCTGATCCCTGAGCTGTCTGAGGAAGTACGCCGCCTCGCCGCTGATGCTGACCCCGGTGGCCAGGATGATCAGCATGGCCACGGCCTGCACCATGTGGGTCGTCCCCTGCGGGATGCGGTCGATCGACAGTTCGCTCAGTGCCCGGTAGAGCATGCTGCCGGGCAGCAGCGGGGTGACGGCGGGGATGACCAGGGGCAGCGCGGACACCCGGTCCCGGTGGGCCAGGAACTGGCCGACCGCGCCGATGGCGCCGGCCATGATGCCGGTGGCCGACAGCCGCAGGAAGCCCGCGTCGCGCAGGGCGAGGTAGCCGATGACACCTGCCACCCCGAGGAGAGCGGCGACGATCCATTTGCGGCGGGGGACGCGCATCCGGGAAGCGATCGCCACGGTGAACGTCGCGGCCCCGAGCAGCCGCCAGGAGAAGTAGTCCAGGGATTTGGTCTGCGGCAGGATCGGCAGGCTGTAGCCGGCCTTCGCCGCGAGGGCCATGACCACCCCCGTCCCGGAGACGATCGCGAGGAAGACGAGCAGCGCCTCCATGAGCCGGGAGTACGCCGTCACGTAATGGCCGGTCAGTGCGTCCTGGACGGCGCTGATGATGGTGAGGGCGGGCAGCAGTGCCAGTACGCCGCCGACGATGATGGCCGGGGCGTTGCGGCCGTAGCCGAGGTTGTCGGCCAGGACGGCGAACAGCGCGGCGGGCAGCACGGCGAGTGCGATCCGGTAGAAGGCGGGCACGCCGTACGTGGCGAGTGCGGTGGAGACGCGTCCGGCGATGGTGGCCGCGATGAAGGAGGGGACCACGACCGGAAGGTCGCCGCCCGCGATCAGACTTCCGGAAGCGGCGACCAGACCCGCATGAGCCGATTCCCTGCCCCAGTGGGCGGCACGGCTCACGGCGGCCTCGGTCGCGGGTGCGGGGCAGAGGGTGACCACGCGCGCACGTGCCTCGACGGCGTTCAAGCGGCCGTCGCTGATGTCCTGGACGAGCTGGTGGGTGCTTTCCAGCGCGGTGAAGTCCAGGGTGCGGCGGCGGATGACCCGGTGCTCGGAGGTGGGTTCCGTGTCCTCGGCCATCCGGCCCGCCAGCGAAACCACCCACAGCGTCACATCGGGCTCGCACCACTGGAGTCCGTACGCCTCCGCCGTGACCAGCATGCCCGCGACCGTCTCCTCGGCGGCCGCGCCGTTGGCCATCAGGGAATCGCCGATCAGCAGCGCGAGGGCGATGACGAATGCGGCGTCCGGGCGCTCGGGGTCGGCGGGCGGAGCCATGAACGGGTCGGGGGCCGACTCCAGGCCACGCAGCCGGCCCAGGCTCCGCTGGAGCCAGGGCAGGGACTTGTTGGGCAACGGGCCCTCCGGCGCTGGTGGGACTCTGCCGACTTCGGTACGGGAACCCGGGGCCCACGTCGTTCGTACGGCCTGGCAGGTGCAGCAGCATGGAATCTGATGGATCGTCATCCGGATTTACGACACGCCGCCGGGCACGCCGTTTGTGGCGGGAGGTGACGTGAGGTGACAGAAGGTGACGGAAGGGCGCCCCGGGGCCGAAGTGTTGGCTGGTTTCCCGCTGGCACGGGCCCGGCCGGGCTGGTGACACTGTGGACGTGGAGCCCCACCCGGCCTGCTCCTCGGAGGTGCCCTCTGGTGCCGACGAGGCGGGAGCGGACGCGTGGTGCGCCGCGCACCGGCTTCGGCCGCAGTCCTGCGGCTGTCGAGTCCCTTGCACGGCGACGCACGTCAGGAGGGCTTCCATGACTGCACGACCGAGCAGCACCACCACCACGAACGCCGACTGGGGCAAAGCGAACTTCGGCGACATCTACGACTGCCCCGACCCCCGCTCGTACTTCGCCACACTGCGCCCCCTCGCGTACCAGATACCCCACCACGGCCAGGCCGTCTTCCGGGCGCTGACCGGCGCGCTGCGCGGCCTGCGCCCCGACCGGTCACCGCTGAACGTGGTGGACCTGTGCTGCTCGTACGGGATCAACGCGGCCCTCCTCAACCACCGGGTCACCCTGACCGAGCTGTACGCCCGCTACACCGCCCGCCATCTGGCCACACTGTCGGCCCGCCGCCTCACGGCCGAGGACCGGGCCTTCTTCACCGCACGCCGCACACCGGAGGCGGTGTCGGTGACTGGCGTCGACGCGGCGGCCCGCGCCGCCGGATACGCGCGTGACGTCGGTCTGCTCGACCACTCCTTCGCGGAGAACCTCGAAGTCGGTGCGCCGAGCCCCGCCCTGCGCCGCGCGGTGGCGGGCGCGGACCTCATCACCGTGACGGGCGGCATCGGCTACATCCGCACCCGGACCTTCGCCAGGCTCCTCGACTGCATGCCGGTCCCGCCGTGGGTCGCCTCGTTCGTGCTGCGCACCGTGCCGTACCGGCCGATCGCCGAACTGCTCGGCGCCTCGGGCCTGGTGACGGAGAAGCTGCCCGCCCGTACTTTCCGGCAGCGCCGCTTCGCCGACGAGGCCGAACGGAACGCGGCGTTCGACGCCCTGGCCGCGGCCGGACTCCGTACGACGGGCAAGGAGGCGGACGGCTACTACCACGCCGACCTGTACCTGTCCCGGCCCGCGGCCGACGTCGCCGCCCTGCCCCTCGCCGCCCTGCTCTGACAAAACCCCGTCGCCGCCCTGCTCTGACAAAACCCCGTCACCGTGCCCTTGCCTGCCCCGCGTCGAGCCAGTGGAGGCGGCCCAGGCTGACCAGGCGCAGTTGGCGGCGGGCCAGTTCGGCGGTGGTCTCCTCGTCGCCGGGTTCCGTGTCGAGAAATGCCGAGGCGGTCATCACCATGTGGTCGACGTAGACCCCGGCCAGCATCACCAGGTCCTCGCGAGACCAGCCCGCGGAGTCCGGCAGCGCGCCGAGCGCGTCGGCCACCTCCTCGGCGAACAGCCGCAGTTGGGCGCCGATCGCCTCGCGCACCGGCCGCACCCCGCCGTGCCGCTCCCGGGCGATGAACCGTACGTGGGCGGGGGCGGACCGGACGAGCTCGGCGATCAGGGCGACGGTGAGGGCGATACGGGCCTCGCTGTCGTCCGCGTCGGGCGCGGCCAGGCTCGCGCGGATCGCACTGTGCAGACCGCCCAGCGACTCCTCGACCAGGGCGACGCCCAGCTCGGCGGTGTCCTTGAAGTGCCGGTAGAACGCGGTCGGGGCGAGCCCGACCGCCCGGGTCACCTCACGCAGGCCGAGGCTGCTCAGGCTCTGGTGCTCCAGGAGGCCGAGGGCCGCGTCCATGAGGGCCTGACGGGTCCTGAGCTTCTGGGTCTGCCGGATCCCCGTTGTTGCGGTGTGACTCATGTCATCCAGTAAACAGTCGTTCTCCGAAGAAGGGAAGCATGGGTGTGTGGTTCAGTGGACAACTGTAACTACAACTGTTCACTCAACTCATCAACTCCCACTCCCTCGAGAGGTGTTGAACCCGTGATCGCTCTCGTCGCCGTACTTCTGCTCCTGGGCGTCCTGCTGGGCCCGGTCGCCCACGCACCGCTGCCCGTCACCCTGATCGCCGCCGCGCTGATCGGTTGCTGGCTGCTGGTCTTCGCCGTCCGGGAACGCCGGCGGCGCTGAGAAACGGCAAGCCCGACATCCGTACCCCCGGCATCCGTACCCCGGCATCCGTACCCCGGCATCCGTACCCCGGCATCCGTACCACCGAGAAAGGACCCGCCATGCAGCTCACCGCACGCACTGCCCCCACCGCACCCACTGCCCCCACCGCACCCACTGCCCCCGCCGATCCGGCCGCCACCGAGCGTTCCCGTCGCGTCGGCCTGCGTGATGCCGACGGGATGGCCGTCGCCTCGTTCGTGCTCGGCCTGGTCGGGCTGCTCGCCATGAACATCCTGCTGGGCCCGGCCGCCCTCGTGCTCGCCACCCTCGCCCTGCGCGGCGGCACCACCCGCCGGTTCCGTGCCTGGCTCGGTTTCGGCCTCGGCGTCGCCGACCTCGTGGTGCTCGCCACCGTCGTCGACCTGAACAACTCGATCTCGTGGAGCTTCGGCGGCTGAAGACGGCTGGACGAGCAGGCTGGTGATCGTGTAGCCGCCGGTGCGGACCGCGTCGATGATCTGCGGCAGCGCCTGGGCATCGAGAACGGGGGCATGCCCGTCGAGGGAACCGACGTGCATCGCGCCCGCTCAGTTGTGCCGGATCAGCGAATCCACCAGTCCCGCACGGGTGTTCGGGAAGTCCAGTGGAATGATGCCCAGACCCCGCCAGCCGCTCGCCCCGGAACTGTCCACCAGGGAGTGCACCTTCGGGTTCAGGCGGTCGGAGTTCCACCGGGGCGGCAGGCCGGCAGCGGTGCTCACGAAGTTGATGTACTGCTTGCCCGGCTGGTCGGCGGCCTTCCTGAACTGGGCCTCGATCTTCGGGTACTTGGCGAACGGCTCCGCCTGGTAGTCGTCCTGGATGTCGAAGACCGACGTGTCGCCCCAGCGCACCCCGCCCGGCAGCCCGCCGTTGTCCGCGAGCAGGACGACCCTGCCGCGGGCCTGCCCGAGGGACGGCAGCGCGTCGGCCATCAGGAACAGCGAACGCCATCCCCTACGGTCGAGATAGTCGGTGAACAGCGCGCCGAACTCGCTGTCGGAGACCTCCGAGTACTCCTGCTTCACCCGCATCAGCACCGTCTCCGACGGATGCGCCGCCAGGAAGTCCCGGCAGGCGGTGAGGACGTCGTCGAAGTTGAGGTTCTGGTAGAACGCGCCGTGATGGATCGTGAACGACCCCTCGAAGGCCCGGCACCGTACGTCGAGGAACCGGATGCCGGACGCCAGCTGCTGCGCGATCGTGGTGTTCTGGCACTCCACCCACGGGCCGCCGAACCGGGCGCCCGAGTCATGGGTACCGGGCAACGTCAGCGTGCGCAGCGGCCGCGCGGAGTCGATCCCCGCCATCCAGTCCTGCACCCCGAGAGCCCGCACCTCGCGAGCCCGTACCCGGGCGCCCGCCGGTGCCGTTCCCGCGTAGGTCAGAAGTCCGGTGGCGGAGAGGGCCGCCGCACCCTTGAGGAACCCTCGTCGGTCCATGCGCAACTCTTCTCCCTGGCATCGCTCCGGTCACACGCGCGCATCCAAGCACACATGAGGGAGCGTCAACCAGAGTGTGAAAAGCCGCACTTGGGGCCAATCAGCGAGTGTCGTCCCCGTTCCCTTCTCCGTTTCCTTCCCCGTTCTCCTCCGCGTTGCGCTTCTGCCGCTTGCCGACCACCACCGCCGCGGCGACCGCGCTGCCCACGAAGGCGGCAGCCACCGTCCACGGCTGGTCGAAACGGTGGCCGGTGGCATGGTCGAGCGAGTGGCGCCCCGGCCCCGCGAGGCCGATCGCGGCGGCCGTGAAGCCGAGGAAGGCGGGGTACTCGAATCCGCCGGACTGGGCGAAGAACCCGGCGGGGGCGTGTACGGCGACAGCGCCCGCCATGGCCCCCGCGGCAGCCGCACCGGCCGCCGGAGTGGCGAGGCCGAGTGCGAGGAGCGCGCCGCCGCCCGCCTCGCCGAGCCCCGCGGCGACCGCACTCTGCGTGCCCGGCGTGAACCCCATGGACTCCATGGCGGCGCCGGTCCCCTTGATACCGCCACCGCCGAACCAGCCGAAGAGCTTCTGTGTGCCGTGCGCGGCCAGCACCGCGCCGGTACCCACCCGCAGTACGAGCAGACCGAGGTCGCGGCGGTGGTTCATGCAGGAGGCCATGTCATCTCCAGGCTTCGAGTGGGGAACTTCGAGTGGGGAACTTCGGGTGAGGAACTTCGGGTGAGGAACGGGGCGACGCCTTCCACTCTCCGCTGCCCGCGCTGCCCGAGCGGCGCGGTACTACGCCAGACGGGAGACTGGACGGCATGGCGAAGGACAGGCGCAGTGCCGGACTGCTCCTCTTCCGGGTCACGGGCACCGGCGAGGAGCGGGACGTCGAGGTGCTGATCGGGCACATGGGCGGCCCGTTCTGGGCGAGGCGCGAGGCGGCGGCCTGGTCGGTGCCCAAGGGCGAGTACGGGCCCGACGAGGATCCCGCGGCGGCCGCCCGCCGGGAGTTCGAGGAGGAACTCGGGCTGCCCGTTCCCGACGGAAGCTGGCTTCCGCTCGGTGACGTACGTCAGCGCAACGGCAAAACGGTCACCGTGTGGGCGCTGGAGGCGGAGCTGGACCCGGCGGACGTGGTGCCGGGGACGTTCGTCATGGAGTGGCCGCGCGGGTCCGGCGTACAGCAGGAGTTTCCGGAGCTGGACCGGTTCGCCTGGTGCACGCCTGAGCAGGCCGCCGAGCGGCTCGTGACGGGCCAGCGGACCTTCGTCGACCGGCTGCGCGCCCGGGTGACCGGGTGACTGAGAACGGAAGGCGCCGGGGCGGGCCGGGCCGGGGGTGCCCGGCCCGGCCCGCCGTGATGTCGGACGAGGGGGTGACTCAGTTGAAGGTGTCGGGGTCGGGACCCGTACGCATGCCGCGGTCCAGGGCGCCGACGGCTTCGAGCTCCTGCTCGCTCAGTACGAAGTCGAAGACGTCGAGGTTCTCGCGGATGCGGGCCTCGGTGACCGACTTCGGGATGACGACGTTGCCGGTCTGGAGGTGCCAGCGCAGCACGACCTGGGCGGGGCTCTTGCCGTGCCGGGCCGCGATCGAGACGATCGTCTCGTCCTTGAGGACGGCGCCTTGGGCGAGCGGGCTCCACGCCTCGGTGAGGATGCCGTGCCGGGCGTGGACGTCGCGCAGCTCCTGCTGCTGGAGGCCCGGGTGCAGCTCGATCTGGTTGACCGCCGGGACGACCGAGGCACCGGCGAGCAGGCGCTCCAGGTGGGCGGGCTGGAAGTTGGAGACGCCGATGGCGCGGGTGCGCCCGTCGGCGAGCAGCTTTTCGAAGGCGCGCCAGGTGTCGGCGTAGAGGTCCCGCTCGGGGGTCGGCCAGTGGATCAGGTAGAGGTCGACGTGGTCGAGACCCAGCTTGTCGAGGGAGGCGTCGAAGGCGGCGAGCGTGGCGTCGTAGCCCTGGTCGGCGTTCCACAGCTTGGTGGTGAGGAACAGCTCGTCGCGGGGGATGCCGGATGCGGCGATCGCCCGGCCGACGCCCCGCTCGTTTCCGTATACGGCAGCGGTGTCGATGCTGCGGTACCCGGCGGCGAGTGCGGAGCCGACGGCGGCGGTGGTCTCCTCGTCGGGGACCTGGAAGACGCCGAAGCCGAGCTGGGGCATCGTGACGCCGTTGTTCAGGGTGACGGTGGGGATGTGGGGGAGGGAGGTCATGATGCGCTGTTCCTTGTTGGTACGGGGGAAGGGGGAAGTTCTTAGTCGGTACGTGGGAAGGGGGAGCGGGGGAGGTGGGGTCAGCGGTGGGCGGTGGCGACGGCCTGTTCGGCCGGAGCGGCTTCGGCCGGCGTACGGTCCGCTGCCGTGGCCCCGGGAGATCCGGCGACCACACCGGAGGCCACGGGGCGTGCGGGCTCCCTGCGCTCCAGGAGGCTGGAGACGACGGCGAGGATCAGTGCGCCGACGGCGAGGGCCGCGCCGACCCAGTTCGCCGAGGTGTAACCGTATCCGGCGGCGATCACGATGCCGCCGAGCCAGGCGGCCAGCGCGTTGCCGAGGTTGAAGGCGCCGATGTTGACCGCGGACGCCAGGGTGGGCGCGCCGTGGGCGTAGTCCAGTACGCGCTTCTGGAGCGGGGGCACCGTGGCGAAGCCGAGGGCTCCGATCAGGAAGACGGCGACGGCCGCCGTGACCTTGTTCTGCGCGCCGACGGTGAAGAGGGCGAGAACCACGGCCAGGCCGCCGAGCGCGGTGAGGAGCATCGGCATGAGCTTGCGGTCGGCGAACTTTCCGCCGGTCAGGTTGCCGGCGACCATGCCCAGGCCGAAGAGGACGAGGAGCCAGGTGACGGAGGACTCCGCGTAGCCGGTGACCTCGGTCAGCATCGGAGCGATGTAGGTGATCGCCGCGAAGACTCCGCCGAATCCGAGCACGGTCATCGCCATGGCCAGCAGCACCTGGGCGTTCTTGAAGGCGGCCAGCTCGTGCCGCAGCCGGACCCCCTCCGCCTTGGGTACGTCCGGCACCAACTTGGCTATGCCGGCCAGGCCGAGGACGCCGAGCGCGGCGACGAGGAAGAAGGTGACGCGCCAGCCGGCGCTCTGTCCGACGAAGGTGCCCAGCGGCACGCCGACGACGTTGGCGACGGTCAGGCCGGTGAACATCATGGAGATGGCGGCGGCCTTCTTCTCGGGGGCGACCAGCTCGGCGGCGACCACCGAACCGATGCCGAAGAACGCGCCGTGGGCGAGCGAGGCGACCACCCGGCCGACGATCATCACGGAGAACGTGGGGGCGACCGCCGAGACGACGTTGCCCACGATGAACAGGCCCATGAGGAGCATCAGCATGTTCTTGCGGGAGATCCGGGTGCCCAGGACGGTCATGAGCGGCGCGCCGAACATGACCCCCAGGGCGTATCCGGTGACCAGGAATCCGGCGGTGGGCACCGAGACGCCGAAGTCGGCGGCGACGTCGGGGAGCAACCCCATGATGACGAACTCGGTGGTGCCGATTCCGAAGGCCCCGATGGCGAGGGCCAGGAGCGCGAGAGGCATGGGGGAGACCTTCCGAGGTACGTTGCGGTAGCGTCTTACAAGCGAAGACAATAGTTGCAGACGCGGGTTAATGCAAGCGCGGTGTAATTGGATGCCGTCTCGTCGACCGCTGTTCACCGGGGGGCGCTGAGTGGCCGTGAAGGGCGCTGAGTGTGCTGAAGAGTCCTGACCGGCGTCGAGTGTGCCGAAGAGCCCTGACCGGCGCTGATCGGTGCGATCGGCGCTGAGCGGCGCCGAACGGGCTCTGCGGGGCGAAAAGGTCCGGTGCGTGCGCGGCTGCTCGCTGCCTACGGCATGGCCAGGGCGTCCGCTACCTGCCGTCCCACGGAGCGTGGCCGATTCTCGATGCGCTCCCGGGCCGCGCCTGCGCGCCGGCCGGGCTGTGCGGCGACTGTGCGGCGGGCGTGCGGCGGACGTGCCGGGTGTACTCGGCCGGATCCCGACGGTACCCGGGCAAACCTCGCGCGGCCACGATCATCGTATCGAGCTAATGTCACCGGATTCTCCGGGTCGAAGGGCCGGATCGGCCGCTACTGTCCACGACATCTGGACGGATTCCCGTTCCTTTGCTGCCAGTTGTGCCTCTTGCCCGCCCATGGGTGCGTCACGGCCGCCGCCCCGGCCCAGTCGCTGCCCCGCCGAGTCGCTGCCCCACCAAGGAGAGCCCGCCCGATGAGCGTTGACACGAGCCCCGAGCCGCAGGTGGCACCGGTTCGGCAGCAGTCCCTGAGTACGGCCGCAGCCCGCAACCTCGCCACCACGGCCAAGTCCGCCCCGCAGATGCAGGAGATCAGCTCCCGCTGGCTGCTGCGGATGCTCCCCTGGGTGGAGACCAAGGGCGGGGCGTACCGGGTCAACCGCCGGCTCAGCTACACCGTCGGGGACGGGCGCGTGGACTTCGTCCAGGACGGCGCCGAGGTCCGGGTGATCCCCCGCGAGCTCGGCGAACTGGCCCTGCTGCGCGGCTTCGACGACGTGCAGGTGCTGACCGCGCTCGCCGACCGGTGTGTCCAGCGCGACTTCCGGGCGGGCGAAACGCTGGCCGAGCGCGGCGCGCCCGCGGACCGGCTCCATCTGATCGCCCACGGCCGCGTCAGCCGCACCACCGTCGGCCAGTACGGCGACGAACTGGCGGTGGCCGTGCTCGCCGACGGCGAACGGTTCGGGGACGACGCCCTGTTGGACCCGGACGCCCGGTGGGAGAGCACCGCCACGGCCGAGACGGCGGGCACCCTGTTGACCCTGTCCCGCGCCGACTTCACGGCCGTCGCGGACTCCGCGCCAGGCCTCCGGGAACACCTTGAGGAGTTCAGGGCGCTGCCGCGCCGGCGGCAGAACCACAAGGGCGAGGCGGAGATCGCGATGTCCGCCGGACACGCGGGCGAGCACCGGCTTCCCGGCGCCTTCGTCGACTACGAGCTGAAGCCGCGTGAGTACGAACTCTCCGTCGCACAGACGATCCTGCGGGTCCACAGCCGGGTCGCGGACCTCTACAACGGGCCGATGAACCAGACCGCCGAGCAACTCAGGCTCACCATCGAGGCGTTGCGGGAGCGCCAGGAGTACGAGCTGATCAACAACCGGGAGTTCGGCCTGCTCCACAACGTGGACTTCAAGCAGCGCGTCCAGCCGCACTCGGGTCCGCCCACCCCGGACGACATGGACGAGATCCTCTGCCGCCGCCGGGGCTCCAAGTTCTTCCTCGCCCACCCCAGGACGATCGCGGCGATCGGACGCGGGTTCAGCGAGAGCGGGCTCTACCCGGAACAGGTCGACCTCGGCGGGCAGCAGGTACCGGCCTGGCGGGGCGTCCCGATCCTGCCTTGCGACAAGATCCCCATCACCAAGGAGAACACCAGCTCCATCCTCATCATGCGCACCGGCGAGGACAACCAGGGCGTCATCGGTCTGCGCCAGACCGGCCTGCCAGAGGAGTACGAACCGGGTCTGTCGGTCCGCTTCATGGGGATGAACGAACAGGCACTCATCTCCTACCTCGTCACCACGTACTACTCCGCCGCCGTCCTCGTGCCGGACGCGCTCGGCGTACTGGAGAACGTGCAGATCGCCCGCAGAAGCGTGTAGGGCATGTGCCCGCCCGGCTGCCGCCGCAGTCAGGGCCCGCACGTCCGCCGACCCGCCCGGCCGCCGCCACGGCCTGGGCCGCACATGCGCGGCGGCTGCCGCCACGGCCGCCGCGCATACCCCGCCGCGCACGCCCCTTCGCGCATACCCGCCGAGCCCGTCCGGCTGCCGCCACAGCCGAGCCGCGCCCACAGCCGGGCCGCTCCCACAGCCGAGCCGTGCCCACAGCCGGGCCGCGCGTGCCCGCCGAGCGCGCCCGGGGACCGTAACTACCGAACACCCCATCTCCCGGGGCCCGTTACCCCCCCCCGCACACCCCCTCAAGGAGTCATGGATGCCCGCGCCCGATCCGAGCCCCGCGCAGTCGACTCTCCCCGAGGCCGCCTCGCGCTTCGGGGCGCACGTCCTCGCCGATGCGGCGGCCCGCGCCTGCGACATCGCGGCCGCCACCGGAGGCCCGCCCCGGGTGCCGTCCCTGCCGGGACCGCCAGAGGCGGCCGCACCCCCTGCCGGCGCCGCTGTCTCCCCACCAGCTCTCTCCCCACCAGATCCCACTCCACTGGACTTCTCCGGACTCGCCCACACCGAAGCCCCGTTGCCGGCCGTCGACCTGGCGCGGATTCTGCGCGGACCCAGCGGGCTCGGCACGGCGGGCCTGCGGCTGACCCCGCCCGGGGAACCCGCGGCACCGCCGGAGCCGCCTGCGGCGGTGGAGGGCACACCGATCCCGGGCCTCTACTTCCACCCCGTACCGGAACCCGACCCCGTACGGGTGGAGGAGGTCAGTCGCAGGATCAAGTCCTGGGCGCTGGACGAGGTCGACCTGTACCCCGACGACTGGGAGGAGCAGTTCGACGGCTTCTCCGTGGGCCGCTACATGGTCGGCTGCCACCCGGACGCCCCCAGCATCGACCACCTGATGATCGCCACCCGCCTGATGGTCGCCGAAAACGCCGTCGACGACTACTACTGCGAGGACCACGGCGGCTCGCCCGTCGGACTCGGCGAACGGCTGCTGCTCGCGCACACCGCCCTCGACCCCCTGCACACCACTAAGGAGTACGAGCCCCAGTGGGCGCAGTCGCTCCACTCGGACGCCCCCCGGCGCGCCTACCGCTCCGCCATGGAGTACTTCGTCCGGTCGGCCAGTGCCTCCCAGGCCGACCGGCTCCGGCACGACATGGCCCGGCTGCACATGGGCTACCTCGCCGAGGCCGCCTGGGCCCAGCTGGACCGCGTACCCGAGGTGTGGGAGTACCTGGCGATGCGCCAGTTCAACAACTTCCGCCCCTGCCCCACCATCACCGACACCGTCGGCGGCTACGAACTCCCCGCGGACCTGCACGCCCGGCCGGCGATGCAGCGCGTCATCGCGCTCGCGGGCAACGCCACCACGATCGTCAACGACCTCTACTCGTACACCAAGGAACTCGCCGCCCCCGGCAAGCACTTGAACCTTCCCGTGGTGATCGCCGAACGCGAGGACGTCTCCGAACGGGACGCCTACCTCAAGGCGGTCGAGGTCCACAACGACCTCATGCACGCCTTCGAGTCCGAAGCGGCGGCCCTCGCCGTCGACTGCCCCGTCCCGACCGTTCAGCGCTTCCTGCGCGGTGTGGCCGCCTGGGTCGACGGCAACCACCACTGGCACCAGACCAACACCTACCGCTACAGCCTGCCCGACTTCTGGTGAGAAGACCTTTCCACCACTGAAGACGTCCCGTCTATTGATGAGAAGAATGGATCCGTCTGTGACCAGCACCGAGTTCACCACCTCCGCCACCGCTGCCTCCGCCGCCTTCATCCCCTCCCCGGTGACGCCCTACCAGGGGGACATCGCCCGCTACTGGGACGGGGAGGCCAGGCCCGTGAACCTGCGTCTCGGCGACGTCGACGGCCTTTACCACCACCACTACGGCATCGGCGACATCGACCACGCCGCGCTCGGCGACCCCCAGGACAGCGAGGCCGAGAAGAAGCTGATCGCCGAGCTCCACCGGCTGGAGTCGGCCCAGTCCGAACTCCTCCTGGACCACCTCGGCGACATCGCTCCCGGCGACACCCTGATGGACGCCGGCTGCGGCCGGGGCGGCTCGATGGTCATGGCCCACCAGCGCTTCGGCTGCAAGGTCGAGGGCGTCACGCTCTCCGCCAAGCAGGCCGACTTCGCCAACCGGCGCGCCCGCGAGCTCGACATCGAGGACCACGTCCGCGCCCGCGTCTGCAACATGCTGGCCACGCCCTTCGAGACCGGGCAGGCCGCCGCCTCGTGGAACAACGAGTCGAGCATGTACGTCGACCTGGAGGACCTCTTTGCCGAGCACTCCCGCGTCCTTGAGGTCGGCGGCCGCTACGTCACCATCACCGGCTGCTGGAACCCGCGTTACGGCCAGCCGTCGAAGTGGGTCTCGCAGATCAACGCGCACTTCGAGTGCAACATCCACTCCCGCCGGGAGTACCTGCGCGCCATGGCCGACAACCGACTCGTACCGCAGGCCGTCATCGACCTCACCCCGCAGACCCTGCCCTACTGGGAGCTGCGGGCCACGTCCTCCCTGGTCACGGGCATCGAGGAGGCGTTCATCAACTCGTACAAGGACGGCTCCTTCCAGTACGTCCTGATCGCGGCCGACCGCGTCTGACCGCAGCTCGGCACAGGGGCCGGGACCGCGAGAGACGGTCCCGGCCCCCCGCGCGTCAGACTCCGCTCCCGAGCAGCATCGCCAGCAGGGCGGCCGAGCAGCCCAGCTCGATCAGCCCCACGGCCTTGACCCGCAGGCCACGGCCGGGAAGCAGCGCCGCCGAAGTAGAGCAGGCAGGCGGCGAACGGCGCCGCCCCCTCGGTGAGCGTCCCGCCGCCCAGCCGCAGCGCCACCAGTAGCGCGGCGGCCACCGCGACCAGCAGCCAGGGCCGCAGCACCAGCAGCGGAACGCCGAGCACCGCGAGCACCGCGCCGAAGGCGAGCAGCGGGCCGCACGTGCCGGCCCGCCGCTCGGGGACCGCGGGACAGCCTGCGCAGCCGTACGTACTGCTGGAGGTGGAAGGCCGCCGTGTACGCCAGCAGCCAGCACACGAACAGCGGCAGGTGCAGCCACGCCGGGCCGCCGAGGATGGTGCCCGCGGTGAACGGGCTCCGCGCCCTCCGGCGGTACGACGGCCAGCGCGTCGCAGGCGGCCAGGCCGCGCAGCATCGCGGGCCCGTGGGAGTCCAGCGGGTGGACCGCCCCGGCGGTCCCGCACCTCGACCGGTACCAGCGCGGTGGAAGGGGCGCGCCCCGCCATCCGTACCCGCGCCGGAAGCCCGACCGCGGCGGCCGGTGGCAGGCCCGCGAGGGTGCGGAGTACAGGGACGGCGAGGGTGGCCGTCGCGGCGACCGCGGCGAGGGGGTTGCCCGGCAGCCCGACGACCGGCCTGCCGTCCGGGAGGACCGCGAGCAGCATCGGGTGTTCGGGGCGTACGGCGACGCTGCCGACCAGGGTGCACGCGCCGAGCGAGTCCAGGGCGCGGCGCACGTGCCGAGTGCGTCGAGCCAGGGGACCAGCAGCGGTCCCAGCGCGTCGCGGACCCGACCCCGGCCCGGCAGCCCCCGGTCGAGGAGTTCGTCGCCGAGCACCAGCAGGTCGGCCGAGGGGCGGCCGGTCACGGTGAGGGTGTCGTACCCGCAGGCGGCCGCCAGGCCCACGACGGCGGGGGGGGGGGGGGGGGGGCCCCACCCCGGGTCTACTGCAACAACGAAACCCCGTGGAAATACGAACCGCCCAG
>NZ_JBEZKB010000042.1:0-58763 GCF_040651475.1 Streptomyces sp. NPDC048442
CAAGGAGCAGGAGCGCTGCACCACCGAGACCCCGGCGATGACCTCGCACGCCGCCGACCACCGCGCGCCCCTTCCTCGTACAGGTACCGAAAATCAGTCGTCCAGGTACGGAAATCAGTCGTCCGGGTCCGCCCGGTCCAGCGCCGGACGCGGCGGCGGGCCGCCCGCGTTCAGCAGGTAGTCGGCGGCGGCGGTGTCCGTGACCAGGCTGGTGACGAGCCCGGAGCGGAGCACCGCGTCGATCGCGGCGGCCTTGCGCAGTCCGCCCGCGATGGCGACCACCTCGGGTATCCGGCGCAGCCGGTCCGCCTCGACGGTGATGCAGCGCTCGCCGAGGTCACGGCCGACCCGGCGGCCTTCCGCGTCGAAGAGATGCGCCGACGTCTCGGCGGCGACCCCGAGCGAGGCGTAGTGCGCGCGCTCCTCGTCCGTCAGCATGTCGTGGACCGTCGAGATGCCCCGCTCCCACGAGCCGATGGACACGCACGCGACCGTCACCTTGTCGAAGTACTCGAAGGCGCGGGCGATCCCGGTCTGGTTGCGCAGCGCGGCAGCGGTCGCCGGGTCGGGCAGCAGCATCGGCGCGTAGATCGGGTGGGCCTCGCCGCCGGATACCTGGGCGGCCCGGCGGACCGCCTCGACCGAGCCGCGCTCCGCCGTCCCCGCGTCGTACACACCGGTCAACTGCACGACCGTGCACGGCGGGAGGTGGTGCAGGGCGGCGGCCATGTGGATGGTGGAACGGCCCCAGGCCAGCCCCAGCACATCGCCCTCGTTGACCAGTTCGCCGAGCAGGTCGGCGGCGACCTCGCCCAGGTTCTCCGGATCGGGGGCGTCGTCGGCGGCGTCCGCCGGGGACTCGACGACGACCGCGTGGCGCAGACCGTACCGGGCACGCAGGGCGTCGGAGCGCTCCGCGTCCAGTTCGGCGGGGACGCGGATCTCGATCCGTACGAGATCACGTTCGAGAGCGGTCTCCAGGACCCGGGCCACCTTGAAGCGGCTGACGCCGAACTCCTCGGCGATCTGGATCTTGGATTTGCCCTCAAGGTAGAAGCGGCGGGCCATGGCCGCCGCCTGAACCAGCTCAGCGGGTCCCATCCGCATGGCCGACCGGCCCGCTGACATCGCAGACACCGCGATCTCCTTACCTTGGTTCACTTTCACACAATGGTTCGCCGTTCATCCTGTCAGATGTGACGGACCTTGATCAGCCCTGTGGGCCCACGTTCATTTTGCCTTCTTATTACCGTGACCGTGCCGCTGCTGCGGCGCCGTTCCCCGGGCCTCAGTGCGCGCAGGCCCAGGATGCCTTGGCCGTGGTCTCGTCGGCCTGGTGGCGCAGCATGCGTACGGCGGCGGCCGGGTCGTCGGTGTTGTAGACGGCGGAGCCCGCGACGAAGACGTCCGCGCCCGCCTCCGCGCACCGCTCGATGGTGGAGGCGGAGACGCCGCCGTCCACCTGGAGCCACAGCTCCAGACCGTGCTTGGAGATCAGCTGCCGGGTACGGCGGATCTTCGGCAGCATGATGTCGAGGAACGACTGCCCGCCGAAGCCCGGCTCAACCGTCATGATCAGCAGCATGTCGAGCTCGGGGAGCAGGTCCTCGTACGGCTCGATGGGCGTGGCCGGCTTGAGCGCCATGGACGCGCGGGCGCCCTTGGCGCGGATCTCGCGCGCGGTACGGACCGGGGCGGCGGCGGCCTCGGCGTGGAAGGTCACGGAACCGGCACCCGCCTCGACGTACTGCGGCGCCCAGCGGTCCGGGTCCTCGATCATGAGGTGGCAGTCCAGCGGGATGTCCGTGGCCCTGCTCAGCGACTCCACGATCGGCACGCCGAGGGTGAGGTTCGGCACGAAGTGGTTGTCCATGACGTCGACATGGAGCCAGTCGGCGCCTTCGACGGCCCTGGCCTCTTCGGCGAGCCGGGCGAAGTCGGCGGACAGGATACTGGGATTGATCTGCGCTGCCATGCCCCAAGACTGCCATGCCCCAGCAAGCCCCCCGACCTAACCCCTAGCCCTCTTGGGCAGCGGGGCCGCCCCCAGCCCCTATCCCCCCGGAGCCGCCTTGGGCAGCGGGGCCGCCCCCCGGGGGCGGAACGGGTGGGCAAGGGGGCGGCCCCACGCGGAGCCGCGCCCCTCACGACCGCACGCCCCCACGACCGCGCCCGCCCACCCCCGCCTCAGCCTCAGCCTCAGCCTCAGCCTCAGCCAATCCTCCTCAGCACCGCCAGGTACATCGCATCCGTCCCATGCACATGCGGCCAAAGCTGCACATCCGGCCCGTCCCCCAACGCCGAAACCCCCGGCATCAGCGGCCGCGCATCCACCCACTCCACCTCGAACGGCTCGTTGCCCGCACCCTTGCCCTTGATCACGTCGTCCACGACGGTCCGCGTCTCCGCGAGATGCGGCGAGCAGGTCGCGTACCCCACGACTCCCCCGACCCGTACCGCCTTCAACGCCTCCCGCAGCAGCGACCGCTGAAGCGGAGCGAAGCTCTCCAAATCCTCAGGGCGACGCCGCCACCGCGACTCAGGGCGACGCCGCAGCGCGCCCAGACCCGAGCACGGCACGTCCATCAGCACCCGGTCGAAGGTGCCGGGCAGCCACGGCGGCCGGGTGCCGTCAGCGGCGATGACCTGGTAAGGACCGGGGTTCCCGGCCAGCGCCTGCGCCACGAGGCGCGCCCGGTGCGGCAGCTTCTCGGAGGCGAGCAGCGCCGCGCCCCGCTCGGAGGCGAGGGCGGCGAGCAGCGCCGCCTTGCCGCCAGGACCCGCGCAGCCGTCCAGCCACTGCTTGTCGGGGCCTTCGATCGCCGCATTGGCGAGGGCCACGGCCACCAGCTGGCTGCCCTCGTCCTGGACGCCCGCACGCCCGTCCCGTACCGCGTCCAGCGCACCCGGCTCGCCGCCCTCGGCCATCCGTACCGCATACGGCGACCAGCGGCCGGGCAGCCCGGACTCCTCGCCCAGCACGTCGAGCAGCTCGTCCGTGGTGGACCGGCCCGGGCGGGCGACCAGCGTCACCTCGGGGCGCTCGTTGTCCGCTTCGAGGAGGTCCTCGATGCCGCCCCGGCCGCCGCCCAGCGCGTCCCACAGCGCGGAAACGATCCAGCGCGGGTGCGAGTGCACGACGGCGAGATGCTGCTCGGCATCGTCCTCGTACGGCGGAGCCACCTGCTCCACCCACGTCTCCAGGTCCTGCTTGGAGATCTTGCGGAGCACCGCGTTGACGAACTTCGCACGCCCCTCGCCGAGCACCACCCGCGCCAGCTCCACGCTCGCCGATACGGCCGCGTGGGTGGGGATGCGGGTGCCGAGCAGCTGGTGGGCGCCGAGCGCGAGCACGTCGAGGACCGGCGGGTCGACCTCGCGCAGCGGCCGGTCGATGCAGGCCGCGATGATCGAGTCGTACGTGCCCTGCCTGCGCAGCGTGCCGTAGACGAGCTCGGTGGCGAGCGCGGCGTCGCGCCCGTCGAAGCCCTCGTTCTTCTCCCGGGCCTTCTTCAGCAGCGGCGGCAGCACCAGGTTCGCGTACGCGTCCCGCTCGTCGACGGCGCGCAGCGCCTCGAAGGCGAGGAAGCGGACGGGGTCCTTCTGGGGCTTGCGGTGCGGCTTGTACGGCTTGCGCGCGGGACGGCTCTGCTGGGGCTTCTGGTCGCTCAAAAGGTGCTCCGCTTAAGTGAAGGGGGTTCCCCTCAGCGTACGTCCGCCTTGGTCAGAAGCTCACCGGGGGCGATCCGTACGCCCCTCGCCCAGTCGGCGGCCTTCATCGGCTTCTTGCCCTGCGGCTGCACCCAGAGCAGCTCGACGGCGTGCGAGCCGGTGCCGACGTAGACGTTGTTCTTGCCCGCGGACAGCTCGCCGGGGGCGAGATCGGTGCGGTCCGTGGCCAGCCCCGCCTGCACCAGTTTCAGCCGCTCGTCGCGGAAGACGGTCCAGGCGCCGGGCGCGGGGGTGCAGCCGCGCACGATGCGGTCGACGCGCAGCGCGGGGGCGTTCCAGTCGACCTGGGCGTCCTCGACGGTGATCTTCGGGGCGAGGCTGATGCCGTCGAGGGGCTGCGGAACGGGCTGCAGCGACCCGTCCTCGATGCCGTCCATCGTGGCCACCAGCAGGCCGGATCCGGCGAAGGCGAGCCGGGTCAGCAGGTCACCGCTGGTGTCCGTGGGGCGCACGTCCTCCGTGATCACGCCGTACACCGGGCCGGAGTCCAGCCCCTGCTCGATCTGAAAGGTCGACGCACCCGTCACCTCGTCACCGGCCATCACCGAGTGCTGCACGGGGGCGGCGCCGCGCCAGGCGGGCAGCAGCGAGAAGTGCAGATTGACCCAGCCGTGCGCGGGGATCTCCAGGGCGGACTTCGGCAGCAGCGCACCGTACGCCACGACCGGGCAGCAGTCCGGGCCGATCTCGCGCAGCCGGGCCTGGAACTCCTCGTCGCGCGGCTTCACCGGCTTGAGCACCTCGATCCCGGCCTCCTCCGCGCGCTCGGCGACGGGGCTGGCGACCAGCCTGCGACCCCGCCCGGCGGGGGCGTCGGGCCGGGTGACGACGGCGACGACCTCGTGCCGGGAGGCGATCAGGGCGTCCAGGGCGGGAACGGCGACCTCGGGGGTGCCGGCAAAGACGAGCTTCATGGGGGTGTACGAGCCTCTCGGTCGGCGATCGGGCAGCGCACCAGTCTATGGGTGACACCCCGGACCCGCCCGAGGGGGCGTACGCACGTCCGTGCGCCCCGCGCATATGCGGACACGCCCCTGGAGCGTGACCACAACACCGGGTGGCGCGTTGGTCAAAAGAGATTGACCGAAACGGGTCGTCAACCTGACGGCCCCGTCCTTCATTCGTCCTTCTTCATTCAACGCCGGTTCGAGAGGCTTTTTCATGGCCGACCACGCAACCCATGACGCCCAAGCGCGGGCCAGCCTGCACCTGTTGGTACGGGACATCGAGCGGGTCCGCCGGCAGGTGGACGCACTGCGTACCCTCACCGCCCAGCTGGGCAACGTCTACCGCCCGCGCCGCTCGGGACCCTCCACGGGCTTCGTCGTGTACGGGCGGGCCCCCGCCCCGACCGTCCGCCTCGCGCAGGAACTGCGGGACAGCGTCGAGACCCTGGTGACCGCCGCCGTGGACTTCGACCGCTCGCTCGGTTTCTCGTGGGACGCGGTGGGTTCGGCGCTCGGGGTCACCAAGCAGGCGGTGCACCGCCGTTACGGCGCCCGCCGGGCGACGGCACAGCCCGCGCACGGAACCGCCCCGGACCACAACGGAACGGACCCTCTGTCCGCCTCCCCCGTCCCCTCCCCCACTGCAACGCCCCCGTCCTCCCCCACATCCACATCCACTTCCACTTCCACGAACGGATCGGCCGGATCGACCGCGACAGCAACGGCCCCCGCCGCGACGCGGACGCTGCCCGCGATCCTGCCCGCGGTTCCCGCCGCCCGCTCCATGCCGCCGCAGCCGACGGCAAGCAGCCAGTCCCTCCGCGAAGACTCCCGCCCCTTCCCCAGCCCCCGCAACGGCTAACCCCCTCCCCACCAGTGCCCCCTGCCCTCCCCCGGCAGGGGGCACCCCCACGCCCACCACCCCTCACCTCTCGGGCGGGGGACATCGTGCGGGTGCGTCGTGGCTGGTCGCGCAGTTCCCCGCGCCCCTAAAAGCCGGCCCTTACCCCCAGCCCTCTTGGGCAGCGGGGCCGCCCCCGGGGGCGGAACGGGTGGGCAAGGGGGCGGCCCCCACGCGGAGCACGCCCCTCGCTCCAGCCCACGCCCGCTCCCGCCCGCACCGGCACGCCGAACAGGGGCCAGGGAGGGCAGCGGTGCTCCTACGGGGAGCGAGGGGTCCCGCTGTGCCCACCCGTTCCGCCCCAGCGGAACGATTGCCCACAGCGGTGGGGGCAAGGATGGGGAGGCGCGCCCCAGTACAGAGTGCAGGGCCTGCCCCCACGCACTGCGCGGCGCACCCCAGCCCGGCGACGGCCTCGCAGGAGCCAACGGCCCCACCCGAGGCGGCAGGACCCACCACAGAACCCCGCCCCAGCCCCACCCCGCCCGCCCACCCCACCCACCCGCCGGCCGCCCAAGGCCCCCTCACCCAATATCCGGCGGATCCACCCGAATCCGCACCCCCTCCCCCACCCCTCCACTCCCCCCCCGAGCCATCCTCGCCGCCTGCGCCACCTTCAACGCCGCCGCCAGCGCCGCGCCCCGCCCCGGCGGCACCCGTACCAGGGCCCGCTCCCACTGCTCCCCCACCGGCGGGTCCTGTGCCCGCCGGGGCCGCCCCGGATCCGTCACCGGCAACGGAATCGGTCCCAACACCTCGGCTTCCACCGGCAGTTCCGCCACCCGCAGGAATTCCGCCACGTCATCCCCGCGCCCGCTCACCGCCGCCATCCGCGACACCGGCGGAAAGCCCAGCTCGGCGCGCTCGGCCAGCTCCCGCTGCGCGCTGCCCACCGGGTCCCAGCGCACCAGCGCCTGCACCGGCCTCAGCGTCGGCTCCGCGACGATCACGACCGTGCCGCCCTCCGCCTGCCCCCGCACCAGCGACGCCGCCGCGATCCACCGCCGCAGCGCGTCCTCCCCGGCCCGCAGGTCGGGCCTGCCGAGCATGGCCCACCCGTCCAGCAGCAGCGCCGCCGCGTACCCGCCCTCGGCAACGGGCTCCGCCCCTGGCGTGCTCACCACCAGAGCAGGCACTCCCGGCACCACATCCAGCACGTGATCCCGTCCCGAAGTCCGCACCGGAACCGCCGGAAACGCCCGCCCCAGCTCCTCCGCGGTCCTCCGCGCCCCCACGATCTGCGCCCGCAACCGGTTGAACCCGCACTCCGCACAGTGCCAGCCCGTCTCGGTCCGCCCGCACCACCCGCAGTACAACTCCCGTGCGTCGGGCGCCTCCAGCGGCCCCGCACAGTGCTTGCACCGAGCCGGCGTCCGGCACCGCTCGCACGCCAGCCGCGGTACGTACCCCCGCCGCGGCACCTGCACCAGCACGGGCCCGCTCTTCAGCCCTTCCCGTACGGTCTGCCAGGCCAGGCTCGGCAGCCGTGCGGCCCGCGCCGCCTCGTCCCGCGCCAACTCCTGGTCGCCCACGGTCCGTACAAGCGGAGCAGCCAGCCGCACCTGCTCACGCCCCGCCGCCAGCGGCCTGGCCCACCCGCTCTCCATCAGCTGCGCGGCCTCGACCGTGCAACTCGTACTCCCCAGCAGGAACGCGCACTTGTCCTGCGTGGCCCGCAGCTCCAGCACCTCACGCGCATGCGGCAGGGGCGCGTGCTGCTCGCTCAGATTGCCGTCCCCGTCGTCCCACACCACGACCAGCCCCAGGTCCCTGACCGGCGCGAACATCGCCGACCTGGTCCCCACCACCGCCCGCACGGCAGCCCGCCGCACGGCAAGCCACTCCCGGTAGCGCTTCTCGGGCCCGGCGTCGGCGGTCAGCACGGCATGCCGTCCCTCCCCCAGCACCTCGCCCAGGGCCACGTGCACCCGCTCCACGCTCCGCCCGTCGGGCACCACGACGATCGCCCCCCGCCCCGAGGCCAGCGTCGCGGCGACCGCCCGTGCGATCTCCTCCGCCCACAACGGCCCCGGCAGCGCGGTCCACACGGCCCGCGGCGCACCGCCCCTGGCCAGCGTCTCCAGAAAGGCCGCCCCCTGTTCGTACCGCCCCCAACTCCCCACCTCGGGCGGGGCGGGCGCAGGCAGCGCAGCCGGGAAATCCTTCTTCTCGGCCCGTGCGTTCCGCGGCGGGATCGCCAGCTGCAGCACATCGGCCAGACTCCCCGCGTACCGGTCCGCCACCGCCCGCGCCAGCCCCAGCAGTTCCGCACTGAGCACCGGCTCAGGCGACACCACCTGCGCCAGGGCGGCCAACGGCCCGTTGTAGTCCGACTCGGCGACCCGCTCGACGATGAACCCGTCGATCAGGCCGCCCCCCTCCCGCCTGCCGTCCCGCACCCGGTGCGCCCCCGCCCCGAACCGCACCCGCACCCGCACGCCCGGCTGGGCGTCCGCGTCCAGCTCCTCGGTCACCGCGTAGTCGAAATACCGGTCGAGGTGCAGCACCCCCTTGTTGACCATGACCCGCGCCACGGGCAGCTCCGCGGCCAAGGGCGCCCCCCGCCACGTCCGTGGCTTCGCCTTCGGCACCTGCTTCTCGTCCCGAAGGAACTCCCGCATCAGCGCAAGCTGCTCGGGCGGCCCGTCCCCCGGATCGCCCTGCACGCCCTGCTGCTGGTCATCGTCACTGCTCACAGCCAAATTCCTACCAGACGACACTGACAGCCGACGGTCCCCACGGCCGCCCGCACGCCGCCGCCAGGAGCACGCCCCGCCCGATCGACGGAGTGCAGCCCCTGGCCGCCGTGGTGATCGTCCACCGGGGCAGCCGCCCAAGAGGCGTCCCAAGAAGTCGCCCGAGATCAAAGCGGCAAGCGGCTCACGCCCCGAAGGGCGACTTGTGCCATGGACCACTCGGCCACACCGGCTCCCGACAGGAAACCGGCGGCGGGATTCGAACCCGCGAGGGTGTGTTCACCCAGGAAGTATCCGCTCGCCTGCGCACCGGGCTGCCCCCACCCTAGAGCTGAATCCCCCTGCGGGGCACGCCCATTGCGTGCCGTACGCGTACCCGAAAAGCGCGACGGCCCCGTCCCGCATCCAAGCGGTCCGGGGCCGTCGCGCAGCGAAACCCGTGAGCGTGTACCGAGCGTGTACGCCTTACAGGCCGGCGGCCTTCTTCAGCGCGTCCACGCGGTCCGTGCGCTCCCACGTGAAGTCGGGCAGCTCGCGGCCGAAGTGGCCGTACGCGGCGGTCTGCGCGTAGATCGGGCGCAGCAGGTCCAGGTCGCGGATGATCGCGGCCGGGCGGAGGTCGAAGACCTCGGCGATGGCCTGCTCGATCTTGTCCGTGTCGACCGTGGCGGTGCCGAAGGTCTCGATGAAGAGACCGACCGGCTCGGCCTTGCCGATCGCGTACGCGACCTGGACCTCGCAGCGGGCGGCGAGACCGGCGGCCACGACGTTCTTGGCGACCCAGCGCATCGCGTACGCCGCAGAGCGGTCGACCTTGGACGGGTCCTTGCCCGAGAAGGCGCCGCCGCCGTGGCGGGCCATGCCGCCGTACGTGTCGATGATGATCTTGCGGCCGGTCAGGCCGGCGTCGCCCATCGGGCCGCCGATCTCGAAGCGGCCGGTCGGGTTCACCAGGAGGCGGTAGCCCTCGGTGTCGAGCTTGATGCCGTCCTCGACGAGCTGCTTGAGGACGTGCTCGACGACGAACTCGCGGATGTCGGGCGCGAGGAGGGATTCCAGGTCGATGTCCGAAGCGTGCTGCGAGGAGACGACGACCGTGTCGAGACGGACGGCCTTGTCGCCGTCGTACTCGATGGTGACCTGGGTCTTGCCGTCGGGGCGCAGGTACGGGATCGTCCCGTTCTTGCGGACCTCGGACAGGCGGCGCGACAGGCGGTGCGCGAGGTGGATCGGGAGCGGCATCAGCTCCGGCGTCTCGTCGCACGCGTAGCCGAACATCAGGCCCTGGTCGCCCGCGCCCTGCTTGTCGAGCTCGTCCTCGTCACCCTCGACCCGCTTCTCGTACGCGGTGTCGACGCCCTGCGCGATGTCCGGGGACTGCGCACCGATGGACACCGACACGCCGCACGAGGCGCCGTCGAAGCCCTTCTTCGAGGAGTCGTAACCGATGTCGAGGATCTTCTCGCGCACGAGCTGCGCGATCGGCGCGTACGCCTTCGTGGTGACCTCACCCGCGACGTGCACGAGGCCCGTCGTGATCAGGGTCTCCACCGCGACCCGGGATGTCGGGTCCTCCCGCAGGAGCGCGTCGAGAATCGTGTCGCTGATCTGGTCAGCGATCTTGTCGGGGTGGCCCTCGGTCACAGACTCCGAGGTGAAGAGACGACGGGACACAACGCTCCCTGGGGTTGCAGCGGCTGCTGGCTGATCATTGGTGGACCGGCCGGGAGCTGCGCCCGGCGTCGATCCGCTTCCACTTTATCGGTCGCTCTTGCCTGGTGGACCACGTGTCTCACCGAATTGCCGTTGTGTGATCCGCGGCACTGCATTGTGCAATACGGAAAGTGAGCGACGCCAGGGGCAAAAAATCCCGTCTTGGTGGGATTCCTGGCTCTCAAATCGGCTGAGAAGGGAGGAGAACGGTCTACCCGAGACGAGGGGCAATCAAGTCCCACACGACGTCGGCGAGAGCTTCCTTCGGCCCGTACGGCACCGGGGTCTGCGCACCGTCCGCGGCGAGCACGACCGCTTCGTTCTCTTCCGAACCGAAGGTCTTGTGCTCTCCGACCTCATTGACGACGAGCAGGTCACAGCCCTTGCGCAGGAGCTTCTTGCGCCCGTTGGCGAGTACGTCGTCGGTCTCGGCGGCGAATCCGACGACGACCTGTCCGGGGCGCAGCCGCTCCCCCGTACCGCCGCCCGCGACCTCGGCGAGGATGTCCGGGTTGCGGACCAGCGCGACGGGCGCGGGCTCCTCGCCGTCCTTCTTCTTGATCTTCCCTGTGGCGTACGTCTCGGGGCGGAAGTCCGCGACGGCGGCCGCCATCACCACCGCGTCGGCGTCCGCGGCGGCCTTGAGGACCGCTTCCCGCAGCTGTACGGCGGTCCCGACGCGGACGATGTCGGCGCCGGCCGGGTCGGGCAGACCGGTGTTCGCCTCGATCAGCGTGACGCGGGCGCCACGGGCGAGGGCCGTGCGCGCGAGGGCGTACCCCTGCTTGCCGGAAGAGCGGTTGCCCAGATAGCGGACCGGGTCCAGCGGCTCACGGGTACCGCCCGCGCTGATGACGACGTGCCGGCCGGTGAGGTCGGGCGCCGCCACGCCCCGGGCCAGACTGCTCCTCCTCAAAACGTGGCGACAGGTCTCGAAGATCTCGACCGGGTCGGGGAAGCGCCCCTTGCCGGTGTCGACGCCGGTCAGGCGGCCGACGGCGGGCTCCAGGACGACGGCGCCCCGGCGGCGCAGCGTCGCCACGTTCTCCTGGGTGGCCGGGTGCTCCCACATCTCGGTGTGCATCGCGGGGGCGAAGAGCACCGGACAGCGGGCGGTGAGGAGCGTATTGGTGAGGAGGTCGTCGGCCAGGCCGTGGGCCGCCTTGGCGAGCATGTCGGCGGTGGCCGGGGCGACGACGACGAGGTCGGCGTGCTGGCCGATGCGTACGTGCGGGACCTCGTGGACGGAGTCCCAGACCTCGGTGGAGACCGGGTTCCCGGACAGCGCCGACCAGGTGGCCGCGCCCACGAAGTGCAGCGACGCCTCGGTCGGTACGACCCGTACGTCATGGCCGGACTCGGTCAGCCGGCGCAGTAGCTCGCACGCCTTGTAGGCGGCGATGCCGCCGCTGACCCCCAGGACGACCTTCGGCTTCTCCACAGTTACGGCTCCCCGCGTTCATCGGATGCGTACGCACCCATCACACACCACAGGCCCGACGGATGTGCCGTCGGGCCTGTGATGAAGGTGCTGGTGCTGCCTGTTGAGCTGGTAATGGCTACTGCGCCGGGCCCTCGATGGCCTCCGACGTCAGCAGACCCGCGTTGATCTCACGCAGGGCGATCGAGAGCGGCTTCTCGTGGACGTGGGTGTCCACCAGCGGACCGACGTACTCCAGCAGGCCTTCGCCCAGCTGGGAGTAGTACGCGTTGATCTGACGCGCGCGCTTGGCCGCGTAGATCACGAGGCTGTACTTCGAGTCAGTTGCCTCGAGCAGCTCATCGATCGGCGGGTTGATGATGCCCTCGGGCGTGGAAATGGAAGAGGACACGCTCTACCTTCCGAAAACTTCCGGGATACCCGGCTTCCCGGATGACCGGTCTTCTGGGGCGCCCGAAAAAATGGACAAAGATCAAACAACTTCCATCAACGTTAGCAGCTCGCGTGCTACGTCCTCGACGGAGGTGTTGACAAGGGTGGTGTCGAACTCGGCCTCGGCGGCGAGTTCGATCTTGGCTGCGGCCAGTCGCCGCTCGATGACCTCGGGCGACTCGGTGCCGCGGCCGGTGAGCCGGCGGACCAGTTCGTCCCAGCTCGGCGGAGCGAGGAAAACCAGCTGGGAGTCGGGCTCCGACTCCTTGACCTGGCGCGCACCCTGCAGATCGATCTCCAGGAGTACGAGTTCACCCGCCTCCAGACGGTCGGAGACGGCGCCCCGCGGGGTGCCGTAGCGGTTGCCCGCGAACTCGGCCCACTCCAGCAGTTCGCCGTTGGCGACCAGCTTGTCGAACTCTTCATCTGTGACGAAGAAGTACTGGACGCCGTGCCGCTCGCCGGGTCGCGGCTTGCGGGTGGTGGCCGAGACGGAGAGCCAGACCTCGGGGTGAACCTTGCGCATATGCGACACGACCGTGCTCTTGCCGACCCCGGAGGGGCCGGAGAGCACGGTCAGCCGCGGACGTACGTCCGGGGGTGCGGGGGACGTCCCCCGGGATGTTGCAGCCATGGAGCGATTATTCCAGCTTCCCGGGGGTGCCGGGAACGCCGGACCTCCGGCAGGGGCGCTCAGGCAGCACTGCCGCCGAATTCACGCTCCAGGGATGCGATCTGGTTGGAGCCGAGACCACGCACCCGGCGGCTCTCGGAAATGCCGAGCCGCTCCATGATCTGCTTGGCGCGGACCTTGCCCACACCGGGCAGGGACTCGAGCAGGGCGGAGACCTTCATCTTCCCGATGACGTCGTTCTCCTGGCCCGACTTGATGACCTCGTGGAGGGAAGCGCCGGAGTGCTTGAGTCGATTCTTGACCTCGGCCCGCTCCCGGCGAGCCGCGGCGGCCTTTTCGAGCGCGGCTGCGCGCTGTTCAGGGGTAAGGGGCGGAAGAGCCACGCCTACGTCACCTCGGATGTCGAACTGTCGGATACGGACCGGGTGTGGAAGCCAAAGGCCCCGCACTCGGTGAGCAACACACGGTGGAGCTGTGCGTTTGCTCTCGTCGGAGACTAGCGGGCATGGCCGCTCCCGTCAGTGAGAACGGACTAAAAGTCCTGGTCAGCCTCAGACGAGCGGGACATTTACCCCATAACACCCGGGTTTTGGGTCAGGAATTCGTCAACATCGCGCCACGGCGGCTCCCGACCGGGTGTTCACACTCCCGAAACAGCCGCGCGCACCTCGTCCGCGAAGCGCCGGGCGGAGTCCCGCAGCCCGACGGGATCGGGTCCGTGGCGCAGTACTCCGCGGCTCACGCTCGGGACGACGTTGCCGACCGCGGAACCGAAGACTCCGGGAAGGTCGGCCGGGGTCGCGCCCTGCGCGCCGATGCCGGGGGCGAGCAGCGGGCCGTTGATGGCGAGGTTCACGCCCGCGTCGCCGAGGGTCGCACCGACGACCGCGCCGACGGAGCCCATCGGGTCCGCGCCCGCGTTCTCGGCCGCCATGTGGTCCAGCATCAGCTGGGCGAGGGAGCGGCCGTCGGCGGCGGTGGCGCGCTGCACCTCGGCGCCCTCCGGGTTGGAGGTGAGGGCGAGGACGAAGACCCCGGCGCCGTTCTCCTTGGCGAGGTCGAGCGCGGGGCGCAGCGAGCCGAAGCCGAGGTACGGGGAGACGGTGACCGCGTCGGAGAAGAGCGGGGAGGCGGGGTCGAGGTAGGTGGCGGCGTACGCGCCCATGGTGGAGCCGATGTCGCCGCGCTTGGCGTCCATCAGGACCAGGGCCCCGGCGGCCCTGGACTCCTCGACCGCCTTCTCCAGTACGGCGATTCCGCGCGAGCCGAACCGCTCGAAGAAGGCCGACTGCGGCTTGAGGACGGCGACCCGGTCGGCGAGCGCCTCGACGACGGTGCGGGTGAAGGTCTCCAGGCCCTTGATGTCGTCGTCCAGGCCCCAGGCGTTCAGGAGCGACGCGTGCGGGTCGATGCCGACGCAGAGGGGGCCGCGGGTGTCCATGGCCGTACGGAGTCGGGTGCCGAAGGGGATCACGGTCATGCGGCGGCCTTCTTGGTGTCGGCGCCGACAGCGTCGGCGAGGGTCTTGTACGGACTGTTGGCGAGGCGTGCGGCCAGACCCTTGTGGATGGCGCGGGCGTAGAAGGGACCCTCGTAGATGAAGGCGCTGTAGCCCTGGACGAGGGTGGCACCGGCGAGGATGCGCTGCCAGGCGTCCTCGGCGTTCTCGATGCCGCCCACCCCGACGAGGACGAGTTCGTCGCCCACACGGGCGTACAGACGGCGCAGGACCTCCAGTGAGCGCGCCTTGACGGGGGCCCCGGAGAGGCCGCCGGTCTCCCGGTAGAGCTCGGGGGACGACTTCAGGCCGAGGCTCTCGCGGGCGATGGTGGTGTTGGTGGCGATGATGCCGTCCAGGCCGAGCTCCAGGGCCAGGTCGGCGACGGCGTCGACGTCCTCGTCCGCGAGGTCGGGGGCGATCTTGACCAGGAGCGGGACGCGGCGGCCGGTGACAGTGCGGTCGGCGGCCTCCCGTACGGCGGTGAGGAGCGGCCGCAGGGACTCCGTGGCCTGGAGGTTGCGCAGGCCCGGGGTGTTCGGCGACGACACGTTGACGACGAGGTAGTCCGCGTGGGCGGCCAGGCGCTCGGTGGACGTCACGTAGTCGCCGACGGCTTCTTCCTCCGGGACCACCTTGGTCTTGCCGATGTTGACACCGACAGTGGCCTTGAAGACGGGACTGCGGGCCGCGAGGCGGGCGGCGACGGCCTCGGAGCCCTCGTTGTTGAAGCCCATGCGGTTGATGAGCGCGCGGTCCGCGATCAGGCGGAAGAGGCGCTTCTTGGGGTTGCCTGGCTGCGGCTGGGCGGTGACCGTGCCGATCTCGATGTGGTCAAAGCCGAGCATGGTCATGCCGTCGATGGCGACGGCGTTCTTGTCGAAGCCGGCGGCCAGGCCGAACGGGCCGTGCATGCGCAGGCCCAGGGCCTCGGTGCGCAGCTCCTTGTGGCGGGGCGCGAGCACGGCCGCGACGAAGGTGCGCAGGACGGGGACGCGGGCGGCCAGGCGGATCCAGCGGAAGGCCAGGTAGTGGGCCTTCTCGGGGTCCATCCGCTTGAAGACGAGGTGGAAGAAGAACTTGTACATGGGTGACTGCCTTCGGGACGTACGGGAGGGTGGGCTCGCGAAGAGGGGGACACCGGAAGCTTCCGGTGTCCCCCTCCGTGCGGCTCAGTCCTCGCGGGCCGCGTTCAGATGTTCCGCGTGTTCCTGGAGGGAACGGACCCCCACGTCACCGCGGTTGAGCGCGTCGATGCCCTGCACGGCGGCGGCGAGCGCCTGGACCGTGGTGAGGCAGGGGACGGAGCGGGCGACCGCCGCCGTACGGATCTCGTAGCCGTCGAGACGGCCGCCCGTGCCGTACGGGGTGTTGATGATGAGGTCGACCTCACCGTCGTGGATGAGCTGGACGATGGTCTTCTCGCCGTTCGGGCCCTCGCCCTCGGACTGCTTGCGCACGACGGTGGCGTTGATGCCGTTGCGCTTGAGGACCTCGGCGGTGCCGGAGGTGGCGAGCAACTCGAAGCCGTGGGCGACCAGTTCACGCGCCGGGAAGATCATCGAGCGCTTGTCGCGGTTGGCGACCGAGATGAAGGTGCGGCCCTTGGTGGGCAGCGGGCCGTACGCGCCGGCCTGCGACTTGGCGTACGCCGTACCGAAGACCGAGTCGATGCCCATGACTTCACCGGTGGAGCGCATCTCCGGGCCGAGCACCGTGTCGACGCCGCGTCCGTGCATGTCGCGGAAGCGGCTCCACGGCATCACGGCCTCCTTGACGGAGATCGGCGCGTCGGGCGGCAGCGTGCCGCCGTCGCCGGTCTTCGGCAGCATGCCCTCGGCGCGCAGTTCGGCGACGGTGGCGCCCAGCGAGATGCGGGCGGCGGCCTTCGCGAGCGGCACCGCGGTCGCCTTCGAGGTGAAGGGGACGGTGCGGGAGGCGCGCGGGTTGGCTTCGAGGACGTACAGGATGTCCCCGGCCATGGCGAACTGGATGTTGATCAGTCCCCGGACGCCGACTCCCTTGGCGATGGCCTCCGTCGAGATCCGCAGACGCTTGATGTCGTGGCCGCCGAGGGTGATCGGGGGCAGCGCGCAGGCGGAGTCGCCGGAGTGGATGCCGGCTTCCTCGATGTGCTCCATGACGCCGCCGAGGTAGAGCTCGGTGCCGTCGTAGAGGGCGTCGACGTCGATCTCGATCGCGTCGTCGAGGAAGCGGTCGACGAGAACCGGCCGCGAGGGGCTGATCTCGGTCGACTCCTCGATGTAGGAGGAGAGGCGGGTCTCGTCGTAGACGATCTCCATGCCGCGGCCGCCGAGCACGTACGACGGGCGTACGAGGACGGGGTAGCCGATCTCGTCGGCGATGGCCTTGGCCTCGGAGAAGGTCGTCGCGGTGCCGTGCTTGGGGGCCGGCAGACCGGCCTCGGCGAGCACGCGGCCGAACGCGCCGCGGTCCTCCGCGGCGTGGATGGCCTCGGGCGGGGTGCCGACGACGGGGACGCCGTTGTCCTTGAGCGCCTGGGCGAGACCGAGGGGGGTCTGGCCGCCGAGCTGGACGATGACACCGGCGATCGGGCCCGCGAGGGACTCCGCGTGCACGATCTCCAGCACGTCTTCGAGCGTGAGGGGCTCGAAGTACAGGCGGTCGGAGGTGTCGTAGTCCGTGGAGACGGTCTCCGGGTTGCAGTTGACCATCACGGTCTCGTAGCCCGCGTCGCTGAGCGCGAAGGAGGCGTGGACGCAGGAGTAGTCGAACTCGATGCCCTGGCCGATCCGGTTCGGGCCGGAGCCCAGGATGATCACGGCGGGCTTCTCGCGCGGCGCGACCTCGGACTCTTCGTCGTACGAGGAGTAGAAGTACGGCGTCTTCGCCGCGAACTCGGCGGCGCAGGTGTCGACGGTCTTGTAGACCGGCCGGACTCCGAGCGCGTGCCTGACCTCGCGGACGACGTCCTCGCGCAGGCCCCGGATCTCGGCGATCTGGACGTCCGAGAAGCCGTGCCGCTTCGCTTCCGCGAGCAGCTCGGGGTCGAGCTTGTCGGCGGCCGCGAGCTCGTCCGCGTGCTCCTTGATCAGGAACAGCTGGTCGACGAACCAGGGGTCGATCTTCGTGGCGTCGAAGATCTCCTCCTGGGTGGCGCCGGCCCGGATGGCCTGCATGACGGTGTTGATGCGGCCGTCGGTGGGGACCTTGGAGATTTCGAGCAGCTCGGCCTTGTCGCCGGGCTCACCGACGAAGGTGAACTGGCTGCCCTTCTTCTCCAGCGAGCGCAGCGCCTTGTTGAGCGCCTCGGTGAAGTTGCGGCCGATCGCCATGGCCTCGCCCACCGACTTCATGGTGGTGGTGAGGGTGGCGTCGGCGGCCGGGAACTTCTCGAAGGCGAAGCGCGGGACCTTGACGACGACGTAGTCGAGCGAGGGCTCGAAGGACGCCGGGGTCTTCTCGGTGATGTCGTTGGGGATCTCGTCCAGCGTGTAGCCGACGGCGAGACGGGCGGCGATCTTGGCGATCGGGAAGCCGGTCGCCTTCGACGCCAGCGCCGAGGAACGGGAGACGCGCGGGTTCATCTCGATGACGATGATGCGGCCGTCGTCGGGGTTGATCGCGAACTGGATGTTGCAGCCGCCGGTGTCGACGCCGACCTCGCGGATGATCGCGATGCCGATGTCGCGCAGCCGCTGGTACTCGCGGTCGGTGAGGGTCATCGACGGGGCGACGGTGATGGAGTCGCCGGTGTGGACGCCCATCGGGTCGAAGTTCTCGATGGAGCAGACGACCACGACGTTGTCGGCCTTGTCGCGCATCAGCTCCAGCTCGTACTCCTTCCAGCCGAGGATGGACTCCTCCAGGAGCACCTCGGTGGTCGGGGAGAGCGTGAGGCCCTGGCCTGCGATGCGGCGCAGCTCCTCCTCGTCGTGCGCAAAGCCGGAGCCGGCGCCGCCCATGGTGAAGGAGGGGCGGACGACGACGGGGTAGCCGCCGAGCGTGTCGACGCCCGCGATGATGTCGTCCATCGAGTGGCAGATGACGGAGCGGGCGGACTCGCCGTAGCCGATCTTGGCCTTGACGGCCTCGACGACGCCCTTGAAGAGCTCGCGGTCCTCGCCCTTGTTGATCGCCTCGACGTTGGCGCCGATCAGCTCCACGCCGTACTTCTCCAGCACACCCTGCTCGTGCATGGAGATCGCGGTGTTGAGCGCGGTCTGACCGCCGAGGGTCGGCAGGAGCGCGTCGGGGCGCTCCTTCGCGATGATCTTCTCGACGTACTCCGGGGTGATCGGCTCGACGTACGTGGCGTCGGCGATCTCCGGGTCGGTCATGATCGTCGCCGGGTTGGAGTTCACCAGGATGACCCGCAGGCCCTCGGCCTTGAGGATGCGGCAGGCCTGGGTGCCGGAGTAGTCGAACTCAGCGGCCTGGCCGATGACGATCGGGCCTGAGCCGATGACCAGGACGGACTGGATATCGGTGCGCTTAGGCACGCTGGCCCTCCATGAGCTCTACGAAGCGGTCGAACAGGTACGCGGCGTCGTGCGGACCGGCCGCTGCCTCGGGGTGGTACTGGACGCTGAAGGCCGGCTGGTCGAGGAGCTGAAGCCCCTCCACCACGTTGTCGTTCAGACAGACGTGGGAGACCTCGGCGCGGCCGTAGGGGGTGTCGGAGACCTTGTCGAGCGGAGCGTCGACGGCGAATCCGTGGTTGTGCGCGGTGATCTCGACCTTGCCGGTGGTGCGGTCCTGCACCGGCTGGTTGATGCCGCGGTGGCCGTACTTCAGCTTGTACGTGCCGAAGCCGAGCGCGCGGCCGAGGATCTGGTTGCCGAAGCAGATGCCGAAGAGCGGAGTCTTGCGCTCCAGCGCCGCCTTGATGACGGTCAGGTCCACGGTCGCCGGGTCGCCGGGGCCGTTGGAGAGGAAGACGCCGTCGGGGTTCACGGCGTACAGGTCCTCGGCGGTGGCCGTGGCGGGCATCACGTGGACCTCGATGCCGCGCTCGGCCATCAGGTGCGGGGTCATGCCCTTGATGCCGAGGTCGATCGCGGCGACGGTGAACTTCTTCTCGCCGACCGCGGGGACGACGTACGTCTCCTTGGTGGCGACCTCCGCGGACAGGTCGGCGCCCTTCATCTGCGGGGCCTCCTGCACACGGGCGAGCAGCGTGGCCTCGTCGGCCAGTGCCTCGCCGGAGAAGATGCCGACGCGCATGGCGCCGCGCTCGCGCAGGTGGCGGGTGAGGGCGCGGGTGTCGATGCCGGAGATCCCGACGACCCCCTGCTTGACCAGCTCGTCGTCGAGCGAGCGCCGGGAGCGCCAGTTGGACGGGATACGGGCGGGGTCGCGGACGACGTAGCCCGCCACCCAGATCTTCGCCGACTCGTCGTCCTCGTCGTTGACCCCGGTGTTGCCCACGTGCGGGGCGGTCATCACGACGACCTGACGGTGGTACGAGGGGTCGGTGAGGGTTTCCTGGTAGCCGGTCATGCCGGTGTTGAACACCGCCTCGCCGAAGGTCTCCCCCACGGCCCCGTAGGCGCGGCCGCGGAAGCTGCGGCCGTCCTCCAGGACGAGTACGGCGGGAGCCTTGGCGGCTCCCCGGGTGGAGATCGTCATCGTGCGGTGCCTTCCGTAGTGCTGATCTTGAGGTTTTCGTTGTTCATGGAGTTGATGGCCTCGACCCAGGCCGCGTGCTCGGCCGCCCTGTCCGAGCGGAAGCCGGAGTCCAGCTGCTTGCCGCCGTGCTCCCAGGTGACGACCAGCAGGCCGCCCTCCGCGAGGACCTTGCCCGCGATGCCCTTGTCGAGGCGGGCCCCGACGAGCTGCGCGGCCGGGACGAAGAAGTCGTCCGCCCCGGGTCGTACGACATCCAGGCCCTGGTCGGTCAGGGTGAGCTCGGCACGGCTCCGGGTGCCCAGACCGCGGGCCACGATCCGGTCGAGCCACTGCCCCGCGGTCGTGGAGCCGTGGTAGCGGCCGCTCATCCTCAGCTTCGCCGCACCGGGCTCCGACGGCGATTCGGGGAGCTCGGGCAGGTCCGACTGGAGGGTGGCGCGCCACTTCCAGCCCTGGCGCATCAGCCAGTAGAGGAGGGCGACGAAGAGCCCGAGGCCGACGACCCAGCCGATCCGTCCGGACCAGTTCGTCACCTCGGCCGACTTCTGCTCGGCCTCGGCTGCCAGCACAATGAGAGATGTCACGCGAGTTTCCCGTCCACGACCGTTGCCCGGCCCCGCAGGAAGGTGTGGGTGACGCGTCCCGGCAGCTCACGGCCCTCGTAGGGGGTGTTGCGGCTGCGGGAGGCGAAGCCCGCGGGGTCCACCTGTCCACGGTAAGCGGCGTCGAGAAGGGTCAGGTTCGCGGGCTCCCCCGCGGCGATGGGACGGCCGTGGCCCTCCAGGCGGCCGATGCCGGCCGGGGCGAACGACATGCGGTCGGCGACACCGGCCCAGTCGAGCAGTCCGGTCTCCACCATCGTCTGCTGGACGACGGACAGCGCGGTCTCCAGGCCCACCATGCCCATGGCGGCGGCGGCCCACTCGCAGTCCTTGTCCTCGTGCGGGTGCGGGGCGTGGTCGGTGGCGACGATGTCGATCGTGCCGTCGGCGAGCGCCTCGCGCAGCGCCAGGACGTCCTTCTCCGTACGGAGCGGCGGGTTCACCTTGTAGACCGGGTTGTACGAGCGGACCAGCTCGTCCGTGAGGAGCAGGTGGTGCGGGGTGACCTCGGCGGTGACGTCGATGCCGCGCGACTTGGCCCACCGTACGATCTCGACCGAACCGGCGGTCGACAGGTGGCAGATGTGCACCCGCGAGCCGACGTGCTCGGCGAGCAGTACGTCGCGCGCGATGATCGACTCCTCGGCGACGGCGGGCCAGCCGCCGAGACCCAGTTCCGAGGACACGGTGCCCTCGTTCATCTGGGCGCCCTCGGTGAGGCGGGGCTCCTGGGCGTGCTGGGCGACGACGCCGCCGAACGCCTTCACGTACTCCAGCGCGCGCCGCATGATCACTGCGTCGTCGACGCACTTGCCGTCGTCGGAGAAGACCTTCACACCGGCGGCCGAGTCGTGCATCGCGCCGAGCTCGGCGAGCTGCTTGCCCTCCAGGCCGACGGTGACGGCGCCGATGGGCTGCACGTCGCAGTAGCCGGACTCCTTGCCGAGCCGCCAGACCTGCTCGACGACGCCGGCGGTGTCGGCGACCGGGAAGGTGTTGGCCATGGCGAAGACCGCGGTGTAGCCGCCGGACGCGGCGGCGCGCGTGCCGGTGAGCACGGTCTCGGAGTCCTCACGGCCCGGCTCGCGCAGGTGGGTGTGCAGGTCGACGAGGCCGGGCAGCAGCACCTTCCCCTCGGCCTCGACGACGGTCGCGTCCCCGGCTTCGAGCCCGGCACCGACCGCCTCGATCGTCTCGCCGTCGATCAGCACGTCCGAGACGTCGCCGCCCAGCACCTTCGCACCACGGATCAGGATCTTGCTCATGATTACTTGCTCTCCTCGGTACGAGTGGTGTTGCTGGGGGCGGCGGATTCGTTGCCGCCGAGAAGCAGATACAGGACGGCCATCCGCACGGAGACCCCGTTGGCGACCTGCTCGACGACCGTGCACCGGTCGGAGTCGGCGACGTCGGCGGTGATCTCCATGCCGCGGACCATCGGGCCCGGGTGCATGACGATGGCGTGCTCGGGCATCTTCGCCATCCGCTCGCCGTTCAGCCCGTACCGCCGCGAGTACTCGCGCTCGGTCGGGAAGAAGGCCGCGTTCATGCGCTCGCGCTGGACGCGGAGCATCATCACCGCGTCGGACTTGGCGAGCACGCTGTCGATGTCGTACGAGACCTCGGCGGGCCAGTGCTCGACGCCGATCGGCAGCAGGGTGGGCGGCGCGACGAGGGTGACCTCGGCGCCGAGGGTGTGCAGCAGGTCGACGTTGGAGCGGGCCACCCGGCTGTGCAGGACGTCCCCGACGAGCGTGATGCGCTTGCCTTCGAGGTCCTGGCCGAGGCCCGCGTCGCGGCCGACCAGGCGCCGCCGCATCGTGAAGGCGTCGAGCAGGGCCTGCGTCGGGTGCTGGTGGGTGCCGTCGCCCGCGTTGATGACGGTCGCGTCGATCCAGTCGGAGGTCGCGAGGCGGTACGGGGCGCCGCTCGCGCCGTGCCGGATGACGACGGCGTCGACGCCCATCGCCTCCAGCGTCTGCGCGGTGTCCTTCAGCGACTCGCCCTTGGAGACCGAGGACCCCTTGGCGGTGAAGTTGATGACGTCGGCGGACAGTCGCTTCTCGGCCGCCTCGAACGAGATCCGGGTCCGCGTCGAGTCCTCGAAGAAGAGGTTGACGACGGTGCGTCCGCGCAGGGTGGGCAGCTTCTTTATCGGCCGGTCCGCGACCCGGGCCATCTCCTCGGCGGTGTCGAGGATCAGGACGGCGTCGTCGCGGGTGAGGTCGGCGGCCGAGATGAGGTGGCGCATCATCTTGGGTTCTCTCCAGGTGTACGGAGGTGAGGAAGGCGTATGAGCAGGCAGCAGCATCCGTACGACCCGGATCACGGGCCGCACGGAGGAAGGGAAGCTACTTGCCGCTCGCCGGGGCGGTCTGCTGGAGGCCGAGCAGCACGGTGTCGCGACCGTCCTCCTCCGCGAGCAGGACCTTGACCGTCTCCCGCAGCGACGTGGGGAGGTTCTTGCCGACGTAGTCGGCGCGGATCGGCAGTTCGCGGTGGCCGCGGTCGACGAGGACCGCGAGCTGGACCGCGCGCGGGCGGCCGAGGTCGCCCAGTGCGTCGAGGGCGGCGCGGATGGTCCGGCCGGAGAAGAGCACGTCGTCGACGAGGACGACCAGGCGTCCGTCGAGGCCGTCGCCGGGGATTTCCGTACGGGCCAGGGCGCGCGCGGGGCGCATCCGCAGGTCGTCGCGGTACATGGTGATGTCGAGGGAGCCGACCGGCACCGGGCGGCCGGTGATCTCTTCGAGCTTGGCGGCGAGCCGGCGGGCGAGGAAAACACCGCGGGTCGGAATGCCGAGGAGAACCACGTCGTCGGCGCCCTTGGCGCGTTCGACGATTTCGTGGGCGATACGGGTCAGAACCCGTGCGATGTCGGGGCCTTCGAGAACGGGCCGCGCGCCATCTGAATTGCCGGTATTGCCAGTGCTTGAAACAGGAATGTCGCTGGTGTCCATAATGAAACGGACCTCCTTCTCCGCCTCACGGGACGGTTCTTAAAGGACGTCGGATGTACGTGTCCCACGGTACCAGGGGGCTCGGATCCCTTCTCTCACGGGGCTCCCACCCGTTCGGCTTGACGCATCCAAGTAACGCTGCGTAACCTCACAGTGAGTTACCAGCCACGCGGCGGAGCCGCAATGTTCCAGCGTCCGGGGAGCTTTATGTCCAGCGAATACGCCAAGCAGCTCGGGGCCAAGCTCCGGGCGATCCGCACCCAGCAGGGCCTTTCCCTCCACGGTGTCGAGGAGAAGTCCCAGGGCCGTTGGAAGGCGGTCGTGGTGGGTTCGTACGAGCGCGGCGACCGTGCCGTGACCGTGCAGCGCCTCGCCGAGCTGGCGGACTTCTACGGGGTCCCCGTGCAGGAACTCCTGCCCGGTACGACGCCCGGCGGGGCCGCCGAGCCGCCGCCGAAGCTCCGGCTCGACCTGGAGCGTCTCGCGCACGTTCCGGCGGAGAAGGCCGGCCCGCTCCAGCGGTACGCGGCCACGATCCAGTCGCAGCGCGGCGACTACAACGGCAAGGTGCTGTCGATCCGTCAGGACGACCTGCGCACCCTGGCCGTGATCTACGACCAGTCGCCTTCGGTCCTGACCGAACAGCTCATCAGCTGGGGCGTCCTGGACGCGGACGCGCGTCGCGCCGTCGGCCACGAAGAGGTCTGATCCAGGCCCTTCGAGCCAAGCGCAGCAAGAGCAGAAACGTACCGCCGGGGGCGGTGGAGGCAGCAAGTGCCTCTGCCGCCCCCGGCGGTATTTTCCGTATGTGCGCACTTCTCCGCGGTGGCACAGAATCAGTGGCACAGAATCTCCGCGGGCACGCAATCCCGGCCTGCCGAAATCCATGCCCCCGCCCGCCCGGGGTACACGCGAAGGGCCCGCCGCACGGAATCCGTGCGGCGGGCCCTTCGCGTGGCGAATCCCGCCGGGAGAAGGCGTCAGCCCTCTTCGCGGCGGAGCTTCGGCTTGAGGTCCTTGAAGCGGCCCAGCAGGCCGTTCACGAACGACGGGGAGTCGTCGGTGGAGAACTCCTTGGCGAGCTGAACCGCCTCGTCGATCACCACCGCGTCCGGGGTCCCGTCCACCCACACCAGCTCGTACGTACCGAGCCGGACGATGTTGCGGTCCACGACCGGCATGCGGTCGAGGTCCCAGCCTTCGGCATAGGTCTCGATGAGCTCGTCGATGCGGGACGCGTACTGCGCGTACCCCTCGACGAGTTCCATCGTGTATTCGGTCACCGGCGGCTGTCGCTCGTCGCTCCGCGAGTGCCGGACCCAGTCCGCGAGGACATTCTGCACGGACGTACCGCGCTGATCGGCCTCGAAGAGGATCTGGAACGCGCGCTTGCGGGCGTTGTTGCGAGCGGCCACGGTTAGCTGTTCACCCGGCCGAGGTAGTCGCCCGTGCGGGTGTCGACCTTGATCTTCTCGCCGGTCGTGATGAACAGCGGGACGCCGATCTCGTAATCGGTCTCCAGGGTGGCGGGCTTGGTGCCACCGGTGGAGCGGTCGCCCTGCACACCGGGGTCGGTGTGCTTGATCGTCAGCTCGACGGCGGCCGGGAGCTCGACGTAGAGCACCTCGCCCTCGTGCTGGGCGACGGAGGCGGTGAAGCCCTCGATCAGGAAGTTGGCGGTGGAGCCGACGGACTTGCGGTCGACCATCAGCTGGTCGTACGTGTCCATGTCCATGAAGACGAAGTAGTCGCCGTCCATGTACGAGAACTGCATGTCACGACGGTCGATGGTGGCGGTCTCGACCTTCGTGCCGGCGTTGAAGGTCTTGTCGACGACCTTGCCGGACATCACGCTCTTGAGCTTGGTGCGCACGAAGGCCGGGCCCTTGCCGGGCTTGACGTGCTGGAACTCGACGACGGACCAGAGCTGGCCTCCGTCGAGCTTGAGCACCATGCCGTTCTTGAGGTCGTTCGTGGAAGCCACGGTTGCGGAATCTCCTGGACTGGTGGAACGACCGGCAGAACGCACTCGGCAAGCACGAGGCTAGAGCGCGAGCAGTTCCTTGGTCGTAATGGTGAGTAGCTCGGGTCCGCCGTCCGCCTCGGGGCGCACGACGAGAGTGTCATCGATCCGGACTCCGCCCCGGCCAGGGAGGTGAACCCCCGGTTCGACGGTGACCGGCACACAAGCGTCCAGTTTACCCATGGCAGAAGGTGCCAGCTCCGGGTCCTCCACGATTTCGAGCCCCACGCCGTGTCCGGTGGACGCCGGAAGAGCTTCTCCGTACCCCGCGGCCTCCAGCAGATGGCGTGCCGCGCGGTCCACTTCGCGGTACTCGACGCCGGGCGCGAGGGTCTCCCTGGCCGCCCGCTGGGCGGCAAACACCAGGTCGTACAGCTCGATCTGCCAGTCGGCGGGACTGGTGCCGATGACGAAGGTACGGCCGATCTCGACCCGGTAGCCGCGGAAGTCGGCGCCGAGGCAGACGGACAGGAAATCGCCCTCCTCGACCCTGCGGTCGGTCGGCCGGTGCCCGGAGCGCCCCGAATGGGGGCCGGTGCCCACGGAGGTGGTGAAGGCGGGGGCGTCGGCGCCGTGGTCGACGAGGCGGCGCTCCAGCTCCAGGGCGAGGTGCCGTTCCGTGCGCCCCACCAGGATGGATTCGAGGAGTTCGCCCAGGGCCTGGTCGGTGATCTCGCCCGCCGTGCGCAGACATGCGATCTCCTCCTGGTCCTTGACGATGCGCTGCTGCTCGACGGCGGAACCGAGCTCCGCGAGGCGCAGCCGGGGCGCGACCGAGCCGAGCGCCCGGTAGCGGGCCACGGTCAGGTGGTGTTCCTCCACGGCGAGGGAGCCCGCACCCGCGGCCGCCGCGAAGTCCGCGCCTGCCACGGCCGCGTCAGCGCCCGGGGTCGGCAGGATGTGGATGCGCAGCGCCTCGTCGGGGCGGCCCTCGACGGGCATGCCCTCGGGCGTGCGCGGGCACAGCAGGACGTCGCGCTCGGGGCCTTCGGGGCCGATCAGCAGGACGGCACCGGGCGGGGCGCTGCCGGCGAGGTAGCGGACGTTGGCGGGCCGGGAGACCAGCGCGGCCTCGCTGCCCGCGGCGGCCGTACGGTCGCGCAGCCGCCCGCGGCGGATTCCATGGGCCTCAGACATGCCCCGAGCGTAGGTACGGGGGCACGGGCGCGCCGTTTCTGCGCGTCCGACCGGGGTGCCGCCGAAGGGGTCCGGTGCGCACTACCAGGTGGGCGGGGACGCCATCGCCCTGGCGAGGGTCTCGTCGAGGAGCTGGGCCGTGGTCGGCACGTCGTACTGGGAGTTGTCGATGATGGGCAGCCCCGATCCGTACCAGCCGGCCATCCGGCCGTGGATGCGGGCCACTTCCTCGTCGCTGAGGCGCCTGTTGCCGCTGCGCTTGGCGTTGCGCTCCAGGACGATCTCCAGGCCGGGCAGCAGGACCACGGGGAGCAGCCCGGGGCCCACGTGCCGCTTCCAGCCGCCGAGGCCGACGACGGGCCGGTCGGGGAAGACGGCGTCGTCGACGATGCAGGAGATGTTGTTGGCGAGGAAGTTGCGGGCGGCGAAGCCGCAGGTGCGGCGGGCGAGCCGATACTGGGCCTCGGAGTGGTCGTTCCAGCCTGCCTGCGGGTCGGCGAAGCCGGAGCAGACCCATTCGCGGACGTCGTCGAGGCTGATGTGCGCGGTCGGCACCCGGCGGCTCTGCGCCCAGTACTTGGCGACCGTGGTCTTGCCCGCGCCCGCGGGGCCTATCAGCAGCACCGCGAGGGTGGTGTTGCCCGTGTGGGCGGCCGCGGTCGGCGGTGCGGGCAGCGGCACGGGGCCGCCCGGGGGCAGCTGGATGTGGCCCGTGGTGTCGCGCGCGGCGGGCGGCACGGGGGCGTGCTGGGGGGCGTGGTGCGGCTGTGGGGCCGGTGCGTGCGGCTGCGGGCCGTTGCCGTTGCCGTGCGTGGTGAAGCCCGGGGGCTGCTGCACGGGCGGTGTGTGGGGCGGCTGGGGCGGACCCACGGGAGGCCCCGCCGGCGGCCCCGCGGGCGGGTGCGGGGTGCCGTGGGGGGCGGCGCTCGCCCAGATCTGGGCGGGGCCGTGGGGAGGTGGCAGCGGAGCCCCCACTACGTGCTGCATCCGGTGCCACTCCGTCTCGTACAGGCGACTCTTGCCGGGCTGATCGGTCAATCCGGACCGTGGTGGATCCGGACCGTGGTGATGCTGACCCGGAAAGGCCGGGTCGAACCCCCGAACGGTACCGCCCCCGCCACTCACCAGGTGAACGACCACCTGATGAACGACCGGGGGCGGCCGTAAGTGCCCTGCCCTGTCAGACGGCGGTCTCAGCCGCCGAGTTGCTCCGCGAGCGCACGCAGCGCGAGCCGGTACGAGCCGATGCCGAAGCCCGCGATGGTGCCGCTGGCGACGGCGGCGACCACCGAGGTGTGCCGGAATTCCTCGCGGGTGTACGGGTTCGAGAGGTGCACCTCGATCAGCGGGGCGGTGCGCTGGGCCGCCGCGTCCCGCATTCCGTACGAATAGTGGGTGAAGGCCCCGGGGTTGAGAACGACCGGAATCGAGCCGTCCGCCGCCTCGTGCAGCCAGCGGATCAGCTCGCCCTCGTCGTTGGTCTCCCGGACCTCGACGTCGAGACCGAGCTCCTTGCCGAGCCCCTGACAGGCCTCGACGAGTCCGGCGTACGACGTGGAGCCGTACACGTCGGGCTCGCGGGAGCCGAGCCGCCCGAGGTTGGGCCCGTTGAGGACGAGGGCCCTGCTCGCGCCGCTCATGCGGCGATCTCGGCGTGTGCCGCAAGCAGCATCGCCGGGTCGGGGCCCTCCAGGACGGTCGGCTTGGCGAGGCCGTCCAGAACGATGAAGCGCAGCATGTCGCCGCGCGACTTCTTGTCGACCTTCATGTTCTCGACGAGCTTGGGCCACTGGTCGCCGCGGTAGGTGAGCGGCAACCCGACCGACTCCAGGACCGAGCGGTGCCGGTCGGCGGTCGCGTCGTCGAGACGGCCGGCGATCCGGCCGAGTTCGGCGGCGAAGACCATGCCGACGGAGACGGCCGCGCCGTGCCGCCACTTGTAGCGCTCGTTCTTCTCGATGGCGTGGGCGAGGGTGTGCCCGTAGTTGAGGATCTCCCGGCGGCCGGACTCCTTGAGGTCCCCGGAGACCACTTCGGCCTTGACCCGGATCGCCCGCTCGATCAGCTCGGCGGTGTGCGGCCCCGCGGGGGTGCGCGCCGCGACCGGGTCCTCCTCGATCAGGTCGAGGATCACCGGGTCGGCGATGAAGCCGGCCTTGATGACCTCGGCGAGACCGCTGATGAAGTCGTTGACGGGCAGCGAGTCCAGCGCCGCGAGGTCGCAGAGGACCCCGGTCGGCGGGTGGAAGGCGCCGACGAGGTTCTTGCCCTCGGCGGTGTTGATGCCGGTCTTGCCGCCGACCGCCGCGTCCACCATGCCGAGCACGGTCGTCGGGACGGCGATCCAGCGCACCCCGCGCAGCCAGGTGGCCGCGACGAAGCCCGCCACGTCGGTGGTGGCTCCTCCCCCGACGCCCACGATCACGTCGGTGCGGGTGAAGCTGGTCTGCCCGAGCGCCTTCCAGCAGTAGGCCGCGACCTCGACGGTCTTGGACTCCTCGGCGTTGGGCAGCTGGATCGCGATGACCTCGTAGCCCTGCGCGGCCAGGTCCTCCCGTACCGCCTCGCCCGTCTCGGCGAGGGCTTCGGGGTGGAGTACGGCGACGCGCTTGGCGGCGGTCCCGATGAGCGAGGGGAGCTCGCCCAGCAACTGCCGCCCCACCAGCACCTCGTACGCCTCGGTGCCGTCCGTGCCGCCGACGGTGATCCGCGTCGGCGCTGCTGCCTGCTCGGTGGTCATCAGGTTCTCCTGCGTGGATACCCCCGCCTTTGGGTCGGGGGAGGAAACGAAGCTCCTGCGGAGCAGGGCAACGGGCTGAGATTCGCCCCCAGGGCGGATCGCTGTGCTGTGCTGTGTCAGGTCGTATCGCGTGGCACGCCCTCGGGTTTGCGGGTGTAGCCGTAGCCGTCTGCTCGTTGGAGGAGGCGGAAGTATTTGTGGCGGATGCCTTGGACGAGTCCGTGGGCAGTTTTGATGTTGAAGCTGCCGGTGGCGCGGACGGCCACCCGTCCGGTGTGGGTGCCGGTCCTTTTTCCGGTGGGCACGACAGCCCGGGCAAGGTCTCCGGTCTGGTAGCCGTAGAACTGCTTCTGCCTCGGGAGGCGCAGGCGGGGGAAACCGTACCTGTCGGTGCGGGTGCGGGCGTAGGTGCCCCGCCCGGTCGCTGCGGCGACGAGGACAGCGCACGGAGTGCGGTCGATCGAGTCGAGTACGCCGACGCAGAGGGCGTCGAGGGTGTGGGTTTTGGGCTGGCCGGTCCGTTGCCGGTTCCACTTCGTGCGTCCCCCGGAAGCTGCCCGGACCGCTCCGGGGAATGTCCGGTCAAGGGCGTGCCACAGTGCCCACCGGGTGGCGTTGACCGCTGCCGCGTCCCGCAGGGGGACCTTGGCCTGGGCGAGAATTCGCGCGAGCTGCTTGGGGGACTTGGCGAGGAAGACCTCGACGGGGGTGTTGTTCTTGGTCTGGTTGCAGGGGATGCAGGCAAGGGCCAAGTTGCTGATGCGATCGGAGCCGCCCCGAGACTTCGGGTGGATGTGGTCGATGTTGAGCGGTACTCCGGTGGTGCCGCAGTAGGCGCAAGCCCGCTCCCACTTCGCGAGGAGGTATTCGCGGACCTCGGTGCCTTGCAATGTGCCGTGCTGATAGTCGGACCCCTGCAACGGCCCTCCGGCGGAGATGGTGTGGGTGTCGAACGCGACCCGCTCCATATGAACTACGGTGACCGGCGCCCAGCGGGCCAGCCGCATGGCCCACGACACGGTGGTCTCGACCCGGTGCCGCAGCGACGGAGCAAGCCAGCCCTTGGAGCGGGTGCGGTTGAGGAAGCGGGGAGCCCGGTGGCGCAGGTTCCGCGAGCGGCGGCCACGCCGGTAGTGGGCGCGCTGCGACATCTTGTCGCGGATGGCACCGCCCCGGTGGTCGAGCTGGATGCCGTACAGGCCGCGCCGGTCCCCGTTCTTGGCGGTGAAGACGGCGATGCCTGTGTGCTTGGAGCCGGGGTCGATCCCGAGTTCCACACCGTCTACCTCCGAAGACTCGGCAGTGCGGCCCTTCATCCGGATGACGAACGGTGTATGCCGGGCCACTACCGCCCGGCCTTTGGTGAGGAGCTTGCGGGCCCTGGCGGGACTGGTGGGCTGCAACGGTGTGCCGTGCGCGTCGAGGACGAACACGACGGGGTGGCCCTCACGGGCCTTCGCCCCAACCCGGAGGTTGGGGGTGACGCCACCAGCGTCAGGTGAGGCGCTGGTGATCTCCCCTCGCACATGTTCCACGCTCGGTGCCTTACGGCCTTCGAGCCCCGTTTCGTCCCCGATCCGGGGGATGTCTGCTGACTCGAATTCAAGGGAGAGCTGCTGAGGAAGCACAGCGCTGTTGATCTTCTGTCGTACGTGGAACGTAGCCAACTTGTTCACCTCCAAAATTGCATTGCTGGCTGGTGCTGGTAACGGCGGCCCTCAACCCATCAAGCTGAAAGTCCCCTCGTTCACGAGGGAGATCCCGTTACGCGTCCTTCAACTCCAGTGCGTCGAGGACCGCCTGGGCGACCTCTTCGGGGGTGCGGCCGTCGGTGGCGACGACCACCCGGGCAACCTCGGTGTACAGGGTGCGGCGGGCCTCCATCAGCTCGCGCCACTGCCTGCGCGGGTTGACGGCGAGCAGCGGGCGGGCGGTGTTCAGCCCGGTGCGCTTCACCGCCTCGTCCACGTCCATCGACAGATAGACGACGGGGTACGCGGAGAGCAGCTCTCGGGTCTCCGCGTCGAGGATCGCGCCGCCGCCGAGCGCGAGTACGCCCGTGTGCTGCTGGACGGCCGTGCGTACGGCCGCGCGCTCCAGCTCACGGAAGTACGGCTCGCCCTCGTCGACGAAGATGTCGGCGATCTCACGGCCCTGGGCCGCGACGATGTCGGCGTCGGTGTCCCGGTGCGCCAGGCCCAGCCGCTCCGCGAGCAACGCGCCGACGGTGGTCTTGCCGACCCCCATCGGGCCGACCAGAACGACCTTGGGGCCGGTCACCGGATCTGCAGGTTGTCGAGGTACGACTGCACATTGCGCCGTGTCTCGCCCACGCTGTCGCCGCCGAACTTCTCGGCGACCGCGTCCGCGAGCACCAGCGCCACCATCGCCTCGGCCACGATGCCCGCCGCCGGAACGGCACATACATCGGACCTCTGGTGGTGCGCCGCGGCAACCTCACCGGTGGAGATGTCGATCGTCGCGAGTGCGCGCGGCACCGTCGCGATCGGCTTCATCGCAGCTCGTACGCGCAGCAGCTCACCGGTGGACATGCCGCCCTCGGTGCCGCCGGCCCGCCCGGTGGTGCGCCTCACACCGTCGGGGGTCGGCACGATCTCGTCGTGCGCCTTCGAGCCCGGCACCCGCGCCAGGTCGAAGCCGTCGCCGACCTCGACGCCCTTGATGGCCTGGATGCCCATGAGCGCGCCCGCGAGCCGCGAGTCCAGACGGCGGTCCCAGTGCGTGAACGAACCGAGCCCGACGGGCACGTGGTACGCCAGAACCTCGACGACTCCGCCCAGGGTGTCCCCGTCCTTGTGGGCCTGGTCGATCTCCGCGATCATCGCCTTCGACGCGTCCGCGTCCAGGCAGCGCACCGGGTCCTCGTCCAGCCGCGCCTCGTCGGACGGCTCCGGCAGGACGCCGTACGGCGCCTTGGCCGCGGCCAGCTCGACGACGTGCGAGACGATCTCGATCCCGGTCGTCTGCTTCAGGTACGAGCGCGCCACCGTGCCCAGCGCGACACGGGCCGCGGTCTCCCGGGCGCTCGCGCGCTCCAGCACCGGCCGCGCCTCGTCCAGCGCGTACTTCTGCATGCCCGCGAGGTCGGCGTGGCCGGGGCGGGGGCGGGTCAGCGGCGCGTTGCGCGCCAGCTTGGCCAGCTCCTCGGGGTCCACGGGGTCGGCCGACATGACCTGCTCCCACTTGGGCCACTCGGTGTTGCCCACCATGATCGCGACGGGGCCGCCCATGGTCAGGCCGTGCCGCACGCCACCGAGGAAGGTGACCTCGTCCTTCTCGAACTTCATCCGGGCGCCACGCCCGTAACCGAGCCGCCGTCGCGCCAGCGCGTCCGCCACCATGTCCGTGGTGATCGGCACACCGGAGGGAAGGCCCTCCAGCGTCGCGACGAGTGCGGGTCCGTGGGATTCTCCCGCGGTCAGCCAGCGCAACCTGCTCAACGGTGCTCCTCATTCTCGCGCCTGGAACTGCGATGACGCAGCCCGGATGCGCGGCCCGGGCCCGCCACCACCGATCCTCCCACGTCTGGGCTTGGGGCTAGCACCCCCGGTCCACCAGTCGGACCTGGAGCGGGATCTCGTACTCAGTGAGGTTTCTCAGCAAGCGAGTGAAGTGGCTCGACTGGGCGACCTGTTTGCCCCCTGAACAGCACGTGAAGCCCCTGGCAAGACTTGATTTGCGACTCGCGTGCGCGGGATGCGGCAGCGGGCGGTCAAGGAACTGCACGATAACGGCATGCCGTATCGCAAGATCGGCGAGCTGCTCGACATCTCATTCGGGCGAGTTCGCCAAATCATCGACGGCACCACCGACGGACCCGCAAAGCGGAAGTCGAAGGAGGCCGATGCAGGAACCAGTGCAGGCCCAATGATCCATCCGGGAACTTAAGCTAGCGGGACGGGTGAAACGTCCGTGTACCGGCTGTACGACCGCAACGATCAACTTCTGTACGTCGGGATAGGGCGCAACCCCATGAGTCGCTGGGCTTCGCACGCGGACCAACACCCGTGGTGGCCCCAAGTCGCCTCATTCTCGGTGGTGTGGTTTGCGACACGGCGGGATGCTGCCGCTGAAGAGCGGCGAGCGTTGCGCAGCGAGTGGCCTGCCCGCAACATCCACAGCACTGAATGCCATGGCCTCGTCACTGGAGTCCGGGCGGCGCTGGGGGACGCCGCAACTTCTTCGAGCCGCTGCCTCCGCCGGTCAAATTGGAGGTGTAGCCCGCACGCGGAAGCCCCCGTCGGTGTAGCGACGGGGGCTTCCTCTGAAATGTTACTCGTTAATCAATGCTCCAGTGATCCGGGCTGAACGCTTGAGAAAGGGCGCCAGTGCAAGTCCACAGGGTCGCGTAAACCCCACTGCCGACCGAGTTGCCCTTAGGGGTAATACACGAATTTTCATTGACGACACTTATGGCAGGGTACTTTATGAAAGCTATCTCCATAAACTGCTGGGAGCGTGCATCATTGTTGCAATCCCACAGTGTGAGCACGGCGCCGTTCGCGAGGCTGCCGCCGTATGGGGTAATGCACTTATTCGCGCTACCCTTGAGGACTATCTTGTAGTTTGCGGACACCCATTGAGACGTGGAGCTATGGCATGGCCACAAGGTGATGATGGTGCCATTCGCCTGGCTTCCCCCCTTGGGAGTCAGGCAGTAGCCTTGGTTGCTGATGGACCCAGACCCGCTGGCGCTGGCGGGGCCAGCGGTCAGCCCCATCAAGGCAAAACACAAAGCTGCGGCCGTCAGTATTTTGCGCACTCGAAACTCCATTTGTAGTGTCCGGCGGTTGAGTGTATCTTACAAATTCGGCTGGTCCATATAATTGACATTTTCGCCGATTTACCGTCTGGATACGCTTTAGCCATTCCGGGGCAACAGTGGGGGTATGCCCGGATTGCCGATAGTCGTGCACGCACCCCGTGGCGAGGGCGGCCGCCGGGTCACCGCGGGTGGGGCGATCCTCGGCATGGCCTACTCGGACGGGGATATCGTCGAGCTGCTCCGCCTCGCGGGGGCCGAGGAAGCGGAGGACGTGGTGGCCAGCGGCTCCGCGCTGATCGAATGGCGGGGTGCCGCGGCGCACGACTACGGGTGGGGCATCGGCGAACGCGGATACCGGCCCCGCCGATCTAGGGCCTGAGTGATGTCGTGATCAGCTGCTGGGTTCTGCCTTCTTCGTGGGGTGGAATCCGGTAGGGCTGAGGTTGCGACACGCAGGCAACTCACCAATGCCCAGTGGAAGTTCATCGGCCCGTACCTGCCTACCGGCAGGTACGGGCCGTACCCGGAGTGGCTGCGGGAGCAGTTCGAAGGTGTGGTCTGGCGGTTCCGCTCCAGTGGGCAGTGGCGGGAGATGCCTGCCGAGTTCAGCCCCTGGACCACCGTCTACGGACGCTTCCGCGTGTGGCGGGACGCCGGTGTCCCCACGGCCCTGCTGGAAGGCCTGATCGCCCAGGGGGTGCGGGTGGGCAGAACGGACTTGTCGCTGGTCAGCGTGAACTCCACCACGGTCCGCGCTCACCACGACGCCGCAGGGATGCGGGTCAGCAAGCACCTCATGAAGGCCCTGGAAGAAGCCGTGCAGGAGCAGGAGACAGCCCGGCAAAAGGGGGCGGCACGGAGGAACAGGACGAACGTCGGCGTATCCAGCGCAGACGCAGGCTCCGTCTGAAGGAAGCCCTGCTCGGCAGGTCCCGGGGCGGACTCACAAGCAAGATTCGTCTCGCCGCGGACCGCCAGTGTCGTCCGCTCGCGCTGGTTTTGACCGCCGGACAGGCCGGAGACAGCCCGCAATTCATCCCCGAGCTCGCGAAGGTGAGAGTCCGCCTGCCGGTCGGCCGTCCTCGCACGACGCCCGGCGCAGTCGCCGCAGACAAGGCGTACTCGTCCCGCGGCAACCGCGCCTACCTGCACAGACGCGGAGCCAAGGCCGTCATCCCGGAGAAACGGGACCAGGCCGCCAACCGCAAGAAGAAGGGCGCAGGAGGCGGCCGGCCCATCAGCCACGACGCCGACCTCTACAAGGAACGGAACACCGTCGAACTTCTGATCAATAAGCTGAAAGCCTGGCGAGGGATCGCCACCCGATACGACAAAACCCCAGACAGCTACCTCGCCGGCCTCCACCTCCACGCTGCGATGATCTGGATCGACGACCTCCTCAAAGCCGCCGACTGATCACGACATCACACAGGCCCTAGCTCCGCCGCCTCATCGATGTCAGTCCCAATTCACCAGCGGCACGCATCGCAGCAAGCGGACCCGGGCTCCTGTTGGTCATCTGCTCGACCTGCAACACCGCCTGGTGCACCAGGAGGTCGAGTCCTCCGACCACTGCCCCTCCGCGGGCGGACCAGGATGCCGCGAGGGCGGTCGGCCACGGTTCGTACAGGACGTCGAAGAGCGTCCCGACGGCGTCCGGTACCTCCGCTGCCAGCGCGTCGGTGGTACCTGCCGGAGTCGTCGCGATCACCAGCGGCGCCCCGAAGGCTTCGCGGGCGTCCGCCCAGTCGGCGGTCCGGACATCCACCCCGAGCCGCTCGCCCCAGGTCCGCATCTCGACCGCGCGCGCTTCACTGCGTACGTACGCGGTGACCTGCCCGGTACAGATCCGGGCGAGCGCGGCGAGCGCGGAGGATGCGGTGGCACCGGCCCCGAGGATCGCTGCCGACTCCACCTTCTCCACGCCGCGCTCGCGCAGGGCCGAGAGCATGCCGGGGATGTCGGTGTTGTCGCCGAGCCGCCGCCCGTCCTCGGTGAAGACGACGGTGTTGACCGCCTCTACCGAGGCAGCCGTCTCGCTGACCTCGTCGAGCAGCGGCATGATCGCGCGCTTGAGCGGCATAGTGAGCGAGAGACCCGCCCACTCGCCGCCCAACTCCCCCACGAACGACGGGAGTTGGGCCTCGTCCACCTCGAAGCGGTCGTACGACCAGCCGTCGAGCCCCAGCTCCGCGTAGGCGGCGCGGTGCAGGACCGGGGAGAGGGAGTGGGCGATGGGCGAGCCGAGGACGGCGGCCCGCCGCGTCTCAGCGACCCTTCTGGCTGGCATTGAACTTTTCCTTCAGCTTGAGGAACTCGTCGTGCGTCTTGGCGAACTCGGTCTTGCTCTTGCCGTCGGTCGCCACGAAGTAGAGCCAACCGTCGCTCGTCGGCTTCACTGCTGCGGCGAGGGCGTCATTGCTGGGGTTGTTGATGGGGCCGGGCGGCAGACCGATGTGCGAGTACGTGTTGTAGGGGTCCTTGTCCTTCTGGATCGCGTCTTCGCCAATGTTGATGTTGCTCTGACCCTTGGCGTAGTTGAAGGTCGAGTCGAACTGGAGCTTTCCGACGGTCTGGGGGTTGTACTTGAGGCGGTTGTAGACGACCTCCGACATCTTGCGGTAGTCGTCGTGCGTCTTGCCCTCGGCCTCGACGAGGCTGGCCACGATGAGCAGCTCGAAGGGCTTGAGCTTCAGGTTCGCCGCCTTGCCCGTGATGTTCTGCTGCTCGTAGTGGGCGTTGGCCTGCCCGACCATCTTCCTGAGGATCTCCTCGGGCTTGCTTCCCTTCGCGATCGAGTAGGTCGCGGGGTAGAGGAAGCCTTCCAGCCTGTCCTTGATCTCCGGGTCCTTGGGCACCCACGCGGGCAGGCCGAGGTTGTTCACCTGGGCCTTCGCCACGGCCTTCGTCGTGCCCGGCTTGAGCTCGAGCCGCTTGTCGATCTCAGCGTAGACCGCGGCATTCCGGAAGCCCGGATTGAGGCTGTAGTTGCTCCGGCTCTTGGGGTCGAGCATCAGCGCCAGCGCGGCCTTCGCGGACATCTCCTTCTTCATGGTGTAGACGCCCACCTGAATGGAGTTGCCCTTTTCCGGGTCCTTCTTCATCTCGGCGGTGAACGCGCTGACGCTCTTGACCACGCCGTTCTTCTTGAGGGTGTTGCCGATCTCGTTGCCGTCGGCGCCCTTCTTGACCTCGATCTGCACCGAGCCGGTTCCCTCGCCGGAGAAGTCCTCGGCCGGGCCGAAGCGCTGCTGCCAGTAGTCGTAGCCGAAGTACCCGACCGTGCCGAGACCTCCCAGCAGGACCGCCGAAACCACCAGACAGGCGCAGCCGTTGCGGCTCTTCTTCTTGTCCTTGCCGGTTTTACCCGACTTGCCGCCCTTGCCCCGGCGCGAGGAGCGCGGATCGTCGTCGTACTCCTCGTCGTCCGCGTCGCGGGCCGGGGTGCGGCCGTTGTCGGTGCCCGTGAAGAAGGGGTGTTCCTCCTCGACGGGGGCGTCCGGGTCCCAGTCGGGCGTCGGCTCGGGGGCCGTACGGCGCTGGGCGGGGGGCTGCGGCGGCGGGTAGGCCTCGGGAGTGCCGTAGTAGTCCTGCTGCTCGCCGCCGTAGCCGGGCTGCTGGCCGCTGTACGGGTCGGCCGGGTTCATGCCGTACGGCACGGCCTGGTGCTGCTGCCCGGTGTCCCAGCCGCCCTGGTTCCCCTGGCCGCCGTACTGCTGCTGGTCGCCGTACTGGGGCTGAGGGCCCTGGGACTGCTGAGCCTGCTGGGCCTGGGGGTACTGACCGCTGTCGTGCGCCTGCGGGTACTGACCGCTGTCATGGACCTGGGGGTACTGGCCGCTCTGGTGCGCCTGCTGGTACTGACCGCTGTCGTAGTACGCCTGCTGGGCCTGGCCCTGCTGCGGCTGACCGTGCTGGGGCTGGACCTGCTGCTGCGCGTACTGCTGCTGCGGCTGGCCGCCGTAGGTCTGGTCGTACGGGACCTGGCCCTGCCCGGCCTGCTGCCCGGCCTGCTGTCCGCCCCAACCCTGGCCGCCCTGGTCCCCGTAAAACGGGTCCTCCGGGTGCCACGGTTCGGAGCCTTGACCCCGGCCATACTCAGTCATCGGTCCCCTAGAGCCGCGAGGCGGCGGGTGTGGCGCGCTCGGGGCACGGCATCCGTCCCGCCTCAAATCCTGTGCGGCAGCTGTTCGAACGCCGCCACGGCGCGGAACGTTACCGTATCGCGATCAGACAACCACTTCGACGCCTTCGCCAGGGAGCTCTCCCGACACCCGTTCGGACTCAAGCGCGTTCTGAAGAATGACAATCGCGGCGGCCTGATCGATGACGGACCGCCCCTTTTTGGACTTCACGCCCGAAGCGCGCAGCCCCTGAGTGGCCGTCACTGTGGTCATCCTCTCGTCGACCAGCCGGACGCCGACCGGTGCGATGCCCCGGGCGAGCTCCTGGGCGAACTTCCGCACCTTGACCGCGGCCGGGCCCTCGCCCCCGTTGAGGGAGCGAGGGAGACCGACCACGACTTCGAGGGGTTCGTACTCCTCGACCAGCTGGCGCAACCGCCGGTGGGCGGCCGGGACGTCACGTCCCGGCACGGTCTCCACCGGCGTGGCGAGGACCCCGTCGGGGTCGCACGAGGCGACCCCGATCCGGGCGTCCCCGACGTCGATCGCAAGACGGCGTCCGCGTCGCATCAGGCGGTTTCCCCGACGAGGCGCTCGACGGCGTCGATGGCGTCGCCGATGGCCTCGACGCTGGTGCCGCCGCCCTGGGCGACGTCCGGCTTGCCGCCGCCACCGCCGCCGAGGGTCTTGGCAGCCGTACGGACCAACTCGCCGGCCTTCAGGCCGCGCTGACGGGCCGCCTCATTGGTGGCGATGACGGTCAGCGGGCGGCCGTTGGCCGTGGTGAACAGGGCCACCACGACGGCGCGGTCGCCCTGGATGCGGCCGCGCACGTCGAGAACCAGCTTGCGCAGGTCGTCGGCGGACGTGCCGTCCGGCACCTGGCCGGTGACCAGGGCGACGCCCTTGACGTCCTTGGCGCCCTCGGCGAGCCCGGCGGCGGCCTGCAGGACCTTCTCGCCGCGGAACTTCTCGATCTCCTTCTCGGCGTCCTTCAGCTTGCCGAGCATGGCGGAGATCTTCTCCGGCAGCTCCTCCGCACGGCCCTTGACCAGCTCCTGGAGCTGGGCGACGACCGTGTGCTCACGGGCCAGGAACTTGTACGCGTCGACGCCGACGAGGGCCTCGATGCGGCGCACGCCGGAACCGATCGACGACTCGCCGAGCAGCTTGACCAGGCCGAGCTGGGCCGTGTTGTGGACGTGCGTACCGCCGCACAGCTCCTTGGAGAAGTCGCCGATGGTGACCACGCGGACGCGCTCGCCGTACTTCTCGCCGAACTCGGCGATGGCGCCCTGCTTCTTGGCCTCGTCGATCGACATGACCTCGGCCTGCACATCCAGCTCGTGCGAGAGGACCTCGTTGATCTTCTGCTCGACGTCGGTGAGGACGGCGCCGGGAACGGCGGCCGGGGAGCCGAAGTCGAAGCGGAAGCGGCCGGGCTGGTTCTCCGAGCCGGCCTGGGCGGCCGTCGGGCCGAGAGCGTCGCGCAGCGCCTGGTGGGTGAGGTGCGTAGCGCTGTGGGCGCGGGCGATGGCGTTGCGGCGGTGCACATCGATGATGGCCTGGGCCGGAGCGCCGACGGTGACCTCGCCGACCTGGACGACGCCCTTGTGGACGTACACGCCGGGGACGGGCTTCTGGCAGTCGCGGATCTCGACGACGGCGCCGTTGTCCAGCTTGATGCGGCCGGTGTCGCCGATCTGGCCGCCGCCCTCCGCGTAGAACGGAGTGCGGTCCAGGACGATCTCGACCTCGTCGCCCTCGGTGGCGGCCGGGGAGGGCGTGCCGTCGACGAGGATGCCGACGACGCGGGACTCACCGACGGTGCTGCTGTAGCCGATGAAGTCGGTCTCGCCGGCGGCGTCCGCGATCTCGCGGTAGCCGGACATGTCGGCGTGGCCGTGCTTCTTGGCCTGGGCGTCGGCCTTGGCGCGCTCCCGCTGCTCCTTCATGAGGCGGCGGAAGCCCTCCTCGTCCACCGAAAGGCCCTGCTCGGAGGCCATTTCGAGGGTGAGGTCGATCGGGAAGCCCCAGGTGTCGTGGAGCAGGAACGCCTTGTCGCCGGAGAGGACCTGGCCGCCGGCGGCCTTGGTCTCGGTGACGGCGGTGTCCAGGATGTTGGTGCCGCCCTTGAGGGCCTTGAGGAAGGCGGCCTCTTCGGCGAGGGCGACGCCCAGGATGCGCTGGCGGTCGGTGATGAGCTCCGGGTACTGCTGGCCCATCGTGTCGATCACGGTCTCGACGAGTTCCTGGGCGACCGGACCGGTGGCACCCATGAGGCGCATGTTGCGGATGGCGCGGCGCATGATGCGGCGCAGGACGTAGCCGCGGCCCTCGTTGCCGGGGGTGACGCCGTCGCCGATGAGCATCACGGAGGTGCGCATGTGGTCGGCGACCACGCGCATCGAGACGTCGCTGCCCTGGGCGGCGCCGTAGCGCACGCCGGTCAGCTCGGTGGCCTTGTCCATGACGACGCGCAGGGTGTCGGTCTCGTACATGTTCTGTACGCCCTGCAGGATCATGGCGAGGCGCTCAAGACCCAGACCCGTGTCGATGTTCTTCGACGGGAGGTCGCCGAGGATCTCGAAGTCCTCCTTGCCGAGGCCGGCGCCGCGCTCGTACTGCATGAAGACCAGGTTCCAGATCTCCACGTAGCGCTCGTCGTTGACGGCCGGGCCGCCCTCGACGCCGAACTCGGGGCCGCGGTCGTAGTTGATCTCCGAGCACGGGCCGCAGGGTCCGGGGACGCCCATCGACCAGTAGTTGTCCTTCTTGCCCAGGCGCTGGATCCGCTCGGCGGGGACACCGATCTTCTCGCGCCAGATCTGCTCGGCCTCGTCGTCGTCGAGATAGACGGTGATCCAGAGCTTCTCCGGGTCGAGGCCGTAACCGCCGTCGTCGACGGACTTCGTCAGGATCTCCCAGGCGAAGCGGATGGCCCCTTCCTTGAAGTAGTCCCCGAAGGAGAAGTTGCCGCACATCTGGAAGAACGTGCCGTGCCGGGTGGTCTTGCCGACCTCTTCGATGTCCGGGGTGCGGACGCACTTCTGCACGCTGGTGGCGCGCTGCCACGGGGCCTTCACTTCACCGAGGAAGTACGGCTTGAAGGGCACCATGCCGGCCGGGACCAGGAGCAGAGTCGGGTCGTCCGCGATGAGCGACGCCGAAGGGACAACGGTGTGACCGCGCTCCTCGAAGAAGCTCAGCCAGCGGCGACGAATTTCTGCCGACTCCATCAGTGGTCCTCATTCCGGTTGTACGAATTCCCGTTGTGTGACGGGGAGTTGGTGGTGGTGCCGTGGTCAATGGCCGCAACGTACCGCTGCGGCGGGAGCGCTCGCGCGTCGTCGGGGGCCGCCTCCAGACCGAGCGCGTCGCCGAGTTCGGCCTCGCGCCGGGCCATGCCGTCCCTGACGTCGAGTGCGAAGTCCTTGAGCCTGTGGCCCGCTTCGACCGCCTTGTCGGCGGCCTGTGCGGCGAGGCTCTCGGGGGTCAGCGCCTTGATCTTGCGGTTGACCTTCTGGGTGGCCCACACGCCGGCGGCTGCGCCTGCGGTGAACCAGAACGTACGGCGGAACATCGCTGCGTCAGTCCTTAGATCCGCGGGAACTCCGGCCGTTCCGCTTCGCCCGCCGCGCGGAAGGCAGGGTCCGGCCGACGATCACGGTACGGCGGTCCGGAGCCGGCGGCTCCGGTGTCTTCTTGCGGCCGATCGCCTGGCGCACGCCGTACCCGAAGGCGGCGACCTTGACCAGCGGGCCGCCGAAGGTGGAGGCGACGGTGGAGGAGAGCGCGGACGCGTTCGACGTGACTTCCTGTACGTCGGAGGCGATCGCGTCGACCCGGTCCAGCTGGGTCTGCGCGGAGCGCACGGTCGCGGAGGCGTCGGACAGCAGCGGTACCGCCTGCTCGGTCACCTCGGCCACCAGCCGGGTCGTCTGCTTGAGCGTCTGCGCCAGCCTCACCAGTACGAGAGCGAGGAAGGAGACGAGAATCGCCCAGAAGACGGCTACCAGGATGCCGGCCACCTCTCCACCGGACACGATGCGCTCCCTGTTGGGTCGGAATGGGCGTATGCGAAATCGACGTATACGAAAAGTCGTTCCGCGAGCCTATCGCGCCGGGGCCACGGCTCCGTACCGGATATCGCGCGCCCCCAGCACTGCCCTGACACTGCCCCCGCAACGCGCAAACCCGCCGTTCCCCGCTCCGTGAGGGAGCGGGAAGACGACGGGCAGTGCACGCAAGTGCGTAAGGACTACGCCGAATCAGCGGGCGTAGTACTCGACGACCAGCTGCTCGTCGCAGATGACCGGGATTTCCTTGCGGTTCGGGTCGCGGTCCAGGCGGAAGGCCAGGGCCTTCAGGTTCACCTGGAGGTAGCGCGGGGTCTCGCCGTCCGTGTCGTAGCCACCCTCGCGGGCAACCTGGAAGGGGACCTTCTCGCGGCTGCGCTCGCGGACCATCACGACGTCGTCGGGACGGACGCGGAACGACGGCTTGTCGACCTTGCCGCCGTTGACCTCGATGTGACCGTGCACGACCATCTGGCGGGCCTGGTAGATCGTGCGGGCGATGCCCGAACGCAGGACCAGGGCGTCGAGGCGACGCTCGAGCTCGACGACCAGCGCCTCGCCCGTCTTGCCTTCGGCCTTCTTGGCGCGGTCGTAGGCGCGCGCCATCTGGCGCTCGCTGATGTCGTACTGGGCGCGCAGACGCTGCTTCTCGAGCAGACGGACCTTGTAGTCCGAGTTCTGCTTGCGGCCACGGCCGTGCTCGCCGGGCGGGTACGGGCGCGACTCGAAGTACTTGACGGCCTTCGGCGTCAGCGCAATGCCGAGCGCGCGGCTCTTCTTGACCTTGGGGCGGGACTGGTTCGGCACGAACCAACCTCTCTGTCTGAATGGAATACGGCTTCACCAGGGATATGGGGAGGTCGCATCCGCAGCCGGGGAAACCCCTCCATCGCTGGACGGGCAGCCGCTCCCTGGTCTGGGCACTATGTGCAGCACGCGAGTGGCCCATCAATCCGTGAGGGATGATGGGCTGCCCGCGACACCTTCAACGGTGCGCGACGCTCCTGGAACACCTCACGCCTTGCGGCGGAGGGCTCCGGCTGCATGTCCCGTTCTGGTGATGCCGGTACGAGACCGGACACGGGACGCAGCACTTCGGTCGATTGTACTAGGCCGTGCGTGATGCTGCGGACCGGGGCCGAGACCGGGACCGGGGCCGGGCCGTCAGCGGCAGGTGCCGAGCATCTCGAACAGGGCCCCCTTCTCCGGCGGGGTCACCGTCAGCGCGTACTTGGTCTTGATGCCGGTCCAGCGGCGGGCGTACTCGCACCAGTATTCACGCCGCGGTTTCCACTTGTCGGGGGTCTTGCTGCTCTTGTCGTGGTTCGCCCGCTTGTCGACGGCGAGGAGTACGTCGAGGTCGTTGGCGTACCTGAGCCGCTGCTCCGGGGTCCACGCCCAGGCACCCGCCCGCCAGGCCGCGCCGAGCGGCACGACGTGGTCGGTCTGGATCTGCGAGGCACGCCGGTAGGTGTAGGGCAGCTCCCGCCCGGTGTAGGGGTCGTGGAGCACTCCGGACAGGGGTACGCATGCGTCGTGGTCGCCCCGGCGCAGCACGGTCAGGTCGCGGTGCAGGACGTCGTCGCGGGTGTCGCAGCCGTTGCGCCCGCCCGGGGCGTCGGTCTCGTCCGACCAGGTCTCGCCGAACGCGGCCCTCTGGTACGTCTGCCAGTTCTTGCCCCACTCGACGGTGAGGTCGGCCAGCCGGGTGCGGGCATCGGCGGCGGCGGGCGGGAAGCCAGGACTGGTGAGCGGGACCGGAGTGGGCTGCTCCGGCGGGGTCTCGGCATGGTGGCAGGCGGTCAGCAGGGCGGAGCAGAGCAACAGCGCCGGCAGTCCTCGGACCATGCTCCGGAGCCTAGCGCCGGGGACTCGCCCCTGCCCGTTCTCACCGCTGGCGCCGCTCTCACCGCTGGCCGCTCTTCACCCCTGCCCGTTCAGCCGCTCCCGCACCTTCTCCACCACGTCCGCGTACCTGGCCTCCGCCCCGTACCGGGTGGGGGTGTAGTAATGCCGGCCGTGCACCTCGTCCGGGGCGTACTGCTGGGCGGCGATGCCGCCGGGCACGTCGTGCGGGTAGACGTATCCCTGGGCGTGGCCGAGCTTGGCGGCGCCCTTGTAGTGCCCGTCGCGCAGATGCGGCGGGACGGCGCCCGCCATGCCCTGCCGTACGTCGGCCTGGGCGGCCTGGATGGCGAGGGTCGCGGCGTTGGACTTCGGGGCGAGGGCGAGCGCGATGGTGGCGTGGCTCAGCGTCAGCGCCGCCTCCGGGAAGCCGATCATGGCGACGGCCTGGGCAGCGGCCACGGCCGTGGGCAGGGCGGTTGGGTCGGCGAGGCCGATGTCCTCGCTGGCGGAGATCATCAGCCGCCTGGCGATGAACCGGGGGTCCTCGCCCGCCTCGATCATCCGGGCCAGGTAGTGCAGGGCGGCGTCCACGTCGGAGCCCCGGATGGACTTGATGAGGGCGCTGGCGACGTCATAGTGCTGGTCGCCGTCGCGGTCGTACTTCACGGCGGCCCGGTCGACGGTCTCCTCGACCGTCTCCAGGGTGATCGTCTCCTCCCCCTTGGAGATCGCCGCTCCGGCCGCCGCCTCCAGGGCGGTCAGCGCGCGCCGGGCGTCGCCGCCCGCGATCCGCAGCAGGTGGTCCTCGGCGTCCTGGGGCAGGGCGACCGCGCCGCCGAGGCCGCGCTCCTCGGTGAGCGCCCGGCGGACCAGTCCGCGCAGGTCGTCGTCGGTGAGGGATTCGAGGGTGAGGAGCAGGGAGCGGGAGAGGAGCGGCGAGATGATCGAGAAGTACGGGTTCTCGGTGGTGGCCGCGATGAGGGTGACCCAGCGGTTCTCCACGGCGGGCAGCAGGGAGTCCTGCTGGGCCTTGCTGAAGCGGTGGATCTCGTCGAGGAAGAGGACGGTCTCCTTGCCGAAGCCACCGGTGGCGCGGCGCGCGCTCTCGATGACCGCCCGTACTTCCTTCACGCCCGCGGTGATCGCGGACAGCTCCACGAACCGCTTCTGGGTCGCCTGGCTGACGACGTACGCCAGGGTCGTCTTGCCGGTGCCCGGTGGGCCCCAGAGGATCACGGACGAAGGCCCGGCGGGGCCTCCGCCGCTCTCCCCCACCAGGCGGCGCAGGGGCGAGCCCGGCTTGAGGAGGTGCTTCTGTCCGAAGACCTCGTCGAGGGTGCGCGGGCGCATCCGGACGGCCAGGGGACTGCTGGACGGGTCGGTTGCCTGGCGTTCTTCTGCGGCTGCGGTAAAGAGATCGGGCTCCACAACCTGAAGCCTAGGTCAGACCACTGACAATGCCGCCGCACGGGGAACTGCACGACCAGCCACCACGCACCACCCGAGGGATACCCCGAACCTCAGCTCGTCCAAAAGCTCCACCAGTTCGTGAGGATCAGAATCCCGATGGCCCCGATCCACAGCACCGGCACCACCCAGGGAAACTCCACCAGCCCGTTCCGCAACCACCTCGGCGCCGGCAGGACCCGGTGCTTCAGGTTGTGGACGGTGACGTAGCAGAACATCACGATCGTGGCGACCCAGGCCAGGCAGCACCACAGACACAGCGAGCGGATCGTGTAGAGCGACTGGTACTGGAGATAGGTGCAGAAGGCGACGCCGAAGAGGGTGCCCGCGTTGAGGCCGAGCCAGTACCAGCGCTTGTAGCGGGCGCCTGCGAGGAGGGCGACGCCGATGGCGACGACCATCCCGTACGTCACAAGGCCGAGCATCGGGTTGGGGAACCCGAAGAAGGCGGCCTGGTCGCTCTTCATGATGTTGCCGCAGGCGACGACCGGGTTGAGGCTGCACCCGGGTGTGAAGTTCGGGTCCTCCAGCAGTTTGAACTTGTCGATCGTGATGATCCACGAGGCGAACACTCCGGCCGCTCCCGTGATGATCAGCAGCCAGGAGAACGCCCGCCCGGCCCCGATGAGACCCGTGCCGTTCCGCTCGTCCGTCTCCGCTGACACGTCGTCTGACATGTCGTCAACCGCTGTCGTCGTCATATCGCCGTTCCGTTGCTGCCGTGATCTGAGGGGCGGTCTCATTCTGCCGCACGGAGGATGCCCTACGCCGTTCGCAGGACATAAGGAGGTAAAGGACGGACGCACGGTCGGAGCGGAACACTCGGTTCGCGCCCATCCTGGTCACCCATGACAGCACTCGCGGTGGAAGTGCACGGACTGCGCAAGCGTTACGGCGATGTCGTCGCGGTCGACGGCCTTGACCTGGGCATCCGGCACGGAGAAGTGTTCGGCCTGCTCGGCCCCAACGGGGCGGGCAAGAGCACCACGGTCGAGATCCTGCAGGGCCACCGGGCCCGCGACGGCGGAGAAGTGGCGGTGCTGGGCGCGGACCCGGCTTCCGCGGACCGCGCCTGGCGTTCCCGGGTCGGCATCGTCTGGCAGGACGAATCGGCGCCCGCCGAGTTGACGGTACGGGAGACGGTGCGGCATTTCGCCAGGTACTACCCGAAGCCGCGCGACCCGGAGGCGGTCATCGCGCTCGTCGGTCTGGAGGCGAAGGCCGGGCAGCGGGTGAAGAGCCTTTCGGGCGGGCAGCGGCGGCGGCTCGACGTGGCGCTCGGGGTGATCGGCGGCCCGGAGCTCCTGCTCCTCGACGAGCCGACGACCGGATTCGACCCGGGGGCGCGCCGGCAGTTCTGGGACCTGATCCGGATGCTCGCAGCGGAGGGCACCACCATCGTGCTGACCACGCACTACCTGGAGGAGGCCGAGGCGCTGGCCGACCGGCTGGCGGTGATCGCGGCCGGGAGGGTGGTCGCGGAGGGCGTGCCCGCGGCCCTGCGGGACGAGTTCGGGACGTACGCGACGGTGGAGTGGCAGGAGCCGGACGGGGCGCCGCGCGCGGAGCGCACACAGACTCCGACCCGTACGGTCGCGGAGCTGATGGCGCGCTTCGACGGCGAGATTCCGGGGCTGAAGGTCACCCGGCCCACGCTGGAGGACGTCTATCTGCGGCTCACCGGGCAGGACGGCACCGGCGGGCCGGACGGCGGCGGACCGCACGCCGACGGCCGCAACGGCACGCTCGGGGAGGACGCCCGATGACGACCCCGACGAGCCCAACGGCTCGCCCGCGTAAGGAATCCGTACCCCGGCAGCCCAGCGCGTGGTCGCTCGGACTGCTGCGCGGCGGCATCGAGTTGAAGCAGTTCTTCCGCCGGCGTGAGCAGGTGGTGTTCACCTTCGCCTTCCCGATCGTCTTCCTGGCGCTCTTCGCGTCGATCTTCAGCGACGACGTGGAGGGCGCGGGGATCACCGCCTCCCAGCTGTACGTGGCCGCGATGCTGGCCTCCGGCATCATGTCGGTGAGCTTCCAGTCGCTGGGCATCTCCATCGCCATCGAACGCGACGAGAAGGTGTTGCGGCGGCTGCGCGGGACGCCGATGCCCCCGTCCGCCTTCTTCCTCGGGAAGATCTGGCTGGTCCTGGTCACCGCGATCGCCGAGTCCGTGATCCTGCTCGCCGTGGGCACCCTGCTCTTCGACGTCGACCTGCCGACGACGGCCGGCAAATGGCTGACCTTCGCCTGGATCTTCCTGCTGGGTCTCACCGGGTGCGCGCTGCTCGGCATCGCGGTGAGCAGCCTGCCGAAGAGCGGGAAGAGCGCGACGTCGGTGGTGATCCTGCCGTTCCTGCTGCTGCAGTTCATCTCGGGCGTCTACATCGCGATCGACACGCTGCCGCACTGGATGCTGAGCGTGGGCGCGCTGTTCCCGCTGAAGTGGATGTGCCAGGGCTTCCGGGGCGTCTTCCTGCCGGAGTCGGCGGCGGTGCTCGAGCAGGCGGGGGCGTGGGAGTACGGGCGGATCGCGCTGGTGTTGGGGGCCTGGGTGGTGGGTGGTCTGGTGCTGTGCCTGCTGACGTTCCGTTGGAAGGGGAAGCAGGACGGATGACCGTACGGGAGGGCCAGGACGGATGACCGTACGCAGGAGGGGCCCGGAACCTCCGCGGTTCCGGGCCCCTCCTGCGTACGTACGAAACGTGTCAGCCGATGCGGCGCTGGATCTCCGCGACGACCAAGTCCAGGGCCACCGGCTCCTGCTCGCCGGACTCCATGTCCTTGAGCTGGACCTGGCCCTCCGCGAGGTCGCGCTCACCGGCGACGACGACGTAGCGGGCACCCGACCTGTTGGCGTTCTTCATGGCGCCCTTGAGCCCCTTGCCGCCGAACGAGAAGTCGGTGGCGACCCCTGCCTTCCGCAGCTCGGTGACCTTCGCGAACAGCACCCGGCGGGCCTCCTCGCCGAGCGGCACCGCGTACACGGCCGTCGCCGACGGGATGTCGAGGACGACGCCCTCGGCCTCCAGCGCCAGCACCGTGCGGTCGACGCCCAGCGCCCAGCCGACGGACGGCAGCGCGGGGCCGCCGATCATCTCGGACAGGCCGTCGTAGCGGCCGCCGCCGCCCACCGCGGACTGCGAGCCGAGACCGTCGTGGACGAACTCGAAGGTGGTGCGGGTGTAGTAGTCCAGGCCGCGGACCAGCTTCTCGTCGTCCTCGAAGGCGACGCCCGCAGCGGTGACCAGCGCGCGCACCTCCTCGTGGTACGCCTTGCACGCGTCGCACAGGTAGTCGCGCAGTGCCGGGGCGCCGGCCAGCTGCTTCTGCACGTCCGCGCGCTTGTCGTCGAGGACCCGCAGCGGGTTGATCTCGGCGCGGCGGACGGTCTCCGCGTCGAGGTCGAGGCCGCGCAGGAAGGACTGGAGGGCCTCCCGGTAGACGGGGCGGCACTCCTTGTCGCCGAGCGAGTTCAGCAGGATGCGGAAGTTCCGCAGGCCGAGCGAGCGGTACGCCTGGTCGGCCAGGATGATCATCTCGGCGTCGAGCGCCGGGTCCTCGGCGCCGATGGCCTCTGCGCCGACCTGCGAGAAGTGGCGGTAACGGCCCTTCTGCGGGCGCTCGTAGCGGTAGTAGGAGCCGGAGTACCAGAGCTTGACGGGCAGGTTGCCGGCCTTGTGGAGGTTGGCCTCCAGGGCGGCGCGCAGCACGGATGCGGTGCCCTCGGGGCGCAGCGCGAGCTCGTCGCCGCCCTTCGTGGTGAGGGTGTACATCTCCTTGGTCACGATGTCGGTGGACTCGCCGACGCCGCGGGCGAACAGCTCGACGTTCTCGAAGCCGGGGGTCTCGATGTAGCCGTAGCCGGAGTTCCGCAGCGGTGCGGCGATGGCCTCACGCACGGCGAGATAGGTCGCGGAGACGGGCGGAAGCAGGTCGTACGTGCCCTTGGGGGCCTGAAAAGTACTCACGGGAGGTGGTTCACATTCCTCGTCGAGGGGCGGGCGCCGCGTCCAGGTCCCGCAGGTACGGGTTGGTCGCGCGCTCCTGGCCGATGGTCGTCTGGGGGCCGTGCCCGGACAGCACCACGGTCGAGTCCTGGAGCGGCAGGCACACACGGGCCAGCGATTTCAGGAGGTCGGCGTGGGAGCCACCGGGGAAGTCGGTGCGTCCGACGGAGCCGGCGAACAGCAGGTCGCCCGAGAACAGGATCTGCGGAATGTCCGCAGCCTCGGGCAACTTGAAGGTCACCGACCCCTTGGTATGGCCGGGCGCATGCGACACGGACAGGTCCAGACCGGCGAGCTTCAGCTCGGCCCCGTCGTACAGCTCCTTGACGTCGTCCGGCTCCCCCACGGTCAGCTCGCCCATGAGCTGGGCGCCCAGGGAGCGGCCGAGGGCCTTCTCCGGGTCGCTCATCATGAAGCGGTCCTCGGGGTGGATCCACGCGGGTACGTTCTTGGCCCCGCACACCGGGACGACGGAGGCGACGTGGTCGATGTGGCCGTGGGTGAGCACGACGGCGACGGGCTTCAGCCGATGCTTCTTCAGCGTCTCCTCGACACCCTGGGTGGCCTGGTGGCCCGGGTCGATGATGACGCACTCCTCGCCTGCGGCGGGGGCGACCAGGTAGCAATTGGTCCCCCAGGCCCCGGCGGGGAACCCGGCAATAAGCACGATCGTCCTCTGTAGGTCGTCCAGCGGTGGTTCGCCGTAGCGATCTTTCCATTGCGTGCGCAATGGATCAGTAGCCTACCGGCGCTCTCCGTCCCACAGGTAACCCATATACGGTACGGGCTAGCTCGGGCCCGGCCGGACAGGCGTCCGGCACCAGTCGACACGTACGAGGAGAACACCCGGTGGTCACCAGCGATCAGCGGCGGCGGCAGCTCGCCAGGGAAAAGTTCGAGCGCCAGCAGCAGCGCCGTGCCGAGAAGCAGCGCAGGACCAGGCGGCGCACCGCTGTGATCGGCGCGGCAGTGGCCGTGGTCGTGGCGGCGGGCGCGACGGCGTATGCGACGGGCGTCTTCGGCGGCAAGGAAGGCAAGACCGTGGCCGACGCCCCGGACCCGTCGCTCACCCCGAAGAAGACCGCCGACCCGTGCAAGAAGCCCGCGCCGGGCGAGGTCGCGAAGCTCTCCTTCAAGGAGGAGCCGAAGCTCGACATCGACAAGTCGGCAAAGTACGCGATGAAGCTGCAGACCACCTGCGGCGACATCGATCTGGCACTGGACGCGAAGAACGCACCGCGCACGGTGAACTCGTTCAACTTCCTCGCCGGGAAGGGGTACTTCGACCACACCAAGTGCCACCGCCTCACCACCCAGGGCATTTACGTCCTGCAGTGCGGCGACCCGACGGCGGCCGGCAGCGGCACCCCCGGTTACAAGCTGCCCGACGAGAACCTGAAGGACCCGAAGGTCAAGGGCGGTACGTACCCGGCGGGCACGGTCGCGATGGCCAACGCGGGCCCCGGCACCGGCGGCAGCCAGTTCTTCCTGGTCTACAAGGACAGCCCGCTGCCTGCGAACTACACCCCGTTCGGCACGATCGCGGGTGGTCAGAAAGTACTGGAGAAGATCGCTGGTGCGGGTGAGTCCAGTGGGAAGGGCGACGGGGCCCCGAACGCCACCGTGGTCATCGACAAGGCGACCGTGACCAAGTAGACCCACAGTCAAACCGGGATGTGCGGGATGCGGACAGCCGCCCTGCGCGTCGCCTATGTTGGCGGTGTGCAGGGCGTCTTCGGCCCCGCGACCAGACTGTGGATCTTGAAAACTGTGGACGATGCCCGGGGGCCACGAACCCTCGCAGGCATCATGTGGAGGAGGCGCTGTGAGCAGCGACCCGTGGGGCCGTGTCGACGAGACGGGCACCGTGTACGTGCGTACGGCCGAGGGCGAGAAGGTCGTCGGATCCTGGCAGGCGGGGTCCCCGGAGGAGGCCCTGGCCTACTTCGAGCGCAAGTACGAGGGCCTGGTGGTCGAGATCGGCCTCCTCGAAAAGCGGGTGAAGACCACCGACCTGTCGGCCAAGGACGCCCAGACCGCGATCGACCACCTGCGTACGCAGGTCGACGAGCACCACGCGGTGGGTGACCTGGACGCGCTGGGCAAGCGGCTCGACGCCCTCGTGACGACGGTCGACAAGCGCCGCGAGGAGCGCAAGGCGGAGAAGGCCAAGCAGACCGACGAGGCGAAGGCCTCGAAGGAGAAGCTGGTCGTCGAGGCCGAGGAGCTCGCGCAGAGCGACCAGTGGCGTTCGGCCGGCGAGCGGCTGCGGGCGCTGGTGGACATCTGGAAGGGTCTGCCCCGGCTCGACCGCAAGGCGGACGACGAGCTGTGGCACCGCTTCTCGCACGCCCGCTCGGCGTTCTCCAAGCGCCGCAAGGCGCACTTCGCCTCGCTGGACGCGCAGCGCGAGGATGCCCGCAAGGCCAAGGAGAAGCTGGTCACCGAGGCCGAGTCGCTGTCGAAGTCGACCGACTGGGGCGGCACGGCGGCGCGTTACCGCGACCTGATGACGGAGTGGAAGGCGGCGGGCCGCGCCCAGCGCGAGTTCGAGGACGACCTGTGGAACCGCTTCCGCGGCGCCCAGGACGTCTTCTTCGCGGCGCGCGGCGAGACCTTCGCCGAGCGGGACGCGGAGCAGGGCGAGAACCTCAAGCTGAAGGAGGAGCTCGCGGCCGAGGCCGAGAAGCTGGTGCCGGTGAAGGACCTGAAGAGCGCGCGTGCCGCGTTCAGGGCCCTCAACGAGCGCTGGGAGGCCATCGGTCATGTGCCGCGCGACGCCCGTCCGAAGGTCGAGGGCCGGATGCAGGCCGTCGAGCGCGTTCTCCAGGAGTCCGAGGAGAACGAGTGGAAGCGGACCAACCCGGAGGCGCGTGCGCGTGCCGCGGGTCTGACCGGCCAGCTCCAGGACGCCGTCGAGAAGCTCCAGAAGCAGATCGACACGGCGCGCACCGCGGGCAACAACGCGAAGGCGGACAAGCTCGCTCGTGAGCTGGAGGGCCGTCAGGCGCTGCTCGACCAGGCGATGAAGGGCCTGGAGGAGTTCGGCGGCTGATTTCCTGTCGTACGTACGAGAGGGGCCCCGGACTTGAGTCAAGTCCGGGGCCCCTCTTGGCAGTTGGCGCTACGGCCGGCGCGCCGACGTCACACGGTAGACGTCGTACACGCCCTCGACTCCCCTGACGGCCTTCAGTACGTGGCCGAGGTGCTTCGGGTCGCCCATCTCGAAGGTGAAGCGCGAGGTGGCCACCCGGTCGCGGGACGTCTGGACGGCCGCCGACAGGATGTTGACGTGCTGGTCGGACAGGACGCGGGTGACGTCCGAGAGCAGCCGGGACCGGTCGAGGGCCTCGACCTGGATGGCGACCAGGAAGACCGACGACTGGGTGGGTGCCCACTCGACTTCGAGGATCCGCTCGGGCTGCTGGGAGAGCGAGTCGACGTTGACGCAGTCCGCACGGTGCACGGAGACGCCGCTGCCCCGGGTGACGAACCCGATGATGGGGTCGCCGGGTACGGGCGTGCAGCAGCGGGCCAGCTTGACCCACACGTCGTCGACGCCCTTGACGACGACTCCCGGATCCGCGTTGGCCCGGCGCTTGGTGCGGCCGTGCGAGGGCGGTGAGCTCTCCGCGAGGTCCTCGTTGGCGGCGTCCTCCCCGCCGAGCGCCTGCACCAGCTTCTGCACGACGGACTGCGCGGTGACGTGGCTCTCGCCGATCGCCGCGTACAGCGAGGAGATGTCGGGGTAGCGCATCTCGTGCGCGAGGGTGACGAGGGAGTCCCCCGTCAGGATCCGCTGGATCGGCAGGTTCTGCTTGCGCATGGCGCGCGCGATGGCGTCCTTGCCCTGCTCGATGGCCTCGTCGCGGCGCTCCTTGGAGAACCAGGCACGGATCTTGTTGCGGGCGCGCGGCGACTTCACGAAGCCGAGCCAGTCGCGGGACGGGCCCGCGCCGTCGGCCTTCGAGGTGAAGACCTCGACCAGGTCACCGTTGTCCAGGGTCGATTCGAGCGGTACGAGCCGCCCGTTGACCCGCGCCCCTATCGTCCGGTGCCCGACCTCGGTGTGCACCGCGTACGAGAAGTCGACCGGCGTCGCGCCCGCGGGCAGCGCTATGACGTCGCCCTTCGGAGTGAAGACGAAGACCTCGTTGCGGGAGAGGTCGAAGCGCAGCGACTCCAGGAACTCGCTGGGGTCCTCGGTCTCCTTCTGCCAGTCGAGCAACTGCCGCAGCCACGCCATGTCGTTGACGGCGTCGTCCTTGTGCCGCGGCACGTCCGTGCGGACCTTGGAGGCGCCGGCGGACGGCTCCTGCTTGTACTTCCAGTGCGCGGCGATGCCGTACTCGGCGCGGCGGTGCATGTCGAAGGTGCGGATCTGGAGCTCGACCGGCTTGCCGCTGGGCCCGATGACCGTCGTGTGAAGCGACTGGTACATGTTGAACTTGGGCATCGCGATGTAGTCCTTGAACCGGCCGGGGACCGGATTCCACCGCGCGTGCACGGTACCGAGGGCCGCGTAGCAGTCCCGTACCGTGTCGACGAGGACGCGAATTCCCACCAGGTCGTAGATCTCCGCGAAGTCACGGCCGCGGACGATCATCTTCTGGTAGACGCTGTAGTAGTGCTTCGGCCGCCCGGTGACGGTCGCCTTGATGCGGGCGGCCCGCAGGTCGGACTGCACCTCGTCGGTCACTATGGCCAGGTACTCGTCGCGCTTGGGCGCGCGCTCGGCGACCAGCCGGACGATCTCGTCGTACATCTTGGGGTAGAGGATGGCGAACGCCAGGTCCTCCAGCTCCCACTTGATGGTGTTCATGCCCAGGCGGTGGGCGAGCGGCGCGTAGATCTCCAGGGTCTCGCGCGCCTTCTTCTCCTGCTTCTCGCGCTTCAAGTACCGCATGGTGCGCATGTTGTGCAGGCGGTCGGCGAGCTTGATGACCAGGACGCGCGGGTCCTTGGCCATGGCGACGACCATCTTGCGTACGGTCTCGGCCTGCGCGGCCTCCCCGAACTTGACCTTGTCGAGCTTGGTCACGCCGTCGACGAGGAGCGCCACCTGGTCGCCGAAGTCGCGGCGCAGGGTGTCCAGGCCGTACTCGGTGTCCTCGACGGTGTCGTGCAGCAGTCCGGCCATCAGCGTCGCCGGGTCCATGCCCAGCTCGGCGAGGATCGTCGTCACGGCGAGCGGGTGCGTGATGTACGGGTCGCCGCTCTTGCGCTTCTGCCCGCGGTGCCAGCGCTCGGCGACCTGGTAGGCCGTCTCGATCTGGCGCAGCGTCGCCGTCTCGATCTTGGGGTCGTTGCTGCGCACTATCCGCAGCAGCGGCTCCAGGACCGGGTTGTACGGGGACGAGCGCTGCACGCCGAGGCGGGCGAGGCGGGCGCGTACGCGGTTGGAGGAACCGCCGCTGCGGGCGGTGGCTCCCGCGGGGGCCGCGGGGCGGACGGCGGGTGCCGGCGGGGGCCCTGCTGCGCGCTCCGGGGCCACCGGCGGCTTGGGCTTCTCGGCCGGGGGCTTCGGGGGCGTGGCGCCCGCCGCGGCCTTGTCCGGCTGCGGGGTGGCGACTGGCTGGGCCTCGTCAGGCAAGTGCGCTCCTCGTACGGGTCCTGGACTCCGGGGTGCACCCGGGGGATGCGCTTGCCGGTTCAGGTGGTCCCCGGTCGGGTCCGGAAACCCCATGGTATCGACCCTTGGCCTCGCGTTCTTCCTGTGCCAGGAGTCAAGACCTGGGAAAGGCGGGCCCCCTGTTGCCCAGGTGGCCCGCCTTCCTTCGTGCTGCGCGCCTGGTCAGACCGTGATCAGGGCTTCCAGCGGGGCGCCCTGGAGGGCGGGCACCAGCTTGTCCCGGCCGTTCAGGAAGCCGAGCTCCATGAGGACCGCGACTCCGGCGACCTCGGCCCCGGCCCGCCGGATCAGCTCCAGCGAGGCCTCGGCCGTACCGCCGGTGGCGAGGACGTCGTCGATGACCATGACGCGGTCGCCCGCGCTGAGGTCCTCGGCGTGCACCTCGATCTCCGCGGTCCCGTACTCCAGCTCGTACGCCTGCGAGAGCGTCGCTCCGGGCAGCTTGCCGGCCTTGCGGATCGGGATGAATCCGATGCCCGCACGGATCGCGACCGGTGCGGCCAGGATGAAGCCGCGCGCCTCCAGGCCGACGATCTTCGTGGCTCCGTGCTTCACGCACAGGTCCGCGAGGGCGTCGGTGAGGGCCGAGAAGGCCTTCGGGTCGGCGAGCAGCGGCGTGATGTCCTTGAAGACGACGCCGGGCTTCGGGTAGTCCTGCACGTCCCGGATGCGGCTGAGCAGCAGCTCGCGGGTGGTGTCCACGGTGGCGTTCATCGGCGCTTCCCCTGGGTGGGGCGGCCACGGCCCGGACGCTGGCCCACGACGGGTGCGGCGGCGGCCGGGACGGCATCCTGCGGGTCGCCCGCACCGCCGTCGGCGGACTCGCCCTTGGCCTCGGCGGCGGCCCGCTTGGCGAGGATGCGCTTCTTCAGGGCCTTCATCTGCGGGTCGCGCTCCTTCAGGTCGGCGACCAGCGGAGTGGCGATGAAGATCGAGGAGTACGCACCGGCCGCGAGGCCGACGAACAGCGACAGCGAGATGTCGTTGAGCATGCCCGCGCCCAGCACACCGCCGCCGATGAACAGCAGTCCGGCGACCGGCAGCAGCGCGACGACGGTGGTGTTGATGGAACGCACCAGGGTGCCGTTGAGGCTGCGGTTGGCGATCTCGCTGTACGTGAAGCGGGTCTGCTTGGTGATGTCCTTCGAGCCCTCCTTGAGACCGTCGAAGACGACGACGGTGTCGTAGAGGGAGTAACCGAGGATGGTCAGCAGACCGATCACGGTGCCCGGGGTGACCTCGAAGCCCACCAGGGCGTAGACGCCCACGGTGATGGTGAGGTCGTGGATGAGGGCGACGAGGGCGGCGACGGCCATCCGCCACTCGAAGGCGATGGCCAGGTAGATCACCACCAGGACCATGAAGACCGCGAGGCCGGTCCACGCCTTGTTGGCGATCTCCTCGCCCCAGCTGGGGCCGACCAGGTCGGTGTTGATCTTCTCGGCCGGGACCTTGAGGTCCTGGGCGAGCTTCTCGGTCACCGGGGCGGCGCTCGCGGTGTCGAGGCCGCCGACCTGGATGCGCAGGGTGTCGTTGCCGAGCTTCTGGACGATCGCGTCGTGGCCGGAGGCCTTCTCGGCGACCTCCTTCGCGTGATCCACGGAGACCGAGGTGGCGGGCGTGGTGAAGAGCGCGCCGCCCTGGAACTCGATGCCCATGTTGAGGCCCTTGAACCCGAGGCCCGCGATGGCGATGACGGTGATCAGGATCGAGATCCCGTAATAGATCATCCGCTTTCCGACGAAGTCGTAACCGACCTCGCCGCGGTACAGCCTGGCGCCGATGCTGCCGAGTCGCGACATCTCACGCCTCCTTCGGTTCGGTGGGGGCGGACACACGGCGGGTGCGGCGCAGCGGGGGCTGGACGCCGAGCCGCTTCGGGTCGAGCCCGGACCACTTGTGGCCGTTGCCGAAGAACTTCGTCTTCGCGGCGAGCAGCGTCATCAGCGGCTTGGTGAAGAGGAACACCACGACGACGTCGAGCAGGGTGGTCAGGCCGAGCGTGAACGCGAAGCCCTGCACCTTGCCGACGGTGACGACGTACAGCACCACGGCGGACAGCAGCGACACGAAGTCGGACACCAGGATGGTGCGCCGGGCACGCGGCCAGGCACGCTCCACGGCGGGACGCAGCGTGCGCCCGTCACGGATCTCGTCCCGGATGCGTTCGAAGTACACGATGAACGAGTCCGCGGTGATACCGATGGCGACGATCGCACCACAGACCGCCGGCAGGTTCAGGGCGAAGTTGATGGTCGGGCCGAGCAGCGTCATGATCGTGTACGTCAGGACGCCGGAGACCAGGAGGCTCAGGAGCGCGACGAACGACAGGCCGCGGTAGTAGAGCACCAGGTAGATCACGACGAGCGCGAGACCGATCGCACCGGCGATGAGGCCCGCCTTGAGCTGGTCACTGCCGAGGGCCGGGGTGACCGTGGTGACGGACTGTTCCTTGAAGGTGAGCGGCAGGGAGCCGTACGACAGGATGTTGCCGAGCTCCTGCGCGGACTCCTGGGTGAAGCTGCCGGTGATCTCGGCGTTGCCGCTGAGGACCTGGTTCACGGAGGGCGCGGAGACGACGTTGCCGTCGAGGACGATGCCGAACTGGTTCATCGGCGCCTGCTGCTTCATCAGCTTGGCGGTCGTCTTGGAGAACTTGTCGGAGCCCTTCGAGGTGAACTCCATGTCGACCTTCCACAGCGCGCGCTGGGTGTCGAACGTGCCACCGGCCTTCTTGACGTCGGTGCCTTCGAGCTCCGCCGGGCCCAGGATGTACTTCTCCCAGGTCTTGCCGTCGGTGCCCAGACCACAGGCGATCGTCGGCTCGCTCGGCTTGATGCCGTCGCCGGCCTTCTCGCGCTGCGCGGGCTTGGTGCAGTCGAGGGCGACGAACGCGTCCTGCAGCTTCTTGGTGGCCGGGTCCGGGGCGGGCGGCGTCGGCGTCTTCTTCGGGTCGGGGCTCTTGGAGCCCGTGGTGCCCGAGGGGTTCGGCGTCGGGGCCTTCAGCGCGTCGGTGACGGCGCGTCCCTGGGAGGTGGCGGTCGAGGTCGGGTTGGGCGTGGACTTGCCCTTGTCCTTGGGGTCCTTCGCGGCGGGCTTGCCCGTCGACGAGGGGTTCGGCTTCGGGGTCTTCGCCGGGTCGGGCATCGGAGTGCCCTGGGTGACCGTCAGCACCTGGCGGAAGTAGAGCTTGGCGGTCGTGCCGACCTGCTCGCGGGCCTGCTCGGAGTTCGTGCCCTTGGGGATGTTGACAATGATGTTGTCAGTGCCCTGGGTCTGGACCTCGGACTCGGAGACGCCCATGCCGTTGACGCGGCGCTCCATGATGGAGACCGCGGTGTCCATGTTCGTCTTGTTGATCGCGTTGGGCTGGCCCGGCTCGTTCTGCGCCTTGAGCGTGATGCTCGTACCGCCGGCGAGGTCGATGCCCAGGCGCGGGGTGGTGTGCCCGGACGCGAACATCACGCCGGCGAGGGCGAGGATCACGATCGTGATCAGAGCCAGGGCGCGCCCCGGCCTGCCCGGGGCCCCCGGGGCCTTGCGGCCCTTCTTCGGTGCTGCCACCTTCTCGATTCTCCCTGTCCAACCGCACGCGCCGGGTGTGCGTCGATGCGGCCACGAAGTGTTGTGGGGGCCTGCCCCCGCAAAGGTCCGCCGCGGTCCGCGGACCGCGGCGCCCCGCGCTACCTCCAGGTGAACCTGAAGGCCCTGGCCTTCCGCCTGGACCGCGACCCGAACCGCAAGGAAATCC
>NZ_JBEZKB010000043.1:0-55665 GCF_040651475.1 Streptomyces sp. NPDC048442
TCCCCGAGTCGCTCCGCTCCTCGGGCCGCTGGTCCACTCCGTGGCCCTGCGGTGCCGGAGTCCGCTCCGCGTCCTCCGGCGCAACCGGCTATGCCGGTTGCTGTCCAGCGCTCCGCGCTGGCAACTCCCCTACTCCGTAGGCGAGTTGAGACCGCTTCGCGGGCAGCTGGCTGCGGATGTGGGGGTGCTTCGGGCGCACGGGAAACTGAACGGGGTTTCGAGGGGGCTCCCCCGCTTCGGGGGAGGCGACCCGGTGTGAGTCAAAGTTCCGCTCCGGGTAGCCTCTGGAGTCAGAGCCTACCCTCGGTGCGTCATGAGGCCCTGGCCTATGGTTTGATCCTCCAGAGCTAGCTTCCCTCAACTCGCCTGTGGTGTAAGCGAGTTGGGCTGTCAATTCGGAGGAAGTCACAGAGGGATCGGGGCCGCGCCGCCGGAATGCTGACGGGAGAGAGGAGTGGTTCGGTGGGCCCCGGGGGGAATGGTGCGCGAGACCGACCGCCCCGCGCTCCCTCCCTCCGCCGAGAAAGCCTCACGACGCCACTCAGGACGCCGCCACCACACCTTCGGCCCGGCGACCCACCACAGGCCGTCACAATGCCCGTCAGGCACACACAGTGGGCGCGGGTGTGGTCGCGCCGCACCCGAACCCATGAAGCGTCGAGAACCCCCGAGCAGCGTCCTGTACTGCTGCCCCGCCCTTTTCCCAGGGGTGGCGGGACAGGAGGCTGTGAGGGGGTTGTCTGGGTTTCTCAGGAGGCTTACCAGGGGGCTCGACCAGGTGGAATGGTGCTGCGAGGGTCAGGGGTACTGAAGGGGACTACGTAGGGGACTGCATAGGGGACTACGTAGGTGACTGCGTAGGGGACTTGGCCCGAATCCGATGGGTGGTTGATCCAGTCGCCCTATGGGTGTAGAGTTACAACTGTAAGGACAAGGGGGGCGGCAACCCCCTCCAACCCACCTGGAGTGTGCGCATGAACCTGAGGGCCAAGGAAATTCTCGACCTGTCAGCCACTGCAACAGCGGCTCTCATCAGCCGGCTGCCCGACGGCCAACACGCTGTCGTATGCGCTGACGGCGGGGCCGAGTTCGTGTCCTCGATGGAGTTCAGCACGTTGGTCGGGCTGGCCTCCGTCTGCCCGGACTGCACCATGGAATTCGCCTCGAATCTCGCCTGCGTAATCGCTAGCGGTCAAGGCGGCTTGGTAGTGCGCACCCACGTTGAAGGCAAGGAGACAGTGCGTGGATGGAACGTCACCCCTTCCGGAGTTGATCCGGTGAGCGAGTCTGTAACCTATTCGGCTTACACCACGGACGCAGTGACAGGGGAGTTCGTCCCGCCGGAGGACGGTGTTACCTACGCGGCAGGATTTTCACTCTCCCCGCCTGAGGCGTAACTCGTTCACTGCCGGGAGGGTGGCGGCAACCACCCTCCCGGCAGGGCCAACCCACCAAAGTCCGGGTATCCGGCCTGAAAAGGAACACGAGAATGGTACTTCCTGCAGAAAAGAACCGCGCGCGTCGGGGCCACGACTTCTACCCCCCGGAAAGTGTCCTGGCGAGCATTCCCGCACTGTACGCGAGTGAGGATGTGTCGCTGGCGGAAAAGGTTCTCCATGCGCACTACTTCGTTGGCGGTTGTGATTGGTACGTGGCCGAGTTGGACCCGGAAAGCGGATTGGCTTTCGGGTGGGTCCACATCACCGATGGTGAGTGGGGCATGTTCTCCCTCCCGGAGGTAGAGGAGGTCAGGGTTCACGGGTTGTTTGTGGCCGAGCGGGACCTTTCCTTCGAGCCCGCCCCGGCGGAGGAAATCGACCGCATTCCCTCCCACGGCTACTAGGCGCACTTGGGGCCGGATATCCCCTACCGGTCCGTCCATCGCTATCGGTGCCCTTCCCGTCCGGCAAGGCGGGAAGGGCGCCCAACCCACCAGGAACGAGGTCCCTTCCATGGTCGAGCCTTACTGCTACAGCACCCCGCTTACCCCCGAGGACGGCGAGCGCATGGGTCATTTGCTCGGATTGGTCATCGCGACGTGCGCAAAGGCCTGTGCAGCGAAGACCGGTTTTCCCGTCGAATTCTTCATGGCCAGTTTCACGCGGGAATCGGCCCTGGACGCGCTACAGCTGGAATTTCTCAGCCGCATTGATCGCGGAGATCCTGAGGCTGAGGCCGCAGGAGGGGCCGGAGGGTGGTTGCTGAAAACCACTAACCGCGCCATGCGGCGCACTCTTCTTATCGCCGAAATCCATGGGCGGTAGAACTCTGGTTTGAGGAGGGGGTCTCTCTTCCTCCCTCCTCATTTCAGGGTTCTGCGGTCCGGCAAGGCCACAGAGCCTCAACCCACCACATTGGGAAGGGAATTGGCATGGAGCTTGAGACGTACGAGGTTTCCGGCGGGCAGGTGCTTGCCATCGGTAGCAGGTTCTTCTTTGTCCGTGAATCCAGGGAACCGGCAAGCGGTATCTTCCCGGGGCTTACCTTCTGGGGTTACTGGTGGAATCACGCCCAGGGTGTGTGGGGCAGTGACACCCCACTTTCCGCCCCGTTCAACGCGAGGAAGTGGCACGCCCTTGAGCCCGACCACGCCGAATCCATTTTCCCCGCGCTGCCGGGCCCGTTGTCCTAGCACCCGGATTGGAGCCACGCACCATGCATAATTTCCACACGTGCGAGAACGGCAAGTTCACGTGCCCGAAGGATGACGGCAGCCCCGGTTGTACGTTCATCCCGCCCGGGGGAACGGATGAACAGGCCATGGCGTGTCTCGTCGAGGACGAAGAGCCGGTGTTCGACGGCGATTGGTAAAGCCGCCCGGTATGGAAGGCCGGTCCGGGACGCAGACAGTCTTGGACCGGCCCCCGGGGCCTGCGGAGCAGGGCGCAACCGGCCCGGTTGCGGAGCGCCCGTCTGCGGGACGATCGCGGAGCGATCGGCGCGCAAGGTACGCCAACTGCCCCCGGGGCCCGCAGCACGGAGTGTTGCGCTATCCCGCCACGTAGTGGCGGCGCGTCGTCTCTGCGGAGCAGAGCGCGCGCAAGAACAAAAAGAGGGGCGCGCGCCGTGCTGCGCCCACACCGCCCCCCGTTTCGTGAGGAGAAGTTCTGTGATGCGCTGGACAGGTTCCACGGTGGCCGCCCGAGGGCGCCGGTATGAAATGGCGGATGCCGCCGATTGGCAGCGCAACCCGGTGACGGGTACGCGTGCTTGGGCGGTTGCCGATGGGATCGGCGATGACGTCGATGCTGCGGAGGCAGCCGAGTTCGCCGCCCGGAGCGCCGTGCGTGCTGCTGTGCGGGGTGGGTCTGTGTGTGGTGTGCACGCCGCCCGTGCGACGCTCCGGGCGGAGGCTGAGGGCCGGTACCGGCCGGGGGACTGCGTGTTGGTGGTGGCTGTTCCGATGAGTGAGCGGTCGGGCGGGGGTTGGGACATCGGGTGGGTGGGGGACTGCCGGGCCTATGTGCTGCGCGGGGGCCGGGTGGAGCAGGTGACCGAGGACCACACCGAGGGTCAGCGGATGCGCGGTTCGGCTGACGAGTTCTCGCGGGAGTTGGCTGCGGGGTACGACCACATCGTGACGCGCACCGTTCTGGGATCCCAGCTGGCCGCTTCCGTGCGGGTGCTGGGGCCGGTCGATCGGCTCGTCTTGTGCACGGATGGGCTGTACCAGGCAGTGACGTCGGGGGATCTGTGGTTGGGGATGAACTGTCCGGGGCCGCAGTCTGCGGCGCGTGCGTTGCTCCGGGCGGCGCAGGCGAAGGGGCCGACGCGGGACAACGCCACGGTGACCGTGGTCGATCCCCGGTAGGGAGGAGTTGACACCAACCCGGTTGAGAGTAAACTTACAACTGCAAGAATGGAGGGGCGGCAACCCCTCCGGCACCAACCCACCAGAAACAGGAACCACATGCCGAAGAAGACCGCACCGGCCGCGCCGGTGGCCCGCATGACCCTTCCGCTCACGGCACTGCGCACTGAGCACAACATCCGGCACCACTTGCAGATCGACGACGGATGGTTGGTCAACAGCGTCCGCGAGATCGGGGTGATCGCCCCTCTCGTGGTGGAGCCCGCCGCAGACGCCCCCGACGTCTACGACGTCATCCAGGGCAAGCGCCGACTCGCCGCCGCCTGCGCCGCCGAACTCACCGAAGTACCCGTGTACGTCGTCGATCCCGCGCAGCGTACGGCGGGCATGCAGTACATCGAAATGATCGTCGAGAACGCCGAGGAGGGCCGCAGGCCGCTGAGTGCACTGGAGGAGGCAGACGCGCTCTTCCTGGCCGCCGAGGCGGGCATGACCGAAGCAGTCGTAGCCCGCCGCTCCGGCCGCAGCGCCGAACAGGTCGCGCAGTCCCTCGCGACCGCCCGCACGGTCGGCGACCGCACCCGTGAGGCGCTGGCGGAGTCCGACGCCTACGAACTGGATCTTGCCGTCCTGTCCGTGCTCGGAGAGTTCGACGACGACCCCGACGCCGTGGCGCGGTTGCTGGACGCGCACGGCAAGGGACTTTTTCAGCACCAGGTGACGACCGAGCGCAGCGCCCGCGAGGAGCGCGACGCCCGCAACGTGGTGCGCAGCGAACTGGCCACGGTCGGTATCCGGCTGATTGAGCCGGAAGAGCTGGAGGGGCCGGGGGTGGAGCTGGAACCGCTGGAATTCCTCTGGGACAAGGAAGGCAACCAGCTCACCGAGGACTGCCACGCCACATGCCCCGGGCACGCCGTTTCCTGGGACGAGGCAAGTGACACCCCCGATGAGCTGTACGCCGGGTGTACCGACCCCGAGGGCAACGGCCACCTTGACCACCCCCACGGCGAGGAGACCGAGGAGGCCACCGACGACGTCGAGGAGGAGTTCGCGCCCCGGGCGCCCCAGGTCCAGGAGGATGACGAGGACCGGGAGGAGGACCAGGACGACGGACACGGCACGGCCGCCCCTGCCCCGGCACCGGTGCCCGTCAAGCCGAAGCCGGACGGCATGGCCCACTCGGTGAAGCTCGCGGGCAACAAGGCCTACCGGGCAGCGCTGAAGACGCGGCGCGCATGGGTCAAGGAGTTCTTGCAACGCAAGCTCGCCCCCAAGTCGCTGCCCGGTTGGGTCACGGAACAGCTGTTCATCTGCCCGCCCGAGGTGGAGAAGTGGGCCGGGGACATCCCCCGGGTGGCGTTGCTGGCCGAGTTCCTGGGGGAGAACAAGAGCGTGAAGTCCAAGGAGCGCGCCAAATGGGTCCCGGCAGGGGCCACGCAAGGCAAGCTCGCGCTGATGAACTTCGCCGTGCTGGCCGCCAGCTACGAGAAGCGCCTCGACCAGGTCCAGACGTGGCGGATGGACAAGCCCTCTTGGGACACCGAGGAGATCAGGGACGGCGCACGGGTCTACCTCTCCTACCTCTCCACCATCGGCTACACCCTGGCGCCCGTAGAGAAGGCCATCGTCGACAACGTCCCCTTCGACCCCGACGGGGAGAAGAGGGTGACCGAGCCCGACGACGGCGAGGCCGAGGGGACCGAGGAGCCGGAGGCGGCCGCCCCGGACGGCGCTCCCCTCACGGACGAGCCGCCGACCGAGGCTCAGGAGGACAGCCCGCCGGAGGAGTAGCGGCCCCTCGGGGGCGCTGCCCGCGCGCAGCGCCCCCGGCCCGCGCAGTCGGCCCACCCTCGCGGGTGGGCCGGCCGCCCCGCCGCGCACCGGCCCGGTGCCACCAGCCCGCCTCAAGGAGTACGACGTGAACACCACCCAGCCCCGCCCGTCCCTGCCCCGTTGGGTCATCAAAGGAGTGACGGACGACTGCACCACGTGCGACTGTTGCAGCCGCCAGAACCTCAAGCGCACCGTTGCCCTGATCCCCCTGGACGAGGACGGGAACGAGGACGGCGACGCCGTTTACTACGGCACCGCGTGCGCCGCCGCCGCCATGAAGCGCACGACCACGTTCGTCGCCAACGCCGCCAGCGCCGCCCGGTACGAGTCGCTGTCGCGCGACCGGTGGGCGCAAGTGATCATCAGCGTGTACGGGCCGTACGAGTTCGCCACGCCCCGTGAAATGGCAGCTGCCTGGTACAGCCGCAACCCCAATTTCACCGGGCGGAGCCCACGTGAGGAGCTGGAGACGTTCCTAACAGAGGCCAGGGCGCAGCTCACGGACACGACGCTCGGGCCCGTCCGGCCCCACACCGTCGCCGACTTCCGCCCCTTTGTCGTCGTCACGGAGCGAGATGCATCGCGCATGTACATGTCGTGCGCCGTGCCGGGCGAGGGAGCAGAGGAGTTCCACCAGTCGGTGCGCCGGGATCCCCGGTGGCGGTCGCGGTACATCGTCACCGTGTACGCGCTGGACGAGGAATCGGCCAAGGACGTGGCCCACTTGCGCTATCGGCTCACCCAGTACCAGGCAGAGCGCGCGTCCTACGCCTTCTGAGAACCCGCCTTTGAACCACGCTTCTTTTGGAGAAACCACCATGTCAACCAAGATTCGACGCTGTTCGGCATGCAACACCAACAACGCCCACGACGCGGCGAATTGCATGGCGTGCGGCCAGCCGTTCCGCGTCTCACGGGTGCGCGGGGTGCGGGTGTCCCGCGTGCGCCGCAGCCACGACCTCCGCTGACGGCGCGCTCCGGTCAGGTTCAAAGACTGGTTCTGAGCCCACGGCCGGACGGCCGACCGGCCGTGGGCAACACGCCGGAGGATCGGTGGGGTTGACACCCCACATCATAAGAGTAAACTTACAACTGTCGGGTCGGGAGGGGCGGCAACCCTTCCCCCCGGCACCAACCCACCACAGATCGGAACCCCATGCAGAAGCGACAGCTGCGGTACTGGACGGTTTCCTACCGCACCCGCCCCGGAACACACACCGGCAAGCCCCTGACCACCCCGGCGGTGGTCCGCCGCCACCACGCGGCCATGACCGCGCAGGGACGGGCCGACGTCACCCTCACCGAGCACCTCATGACCAGGACGGAAAGCCCGATCACGGTCACGGACCTCCCCGGACCCGGCGAGCCGACCCCCCTGCCCCCGCTCCCCGCCACGGCCCACGAGGTCCGCCGCTACTTCCGGTGCGCGGACTACGGGCCCCCGGTCCTGCCCACCGGCGACCGCGTACGGAGCTTCCTTGCCTGGGTCGCGGACGTGCGCGAACGCCACCCCGCCGGGCCCCGCCTCATCGGCGCCAGCCGGTACCCCGACCCGGCCACGCTTCGGGTGCGGGACGTCCGAGTGGTGATCTCCCAGCGGCAGATCACCCCGGACCAGCTCCCCGCCTGACCCGCTTCCCGCCCCGCCGCCAGACGGGGCGGGCCCCACCGGCCCCACCGGCCCCGGCGGCCCCACCCCCAGCCCCAGCCCCCTTTCAGGAGAACCATGTCCGAGTACCCCCTTTCGAGCGTCCCGGCGGCATTCGACCGCGGACACCTCTACAGCCCCACGCTCGCCGAGACCGCCTATGCCCTGGACGACCGCTACGTCTACGACTACCGGCCCGGCGACCTTTTCGAACCGATGCCGGCCGCGCCCCGCGAGCCCAAGGCGTTCCGCTGGTGGTGGAGCACCGGCGCCCGGGTGGCCACCCCTGACTTCCTTGGTCTGCGCACGGGAGACACCCTCACCGTCCAGCACGTCACCAGCGTCGGCCCCGGCACCGTGCTGGCGACCTACCGGGCCGGGGCGTGGGTCGAGTACCCCTACGCCGTCCCCGGCAAGTCCGGAAGGACGCTGGTCCGTCGCCGCAACAACTCCAGCCACTGGTACTAGGCCCGCAGCAGAGACGCCCGGTGAGGGTGTAAACCCCCGGCCCCCACCGGTCCCCCTGACCGCGCGGACGGCAATCCGCACCCGACCCACCACAAGGAGCACCACCATGCCGCACCACCCCGACAACGAGCCGGTCATCCCCCGCCGCCCCGTCCCCGGCCCCCGCCGCCCCGTCGACGGCCCCCACATCCCGCCGCAGCGCACCGCCTAACCGTCGCCCCCCCAGCACAGGAGCAACCCATGCAGAACACGCCCGCCGTCCGGGAGTTCTTCATTCTCGGGCAGGCAAACGTCAACACGTTCACCCTCTGGTACGTCTGCGCAGCCCCCGAGGACGCCCAGGAGAGCGGCACACTCTTCGATGACCTGGCCCACTACGCCACCGAGCAGTGCAGCATGCTGGTCACCGAGCACGCCGCCACCGCCTGCGAGGCCGTGAACCACTACCTGACCACGCTCAGCAACGAGTCCGGGACCCCGGTCACACTGCACCCGGAGAGCAACCCCGTGGCCCTGGAGAGGCTCCGGGAGTACCGTCCGGATCTCCTCAAGCGCCGCGCGAGGTATCTCGTCGTGACCGACGACCGGCGCCCCGTCGAGGCGGACCTCTTCCAGGAGGGGTTCCGTGTGGTGCACGTCGAGCGCGAGACGGACCACGGCACCGAGGCCGCCCGCGCAGCCCAACTGTCCAAGCTGGCGAACTTCTACCTCACGTACCAGCCGCTGAGGATGCACTGCTACACGGCCGCCAGCCGTGGCCAGGCCGCCGCCATGGCCCGGCAGGACCACGCGCGGACCCAGGCAGCGGAACGGATGGCCGAGGCTGTCAGCCGCCACCTGAAGAGCGCTCCGCGCCAATGGCGCGGCGGCTCGGTGCTGGGGTGGGTGGCGGTGCGGATCGCGGACGGCCGCAGCGACGGACAGCTGTACGCCGACGCCGAGGACGCCCGGAACGCACAGCCGGACCCCCGCGCCTGCATCGTCTTCCCGCTCACCACCCGTACCCCGTTCACGGTCGATGAATGCCGGACCTACCTCGCATAGTCCCCCCCAGCCCGCCCGGAGGGGGCGGGATCCGGCACGGCCCGCACCGGGAGCGCGCCGGATCACCGCCCCCCTCGTTCAGCCCAGGAGAATCCCGTGATCAGCAACCCCCCTGTCACCGAGCGCCGCCTGTTCTTCCTCAGCGGCCGGATCGGCACTCGCGCGTTCACGTTGTGGGGAGTCCGTGCCGCGCCCACCGACCCCGAGGAGGAGGGCGCGCTCTACAACAAGCTGTGGGACACGGCCGAGGGTGCTTTCGGCGCGGTCCACCCCGTGTTCGCCGCCAACGCCCGCGCCGCCCTGGACGAGTTGCTCGGCGAGTTCAGCAAAGAGGTCGGCAGCACGCTCACACTGCACCCGGACAGCAGCCCCGAGGCCCTGGAAGCGGTCGGCTCCCCGGGCACCCCGGATCCGGAAGGTCCCCGCGAGGTGCTGGCCGAACTCACCGATCTGCACAGCCGGTTCGCGGACGGCTACACCGCCGAGGACATCCGGGCCGTGTTCGGCCGGATCCACGACGCGGGCGGCCCCTGCCTGGTCTGCGTGTGGAACTACTGGGACGAGGACGGGGCGGGCGGCGACTCCGAGTTCTACGCCGAGGATGAGGAAGGCACGTTCTTCGAGGTGCAGCCGGACGTCTATCGGTGGCTGAGTGGCCAGCAGGCCACGCCCGGCCCGGTGGAATCGTGGGTGTGCGCGCCGGTTGCCGGGCCGACCGAGTTCCCCGCCAGCGACGACTGCCACAACTACGCCCGGCAGGACCGGAACAGCTGACCCCCGGGCGGGATCCTGACTCCCCGCCCCCATCTGCCCGGCGGCATGGCCCCGGCCGCGTTCAAGGAGACGGTGTCGTCGGACCGCACGTGGTCCGCGGGTTACGTGACCGGTATGGAGGCCGACTGTCTTGTCCGGCGGTCGGCCGCCAGGCGCCGCGGCTTCCACGTGGCGCAGTACGGCGCCGTCCGGATCTCCCCGCGCGGGAGCCGGCGGGCGTGGAGCTCGCCCCGTGGTCCACCCGAAGGGGCTCACGCGGCGGCAGTTGGACGACCTGCGGCTGGTCGAGGCGAGAAGGCCGCCCGGCTCCTGCGGGACAGCACCGGCCCCCCGTGCGGGATCGGCGCGGGCTTCTTCCGGATCCCGCGCACGCAAACCGCGATTTTCCTGGCCCGGGGCTGGTTGTCGCAGCTTCCGCACACCGGCGAGGTGTGGATCTCGCCTGCGGGCCGGATGGCCATGGCCTACTGGAGGCACCGCAGCCAGGGCCTGCCCGCCCGAGTGATGAAGGGCCTGTACCTGGACGCGGTTCTCACCGCGGCCGACGCCGCCGGGCAGCGGCTGGTCCGGTTCGCTGACCAGTGCGGGAGTTGACAACCCCACGCATGGGAGTAGACTTACAACTGTATCTACTGAGGGGCGGCAACCCCTCTGACACCAACCCACCGGGAGCATGTCCATGAACACCAGCACCACCCTGAGCACTCCCCTCCCCTACCGCATCGGGAAACCCGATTTCGAGTGCCGCCAGCCCGTGATCATCACCGAAGACGGAAAGGACCTTGTGCTCGGGCAGGCGTTCCGGTGGCATCGTGACTGGCTCGTCCTCTCCGGCGGACAGGAGACCAATCTCCGCCGCCCGCCCACGGGCACCAAGGGGATCGCCATGGCCGCCACCCACCTCCTGACGCAGTACCGCGCCGGACAGATCACCCCGGTCCCGCTGAAGGAACTGCTGAGCACCGGCGCACCGAGGGAGATCCTCGGTGAACTCCCCCTGCTGCACCCCCGGATGCCGGACACCCCGACCAACCGGGCCAACGCCCGCACGGCGTTCGCCGGTCTGGCCGAGCACTTCTGGCGCCCGGTGTGCACCGGCTTCCCCGGCAGTGACAACGGGTGGTGCCTGCGGTGCATGCTCTGCGGGTGGTCCGGCATCCGGTACTGGTCCCACCACCGGGGCCGCAACGGCAACCCGCCCTCCCCCCACCGGCACGCGGGCGGCTGCATCGGCAAAGACCGGGTCCGCGCGCTGATTTCCGCGTACCGCACGCAGTAACCACCGGCGCACCGCACCTGGGCCGGGGGCGCACAGACTGCCCCCGGCCGAGGTGCCCCGAGGACCTGGAAGGCCCCCGATGAAACCCCCTCTGCTCACCACCGCGCGGCGCACCGCCGCTCTGCTGGGACGCGGCTGGAAGGCCGCCCCCGAGGAACCGGCGGCGCGGCCCGGTGCCGTCCTGCTGACCGCCCCCCGCAAGGGAGGTGACTCCTACCGCATCCGGCTGACCGGCGAGGGGGCGCGCATCCTGGCGTACGGGCACCTGGACACCAGCGCGGACCGGCGGCTGCTCTACAGCGCCGACGCCCCGAAGATCACCATCGCCGCCGATCTGCCCGCCCGCCGGGTGCCGTACCACCTCGCATCCCACCTGCGGCGGCGGATGCTCCCCCTCTACGAGTCCGCCCTGACCGCACTGGCCGACGACCGGGCCCGCTACGCCCGCGAGATGGACGCCCGCGATGCCGTGGCCGAACGCCTGCGGGACATCCTGCCCGGCGCCTACGTCTCGGAGGCCTACCGGGAGCGCGACCACGTCACCGTCACGAGCTACTCGTACGGCCGGGGCCGGCCGCAGATCAGCGCCACGGTGCGCCACGACGGCGAGAGCGTCCGCATGGAGCTGGACTACCTGACCCCCGATCAGGCCGAAGCGGTCTGCCGCGCCCTGGCACCGGCCGGGGAGAGGAAGCCGTGAGTGGGCACCGACCCGCCGCCCGCCACTACACCGGGGCCAACCACCGCTACGGCCCCCGCGGATTCCGGGGGCGGTCGGTAGTACGCCGCCAGGCCTGACCCGCCCCCGGGCACTGACCACGTGACTGACCACGCAGTCGTGTCCGTCTCGTAATCGTGGTCACCCCTGCGTGGTCAGCGAACCGGTCAACCCGGGTGCGTTCACTGAGCACCCGTCACCGGCCGCCGACCACCGAGGAGTCCGCCATGTCCCCGCTTCCCCCGTCCTGCCCGCGCACGGCAGCACTCCGCGTGCTGCTGGCGGGGCAGCGCCCCAGCCGACGGCCCGCGCGTGACGGACGGGCGAACCTTCCCACCGCCTTCGCTGCCCGCGCCCAACGAAGGGACGGGGGGCACGGCGCGGCACGCGGTCGGGCGTGGACGGGGACCACCCGCACCCACCACCGTCCCCGGCCCCGCTGCCAGCCTTTTCGCCTCCCGGGCCCCCATGGCCCGCCGGAAAAGCGCGGACGGCCAGGGGGAACCCCGCCCCGGCCCGGCCCGCTACCCCGGCCACTTTAAGAGATAGCGGCAGCCCTCTGACCTGCATGTTTGCGGCCGTTTTATTCACCTGCACGCACAGACCGGTGCTGCGACCGTCAGAGATTTATGCGCTCTGCCCGAATAAATCTCGCCCGTCAAATACGGCGTCATCACGCGCATAAAAGCCCGCAAAAAATAGCTTGGACGCTATATTACGCGTTTGCTTTTCAGAGAAAGAGCAGGTCACCGTGGTACAGCCAGCACGACCGCGCTCCGTTGAGCGTCCGTTGGCACCGGTGTCCGCCGGGTGGGACGAGCCTGCCGAGCGCAGCCTGGTCGAGACCCTGGAACGGATCAGCCGCCACGGCGGTTCGGTGCAGTTCTCGCCACCGCCGAAGCCCTACGGGTTCCAGGGCGGGCTGCACCTGAACGTCTCGCAGGAGCTCCAGCTGAACCTGTGGCGCTTTGGCCTGTCGGTGATGGCGCGCGACCTCCTGGACCACATGGCGGTCACCCACGACGAGCACGGCATCGTCGCGGTCACCCAGACGTCCCTGGCCCGGTACTTCGGATGCAGCCAGACCAAGATCCAGCGGGCCCTGGCCCAGCTGTCGTGTCATCACTTTCTGTGGAAGGTGCGCAACGGCCGCTACCAGCTCAACCCCGCCTACGCCTACCGGTTCAGCAGCCGCAAGCACGCGTTGCTGCTGGCGAGGCTGGGAAGCGCGACACTGACCAGGCACCAGATCGTCATCCCCCTGCCCGAGAAGAGGTCTTGAGATGAGCGGGCCGATTCCCGGCTTCCACAACCCCGCCGCATTCGAGCAGCTGCCGAACGCGGCGCTCACCCCCACCGCGCGGGACATCTTCGACGTGCTCACCGCACGCCAGGTGCCGGGCGGGGAGGTGCGGGTGTGGCAGACCGATCTGGCTGCGCGGCTGGACACCACGCAGAGCGCGGTCTCCCGGGCGATGAGCGAGTTGCGGGACACGGGACTGATCGAGGCCCGCACCCGGCGCGGCCGGGTGCTGATCCACCCGCTGTTCGCCGGGTACGAGTCGCTCGCCCACATGGTCCACCACATCGAGGACCCCTCGACATTCATCTGGCCGCTGAACTTCCCCTCGGGGGACATCCGGCCGCCCCGGCGCAGCGACCCGCGCACCGGGACCGGGTTCGATCCCGACCCGGACGGCGGCGAGCCCACGCCGGCGCCCGCTGTACGCCCGGATCTGCGGATCGCGGGCTGACCCCGGGGCCGCTCCTGGCGGCCCGGGAGGGAGGGGACGGAGTTGCCTCCCCCCCCAATGAGTGTAGACTTACAACTGTAGCAAGGAGAGGCGGCAACCTCTCCCCAACCCACCAGCACGCGCACCCCTTTGGTGCCGTGAAAGGAACCTCCCGTGCTCAACCCCCAGAAGCCGTTCCTGTGCGTGGTCCAGGCGACCATCGTGCCCGCCGACCGCACCGGGACCACCATCACGTCGCACGCCATGCCCGCAGCCCCCTTCGGGGTGCCCGCCTGGCAGCTCCCCGGCATCGCGGCGTACCTCAACCGCCTGCACCGCACCGGCGACAACCCCCGCCCCGAGGACTTCACCGCGCACCTGGAATCACGCAGCCGCACCGCCGTGCCGAGCCCCGCCCGCCCCTACCTCCACGCCCCGCTGCACGACAGCAGCGTCACGTGCCTGATCGACATCGCCCTCACCCCGGCCACCTCGATGGGCTGGCCCGGCGTCTCCCTGGTCGTGCACCAGATGGAGCCCGGCCGGTGCGGATTCACCCGCACCGAGACCTTCCGTGGCTGCCACGCCGCGCTCGTGCACACCGAGAACGAGATCACCGCCGAGCACCAGCGGCTCGCCAGCCGCGCGCGGGAGTGCCGGACGGGCGGCGTCCGGGAACTGCGGGATCTGGCCGAGGCCACCGTGACCTGGATGCGCAAGCTCACCCAGGCCTCCCGCGCCGACCTCGTGATGGCCCGCGCCGCCGCCGTCCGCACCAAGATCCGCCACTGACCCGCTGGGCCGGGGGCGGCCCGCGCCGCTGGCCGGGCACGCCCCCTTGGAACCGGTGCCCCGGCCGGGGCACCGGAGAGGAGAAACCCATGGGCGTCCTGCCCCGCACCACCCCGCCCGTTTTCCTCCAGGAACTCGCCGCCGCGCTCGGCGACGCCGGAGTCGGCCGGCTGAAGCCCGGCCCCCGCGCCACCCACACCGCTACCGGCCCCGACGGCACCCAATGGCAGATCACTTACCTCGCGCGGCACAGCGGACAGCCCGTGTGGGGCCTGATGGGCCCTTGCGGACACGAGCACGGTGTTGCCGTCGACACCGCCGAGGCCGCCCGCATCATTACCGCCCCCGCCCCCGAGCCCGAGCCCGCCCCGGCGGACCCCCACCCTCGCTCGCCGCGCACTCATCTGGGCTTTGCCGTACCGGAGTTCGTCCGCGCCGACTGGGCCTCCGAGCGCGCCCAGTGGTGGCGCCTGGGCGTCGCCACCGCCGTCGGCAAGCTGCCCGGCAACCGCTCCCGCTGACCCGCCCCGGCCGGGCACACTCCGTGCCCGTCCCCCTTGAACAGGAGGCATCCCATGCACGATCCCGAAACGCCCCCTACCGGTCCCCCGGCCACCTACTGGGTGACGTGGCGCTGCGACTTCGAGACGGTCAGCCCGCAGGAAGCGGCACAGCTCGCATACGAACAGCTCACCACGTACGGCACGGACGCGTGGCCGCCGGTGCTGGAGGTCCACGGCCCGCACGGCACGACCCTGGTCATCGACCTGCACACCACGGCCGACGACGACCAGTGACGGCGCCGCGCCCGCACGCACCACCCGCCTGACCGCCCCCCCCCCCCCGGGTCGTCCCGGGGCCCACCGCCCCGGCCGACCGGCCCAGCGGCCGAGCACGCAGTTCTTGCCCTCTTCCCCCGGCGGCAACCGGGGTCCGACCCACCAGGAGCACCACCATGACCGGCTCACACCCCGCCCTGACCGCCCACTTCCCTCGGTGGACGGTGAAGGGCACCGCCCACCACCGCACCACGTGCGCGTGTTGCGGACACGAAAACCTGGAACACACCGTCGCCCTGGCACCCCTGGACCTGCTCGGGGACGCGAGCGGCCCGGCGGTGCACTTCGGTCCGAGGTGCGCGGCCGCCGTCCTGCACCGGCCCGTCGCTGCCGTCGCCCTGGCCGCTTGCCACGCTGACATGCGCGCGGAACGGAAGGATGCCTGGGCCCGCAAGATCATCAGCCTGTACGGCCCCATGGAGTTCGGCACGGACCAGGAGATGGAAGCCGCCTGGAACCGCTCCGGAAACGCCAGCAGCAGCTCCTGGCAGGCCCGCGAGTTCGTGACGAAGTTCCTCGCTGACGCCCGCGCTCAGCTCACCGACACCACGCTTCGGCCCACCCGCCCGCACAGCATCACCGACTTCCAGCCCTTTCTGGTCGTCCTGGACACCAGCAACCTGCGCCACCACTGGTGCGGCGTGGTGCCGCGCGAGAACACGGAAGGCTTCCACACGTCCGCGCGCCGGGACTGGACGGGCATGGTCAGCGTGACCGTGGCTGCGCTGGACGAAACCTCGGCCGTGCACGTCGCGTTCGGGCGGCGCGGCATCGCCCAGTACAACGCCGAACGCGGCTGGTTCTGAACCCTCCAGGCCAGCCCCCTCGTACAGCCCGGTGGGCCGTCGGGCCCGCCGCCCGCTGCACGCATGAAGCCCTGAGCAGCCGGGGGGGCGAGGCGGATACCGCCCCGCCCCCACCGGCCGCCCCCTCACCCCGCACACCTCAGCCCTCAGCCCTCAGCCCTCAGCCCTCAGGGGAATCCCCATGCCCGACAACCATCCCGACCACCGTGTTCACCCCGACAGCACGCCCCAGGCGGTCGCCGTCGAGGCGGCCCGGCAGGCCGCCGTGCTCGCCGTCGCCGCCGCCGAGTCCGCCATGCACGCGGTATGCGGTGCCGGCTCCGGGCAGGCCGCCCGGCTGGAAGAAGCCATGCACGTCGCCCACACGGAAGCGTGCCAGGCCGAGCGGTACGCACGGTGGGCCCAGGACGAATCCGGCGACGCGACCGAACGGCAGCTCACCAGGTACGCCGAGCTCGCCGTCGAAGCCGCGGTCCGTGCCCAGGCCGCAGCAGGCACCGGGACGACGGCGAAGGTGCTGCGCACCTGCCTGGAGCGCCCCGCCACCGCCGAGGAGCAAGCCTGGCACGCCCAACGGGAAAGCGCCGCGCGCGCGGAGGAGGTCCGGGAAGAGGCGCAGGCACGCGCGACGGGAAAGCGCCGCGCGCGCGGAGGAGGTCCGGGAAGAGGCGCAGGCACGCGCGGCCACCGGCATGGACATCGACAACCGCGACAAGGACGCCCACAACCGCTACCTGGCCGAGGAATACGTGTGCGCGCTCGGCTGGACGGGCGGCCACCTGCGGGTACTGGAAGCAGCCGCGACCGGCCGCCTGTACTGGTACGACGGCCGGGCCCGGCAGGCCCCCCGGCCCGGCGTCTGGGCCGGCGGGCGCCCGGTCAGCCGGGATCGGACCCTCGCTCTGCACGCCGCCCGGTTCCTGGTCGCCGTCGGCCGCGACGGGGTCCGCCAGCTGACACTCAGCCCGATGGGCGAACGCGCCCTGGCGCTGGTCCGACTGCACCCCGCAGGCCTGTACGAGAACGACCGGTCGGCGTACGAGGCCCGCTACGCCCGTTCGGCGAAACGCTGGATGAACGGCGAGGAGAAGAAGGCGGCGGCCCGCCGCTTGCCCCCGCTCGACTCCATCGCGCTACGCCTGTACCAGCGGCCGGTGACCCTGGCCGAGCAGGAAGAACGGGCCCGGCGTGACGCACGGGAGCAGTGGGAGGACGAGGGCGGGTACTGCCCCGGCGTGCCGGCACCGTGCTGAACCTGCACGGTGCACTGATCATGGGCATCACCGACCCGGTGCCCAACCCGTCCCCGATGACCGAGCCGGAAGGGGAATGGGTACGCAGGCGGGTCTGGCCCGAGCACCTCGTGGAGATCGACCGAAGGTATCCGTTCGGGTTCTGGCGGTGGAGCACCTGCGAACGGGGAACCTGCTGGAACTGCTTCGCCGGCCGCTGCGAGTGGTGCGTGCACCGCCAGGAGGGCGGCCCGCACGTGGACGGGAACATTGACTGGGTGCACAACCAGCGAGGGCAGGCCGTCGCTCCGCTCCTCCTGCGCGCCGACGGTGCACCGTGTGTCTGGTGGTGCCGCTGCCCCTGCCCGAAAGAACCCTCCCCCGGCCGGACCCGCCCGCCGCGTCCGAAGCGCACGGCGAATACGCCGACGGCGACCCCTCCGGAGGGCGGACGGACGGCGGCGGCCGTGGCCCGGGACACCCGCCAGGATGACGCGCCCGGGTGGGTGCCGGAGACGCTGTTCTAGCGGCGAGGCCCCTGCCCTCAGGGGCGGGGTACAGCGAGTCAGAGGCCCGGGGCTCTGCCGGGTGCCAGCCCGGCGATTTCGCCGCCGGCGGTTGACACCCCTCACCCAATGGGTGGAAACTTAAAAGTGTCCATAGTGGCGGTACGTCGTGGTGATGGCCGGCAGAGGCACCCCGAGGGGTGTCGACCCAGGCGGCAACCCGGCCGAACGCCTGCCGGCCATCGGCGTTCCAACCCACCTAAGGAAAGGAACGCCGCCATTCTAGACACGGCGGACACCCCTCTCGCACACCGCGACCGCCCGCCAGCCCGAACCCCGGAGGCCCCCGCCATGCCAGAGACCGCCCACCCCGCCGAAATCGTCGTCGACGGCCGCACCCTGGTCAGCCGCGACTGGATGGCCGAGTGCTCCGGCGCCAGCAAGGTGACCGTCGGCTACTGGCACAAGCACCGCCTGGACAACCCCGACCCTGCCACCCGCTTCCCGGAGAAGGGCCCCACGGTCCACCGGGTCGAGTACTTCGACCAGGAGCAGTTCGAGCGCTTCTTCGCCGCACACCAGAAGAAGAAGCAGAAGAAGGTCCTGCCCACCGACCCCGCGCTCTACCGGGGCCACCCTGAGGACCTCATCCCGATCGGCGAGGCCGCCAAAATCTTCCACTTCGCCGAGCCGGCCGTGATCCGCAAGTACCTCCGGGACAACCCCGGGTACTTCCCCGAGCCCGCAGGCACCGAGGTCCTCGACAGCGGCAAGGAGGCGCGCGTCTTCCGCCGCGGCGACCTTCAGGACTTCGACAAGCGGCGCACCGGGAACAACATCGCCACTGGCGCCCGCAAGACGGCCAACCCGCCACGGGGCGCCAACGACGAAACCGAGCGGCGGATTGCCGTCGCCGCCGCCTACCTGGACGAGATCGGCGGCTGGCGGCGCGGCACCGCCGGCGAACTCGCCCAGCGCGAAGGCGGCTCCCTCCCCCAGTGGGTCCGGGCGGTACGCGCCGCCCGCGCACAGCGCGAAAAGCACACCAGCAGTCGCTGACTCAGCCCCCTCCTCAGTGCACATCCGCGCACGGCGGACAGCAGCCCCCTCAGGTCAGGGCAGCTGCATCGGCATCCCCTCCCTGCGACGCAAGCCCCCACCTCTCGCGGCAGGCACTCGCCTCCGACGGTGCGGTGAGGCCGGCCGGTGGCCACCGCACGACCTCGTGGCCACCGGCCAGAGAAGCGGTCACCGGCCACTGGCCACCGGTCTGCGGCCACCGGCCAACACTCCGTGGCCACCCTGACCGCGGTGGCCACCGGCCACCTACGCCGCAGCCTCCACCCCGTGGGTCAGTGCGGCCACCGGCGTGGTCAGTCCCGTGGTCAGTGCGGGGAACGGCGTGGTCAGTTCCATGGTCAGTGACCGCCCCGCCCGGCCTCCGTGGTCAGTTCGGTGACGCCCCCGAAATGGGGCGTGGTGAGTGCCATGGTCAGTCGGCCGCTGACCTCACCATGGCACTGACCAGGGAAAACGTAACCGTCCTGTGATCGTGGTCAGGCGGATTCGGTCAGCGAACCGGTAAGGCCCGGTGGGTTGTCTGCGGGTGTCATCCCCCGCTGCCAACTCCCTGGGAGTGTCCGTGTCTCCACGTTCCGCTCGTACCGCTGCACCCGACGAGAAGGCCCCGCCCGTTGCGGGTTCGGCCGCGCTCGGTGCCGCCCGGCGCCGGGTGTCCGCCGGCCGGATGGCCGTCTGGGTGGCGCTGGCCGCCGGACCGGCCGCCCTGGTCCTGGCCATGCTGCCCGCCCCGCGTACGGTGGCAGCCGCCCCGAAGAAGACGGCCACCGTGGTGGCCACTCCCCCAGTGGCCGACCCGTCTGGGTACGCCGAACTGCTCGTGTCCTCCTGGCTGGCCAGCAGCACGAAGTCCGTGTCCGAGGCCTCCCGCCGGGTGCAGGCGATGGCCCCGGGCACCGCCCTGCCGGACACACCCGCTCCGGCCACGCTAGTCAGCGCGATCAATACCGCCCCGACCGCGCCGGGCCGCTGGCAGGTCACCGTCGCGGCCACCGACAAGGCCGGGGCGGTGCGCTACTTCGCCCTGCCCCTGATGGCCGACGGCGACCGCTTCGGTGTGCCCGCCGGGCCCGCCCAGGTGGCCGCCCCCGCCCCCGCCGCCGAATCCGCCGAGTCCGGCTATCCGGTCACGGTCCCCACCGGGCGGTCGCTGGCCACCACCGTCGGTGAGTTCCTCACCGCGTATCTCTCCGGCGGGCAGATCGACCGCTACGCCGTGCCCGGGGTGCGGCTGAGTGCCCCTCAGGCCGCCTACCACAAGGTCGAGGTGGAGCAGCTCGGCGCCGACCAGCAGGCCGCGGCCGCGGAGAGTGTCGCGGCCGACGGCACGCAGGTGCGGGTGCGGGCGCGGGTGCGGGCCCAGGACGCGGCGGGCGGGGCCTGGCCGCTGGACTACGGGCTCGCCCTGACCGCGCGGGCCGGACGGTGGGAGATCTCCGCCGTCACCGCCAGCAGCCTCACCCCGGTCGGGGGCACCCGGTGACCAAGCTGATTCTGGCAGGGCAGATCGGTGTGCTCGGCGACTCGTGGATCGCGACCCTGTCCGGCTGGGGCGACAAGGGCCTCAAGGCCGCACTGATCGTGATCGTGGTCATCACCGTGATCCGCCGTGCCTCGCTGAAGGCCGGCATCGGGGCGCTGCTCCTGATGGTGATCGCCCTCGCGCTCTACGACTCCCGCAATGCCCTCTCCGACAAGTTCGAGGACGAGGTCAACAACCCGACCAACACCAAAGCCGCCGCGGTACGGCCGGTCCCGGCCACGGGGCCGGTGCTGTGAGCGGGGCACCGGCGCGGGTCGGCCGGAACTACACCGCCGCCCGCCGCCATCCCTGGGTGCTCGGCAAGGTCGGCGAGTGGAAGCTGCCGTTCGGCCCTTACACGCCGATCCAGCTCACGGTCGCCTTCCTCGGTGCCTTCACCCTGATCAAGACCATCGACTGGTGGGCCCCCGCGCTGGGTCCGATCCCGGTCATCGGCTGGGTCGTCGCGGTCTGGGCGGTACGGGGCGCGCGGATAGCGGGCCGCGAGCCGGTGTCCGCGCTGCTCGGCTGGACCAGCCTGCTTGCCCGCCCGCGCGCCGGGCGGATCAACGGGCGTGCTGCCCGCGACCGGGCCCCCCGGACGCTCCGCGGCGGCTTCGTCATCGAGGCCGCCCCCCGCGGGGGGCTCGTGGCGGCGCTACCGCCCGCCGCTTCCCGCCGCCCGGCAGGCCGGCCGCGCCCGGTACCGCGACGACGGCCGTCCCCGACCACGAATCCCCCGCACCCGCGTCCCGCCGTGCGCCGCCGTCCCCGCCCCCGTTCGGGCGGCCGGGCCCCCGCCCCGCAGCCAGCACCGGTGGCCGTCCCGCTGTCCCCGCTGCACCAGCGGCTGGCCGCCTCCGCTTCCGCACTTACGTCCAGGAGTTCGTCATGAGGGTCCCCATCCGGCACATCGCCGGTCACTTGCTGTGGTCCGTGCAGGGCACCACCTGGGCGCTGTGGCGCATCAGCTCCGAGGGCGGCCGCTACCAGAGCGGGCAGGTCCGTGAGGAAACTCTGGCCAAGGTGACCTCGCTGGTGCGCTCGCTGACCGGAGCCCCCCGGTTCTTCGGGCTGTGCGCGCAGACCGACCCCGGTGAGGTCGCCTTCCAGATGATCGACGGGGTGGCCATGCCGCCGGGCCCCGGCGGGCAACAGCACCCGTGGGCGCAGACCACCGAGGCCGCGCTCGATCTGCTGGACGGGCAGGAGATGCACCGGCGGACGCTCTGGCTGGCCGTGCCGCTCGATGCCTCCTCCCGCGGGCACGAGGCTGGGGCCGCCCTCGCCTCCCTGTGGGCGGAAGTGTCCGCCGAACTCGGGCTGCAGGCCGCCCCGGTACGGCGCAGTGAGGTGACGGCGCGCCAGAGGCAGGCCGACCGGATCGCCGCCGCGATCGGCTCCGCGCTGGAGCTGCGTCCGGCAACCCCGGCGGAAATCGTGTGGATCGTCCAGCACGCCCTGCACCGCGGGCAGTCCGAGCCGCTCCTCGCCGAGGCTGCGACCTGCGGTCTGTACGGGGGGCGGGTGCGCGGCGGGGTGCTGCGTTCCCCGTCATACGCGGATCTGGGGCAGGTGCGGCTCGCCGAGGGCGGACAGGAGGGCGGCAGCAGCGCCGCACACGACGACCCCGAGGACGACGTGCCGGGGCGCCGGGGGCTGGCGGGCCTGTTCGCCCGGCGGCCGGCTGGGACGGGCTCGCCGCTGGCGCGGCGGTGGCTGGCGGTGGAGACCGAGGACGGCACCGGCTACCAGGCCCACCTGGTCCTGTCCCAGCTGCCCCCGGCCGTGACCGCGGACAGCGCCGATCTGCTGGCCCAGCTCGAAACACTGCCGTTCCCGGTGGACTTCACCGTCGACATGGAGATCCTTTCGGCCGCGCAGGCCCGGAAGAAGATCCAGCAGAAGAAGAAGGACCTGGTCGAGCAGGCCGACCAGTACGGGGCACAGGTCACCGGGATGCCGACCTCAGTGCCCGACGCGGTCGGGGACCTGAGCGAGATGGACGCGCGGATGTCGCGCACCTCGGTGGAGGTCGAGGTCCAGTCGGTGACCGTGCTGACCGTGTGGGGGGCCACCCCAGCCCAATGCGACACCCGGGCCCGCGCGCTGACCGCGGTGCTTTCGCAGGCCGACTACCGGGCGGTGCGCCCCACCGGGCGGCAGGAGACGCTCTTCACCCTCGGGCTGCCCGGCACCGCCCGCCCGGCCACGCTGCGGGAGTTCGTGCAGCTCCACCTCTCGGAGGACTGGGCGCTGATGGGTGCGCTCACCGGCGGGGAGTCCGGCGACCCGACCGGGATCCTCGTCGGATTCGATCAGGACTGTGGCACTACCCGCCCGGTGTTGATCGACCCGGCCGACGCGCCTGCGCAGCACGCCTCCGCCTCCCTGGGAGTGGTGGGGGATCTGGGGTCGGGGAAGTCGGTGCTGCTCAAGCTGCTGAAGTCCGGGGTGGTGGACCGGGGCGGGCGGGCCATCGTCATCGACCGCACCCCCGTCCGCGAGTGGGCCGCCTACGCCCAGGGCGCCGCCGAAGGCCGGCACCAGATCGTGGACGCGGCCGCCGCGGCTGTGTCGATCGACCCGCTGCGGATCTTCGGGGGCGCCACCGGCGCCCACTACGCACTGTCCTACCTCACGCTCCAGCTGGGCATCGGAGCGATGTCGACGTCCGGGTCGGTGCTGCACCGGGCGGTCGAGGAGGCCGCCGCTTCCGCGCAGCCGTCGATGGCCGGGGTGCTGGCCGCCCTGGAGGCAATGGCCACCGCCGAGAGCGGGGGCAGTGCGAGGCGGGACGCGGCCGCCACCCTCGCGGACCTGTTGCAGATCGTGGCTCGCAACTCGCTGGCCGGCATGGTGTTCGACCCCACGCTGCCGCCCCTCACGCTGACAGACACCGCCGGTTCGGACCTGGTGGTGGTCACCACAGCCGGGCTCACTCTGCCGCCGAGGGAGGCGTTCGCCCAGCCCGAGGTGCTGCGCCAGCAGCCGCTGGAGGCCTTGATCGGGCGGGCCGTCCTCTACCTGATCGCCGCCATCGCCCGGCAGGCCGCATTCGCCGACACCTCGCAGTTCTGCGCAGTCGTCACCGATGAGTGTTACTGGCTGACCGGTTCGGCCGAAGGCTCCGCCCTGGTGCGCGAGATCCTCCACGACGGCCGCAAGCACGCGGCCGGGATCTTCATGGCCGGGCACGACGAACGGGAGCTCGGCGAGGACCGGGGGCTGCTCGCCTACCGGGCGCTCGCCCGCACCACCAACCGCGAACGTGCTGCCAGGGGGCTGAAGTTCGTCGGCCAGGACCCCGCCAACGAGGCTCTCCTGCGTACCGTCACCACCGACCTCTCCCCCGTCGGGCAGCGGGGGCGGGAGGGCGAGATGCTGCTGTGCGCGCCACGGCAGAACACCTGCCGCATCAAGGTCGTCATTCCGGCCGTGGCCCGGATCCGCGAACGCATCTCCACCACCCCCGGTACCGCCCGCCCCACCCTGGTCAAGTCCGCGGTCGGAGCGGGCGCATGAGGGGCCGCCTGCGGATGCCCGTCCGCTGTGATGTGGGCACCCTGCGCAACGTTGCGTGGATCTGCCTGCTGACGTTCGTGTTCGTCGTGGTCGACACCCAGGTCGCCGCCGCCGCGGACGGAGCCGGGGGTGGTCTGCTGTCCCCGCTGAACCTCACCACGTCCGAGGGTGCCCCGCTGGAGGGGTACAGGCTGGGCTCCAGTCCCGGGTCGATTCTGAACGTCGCCGACAACGTACGGGCGTTCCTCCTCAGCGGCCTGTTCGCCGTGGTGCGTCTCCTGGTCGGGCTGGCAGGCTGGCTGGTCGAGTTCGTCTTCACCTTCCCGCTCCTCCAGCTGCTGCTGGGACCGGCCCAGAAGCTCTCCGACACCTACAACCGGATCGTCGTCGACACGCTCGGCCTCAAAGGCTTGCTGCTCGGGTGGGCGTTCGTTTTCGGGCTGATCTTGTTTATGCGCGGCAAGGCCGCCCGGGGGCTGGGCGAGATCCTGCTGACGCTGCTGATCGCCGCGTTCGCCGCGTCCGCGCTGATCCGCCCCGACTACCTGCTCGGCAAGGACGGCCCACTCAACCAGGTCCACCAGGCCGCCGCCGAAGTCGCCGTAACCACCGTGAACACCTACAACTTCAACACCCACGGCTCCGACCGACCCTGTGCCGGCCTGCCCGCGGCAGCTGCTATGGCCTGCGAGCAGCGGGAGTACACCAAGCTCGACGTGGACGTGACGGCCAAGGACATCGCCAAGCCGATCCAGGACGTCCTGACCAACGCCCTGATCGTCAAGCCCTACATGCTCGTGCAGTACGGGCGGCTCCTCGACCCGCAGAAGGACGCCAAGGCCTACGCCCTCCACCTCAAGTGGGTCACCGGCAAGTACAAGCCCCAGCCCGTTGGAGGGTCGGAAGAGACGAAGAAGAAGCAGGAAGTCTGCGACCAGGTGAAGGGGCCCGGGGGCGACTACTGCCGGTACGCCGTAGCGAAGGAGGAGGCGGAGAAGAACGGGACCGAGGTCGCCCCGGAGGACGTGCCCTTCGACTTCCCCGGCAAGGACAGCCAGGAGCTCTCCCCCGGCGCGGTGATGAACTATCTGTCCCCGGAGTCGGTGGAGTTCCAGCAGTTCACCGAGGAACTGTCCAAGGCCGGTGAGACGGGCAAGGCGGCCGCCGAGTACGCGAAGGACTCCTCGTGGGAGCGGGTCGGGGCCGTGGCGCTCGTGCTCGTCGCTGTCGTCCTGGTCGCCGCGATGATCGGCGCGATGGCGCTCGTGATGCTCGGTACGCAGGGCGCCGAGGTCGGGGCCAGTGCGGTGGGCGGGGTGTCCCTGGTGTGGGGCATGCTGCCCGGCCCGAGCCGGGCGGCGGTCTGGAAGTGGCTCATGATCTTCATGGCCTCCACCCTGCTCATGTTCGCCGTCGCCGCGTTCATCCCCGCGTTCGGGATCGCCGTCGACGTGGTGCTGACCGACGGGCCCGACCTCGTCTTGGAGCGGCTGCTGCTGGTCGACGCGGTCGCCGTGGTCGGGCTCGCCTTCCACCGCCGCCTCCTCGCGTCGGCGACCGGGTTCGCCGACCGGCTCAAGACGCGGATGCGGTTCTCGCCGGTCGGCGGCTCCCATCTGCCCGGCGACTCCAGCGAGATCGGTGCCGCCCTGGCCACCTACGCGGGCTCCGGGGATGGCGGGCACAGAGTGTCCAGCGGTCGGCTGCTGAGCGGCGGGGGCTTCCGGGCCGGACTGCTGGGCACCCGGCAACGCCTGATGAGCCGCCTCGCCGCGCTGACCGACGGCACCGGCATGCCGGTGAACGCCGGGAGCATCCTGCAGGACGCCGGCGCCGAGGCCCGCCGCGGACTGGCCCCCGCCATGCTCGTAGCCACCGGCGCCGGACTCGCCGCACGCGGCGCCTACGGACTGGCCATCGGCCGCCGCCCCGACGAGGAGCAGCTGGAGAAGTGGCGCAAGCCCACCTCACCCGACGGCGAAAACCCCGGCGGAACGCCCGGCAACCGCCGCGGCGGGCCGGGCGCGGGACCGGGTGGAGGGGGTGCGCCGATGCGGGTGGACACCCAGACCGGGGAGATCCTCCACGACCCGTCCACCGACCGGCCGCTGCTCGGGACCCGGGCGCACAACCGGCTGGTCCGGTTCCGGGGCTACCGCATCGCCCGCCGGACCGGAATCCTCGCGTACGGGGCGACGTACGGGCTGCCTGCCACGGTCAACAGGGCGCGGACGAGGCGCTCGGAGCTGTCCGAGGACGCCCGGCAGCAACTGCGGGTCACCGGCGGCCAACTCCGTGAGGACGGCCGTCAGTGGGAACCGGTCGGCCGGACCCTGAAGGCTGCGGGCCGGGAGGCGGGAGAGCGGGCCGGCGATGTCTCCCGGCGTACGGCCACCGCTGCCCGCAACGCTGCGGCGACCGGAGTCATGATGTCCGGCGGCCCGGACCGTGGTGCCTCCGCCGGAGCGGAAGGTGCGCCTACGTCGGTGTCCCGGCCTGCCGGGGGAACGTCCTACGCCCGCCAGCAGGTGATGGACTCCCTGCTCCAGGCACAGCGCGCCACCTGGGAGAACCCCCCGAGCTGGGGCGCGGACGACAGCGAGGGCAGCCACCGGGCCACGGACAGTCCGCTGGCCGGCTCGGCAAGCAGTTGGAGCGAGGGCGAGCAGCGGGCGACGGAGGCTCCGCTCGACCCGCCGCGCACCAGCTGGGCCGACGGCTGGGGCGACGAGCGCAACGGCTGGGGCGGCGAGGACACCGGCCGCGGCCGCCAAGCCGCGCAGGCACCGCTCAGGCCGGCCCCGCCGACCTCCTGGGAAGACGGGTGGGAAGAGCAGCACACGTGGGGCGAAGAGGGCACCGGCCCCGGTGACGGCGGTGACCGGGCATGAAGCTGAAGGGGAAACTCGGCTGCCTGACCGTGGTGCTGCTGCTGGGGGCGGTGTGCTGTGCGGTGCCGCTGTCCAGCGCGGTGAACGCGCTCGCGGCCCTGAGCTCGCAGCAGGACACGGTCACCGACGACGGGGCGGGCGGCGGGGAAGGGTCGTCGGCGGACATCCCCGCCCGGATGCTCGCCGCGTACAAGAACGCGGTGCGCCTCATCGGCAGGGAGGCGGCGGCGTGCCGGGGGATGCGCTGGCCGATCCTGGCCGGAATTGCCCGCATCGAGTCCCACCACGCCCAGGGCAAGACCGTGACCGCCGGCGGGGACATCAGCCCGCACATCCTGGGCCCGCTCCTCAACGGCTCCGGAGTGGGCGACAACACCACCGAGTTCGGCGACACCGACGGCGGCCGGTGGGACGGCACCGCCTCCGGCGAACGGGCGGTCGGCCCCTTCCAGTTCCTGCCCGCCACTTGGAACGGCAGCGGCCGTGACGGCAACGGCGACGGTCAGCGCAACCCGCACAACGGCGACGACGCCGCCCTCGGCGCCGCCGTGTACCTGTGCGGGAAGGGCCGCAACCTGGGCGAGCGCGACCAGTTGCGCAAGGCGCTGTACCAGTACAACAACAGCCAGACGTACGTGAACGACGTCCTCGGCTGGATCGACACCTACACGTCGGCGGCTTCCTCCTCGACGGCGTCCGGGTCGGCCACCGGGCGGGCCAAGAAGGTCATCGACGCGGCCCTGGCAATGCGCGACACCCCCTACTCGTGGGGCGGCGGCAACGCCAAGGGGCCGAGTACCGGCACTTGTTGCTCACCCAGCGGCAAGTCTGGAGTGACCATACGCGGATTCGACTGCTCCGGGCTGACCACGTACGCCTTCGCGCAGGCCAGGATCACCCTGCCGAGGTCGGCCGCCGCGCAGGCGGGCAGGGGCAAGCGGATTCCGGCGTCGGCCGGAACGCAGGCACTGCGCCCGGGTGACCTGGTGTTCTACGGCTACATCCCGACCCAGGACTCCACGATCCATCACGTCGGGATCTATCTCGGCGGCGGCCGCATGGTCAACGCGGCCCGGCCGGGCACGGTCGTACGGATCGACGCCCTGTCCTCGATGCCGGACTACGCGGGCGGGGCGAGGCTCCTGTGACCCCCCGCCGGCCCGCTGGATCTGTCCCACGCTCCCCGCTGGTGCTGCTGGCCGCCGGTGTGGTGCTGGCCATGCTCGGTGTGATCCTGCTGCGCGAGCCCGCACCGCAGGCGCCCCCCGCACCCCGGCCGCAGGCCGTCACCCCCTCCGGCGCCCCGCGCGGCGTCGGCATCCCAGCACCTGCGGGTGCGGGTGCGACCGGCCGGACAGCGGCGACGGAGCCCTCCGCCCCGGGCGCGGGCCCGGGGGTACTGCCCGCTCCTGGGGAGGGGCCGCAAGGGGACTGGGCCGTGCAGCGGGTCTTGCGGGCCGCGGTGGCCGACGACCTCCCGCCGCGCACCGCCCGCCTGCTGGCCGGACTCGGGCGTGCCGTGCTGGTCGCCGAGACCACCGGCCGGGGACGCCACCTGTGGCCCGCCCGCTTCCCGCCCGGACAGCCAGTCAAGGCCTTCACCCGTGTACGGATCCAGGCCGCGGCGGCCCGCGCCGACGGCCCCGGCCGGGCGGCGGTGCACCTGGTGTGGGCGGGCGCGGATCCCGCGGGCACCTACCGCGACGGCCGCCCCGCCACCCTCCGCTTCCAGCACATTCACTCCGCCCACCTGACATCCGCCCCTGCCCAAGGAGACCTGTGGACCTCATGGACCCCCACCCCGTGACCCTCGCCGAGAGTGCCACCCTGCTGGACTGGGGTGGCGCCCTGGGCCGCACGGCATACAGCCTGCTGGACTGGACGGCCGCCCACCTCTGGTGGCTGCTGCCCCTGGCGCTGCTGACCGCGATCGGCCATGAGGGCGTGGCCCGCCGCCTCGCGGACCGGGCGAGCCAGTCGCGGATGGCCGTCGAGCTCGTGCCGCACGACGGATTCGACCCCAGCCCGGAACAGGTCTTCCGCTACGGCGTGCAGCTGGTGCGGGCCTCCGGCAGCGGCCCCTGGTGGATACCGCGCCGGGCAAAGGGGGTTCGGGTCCGGATGCGGGCGGACGGCCGCACTCCGCTTGGCTACCGCATCGAGGGCCCGGCCGGTGCCGCCCTCCTGCTGCGCACCACCCCCTACTCCCCCGCGGTCACCTGCCGCAAGGCACCCCCCGTCAAGGCGCCGAAGGCAAAGCACACAGTGCGCGCCGAGTTCGTGCTTCGCGGTCTCACCGTGGGGGCGCTGCGGGACGTGCCGATGGAGCCGGACCCGTTGCAGCCGCTCGCCGACGCGGTTTCCGATCTGCGCGCGGAGCTCGGGGACGTCGCGGAGATCTGCCTGGACCTCCAGCGGGCCCCCGCCTGGTACCTGCGGGCCCGCCGCTGGCAGGCCGTCGAGGAGGCCCGCGCGGGCGAGCACCGTGAGGCCCGCCGCGCCTCCTCGTGGGTGCGCCAGGACGCCGAACGCGCCGAGGACAGCCTGCTGAACGTGCTGCGCCAGATGCTGAGCGGCCGTCAGGGCGAGGGGCGGCGGTGGGTGATGCCGCCGTCCCCGCGCAGGGTGGACCGGGACAAGGCGCTCGGCAAGCTCACCAGCACTCATCTGGTGCGGGTCCAGGTACTGGTGCGGTGTACCTCCGACTTCGAGGGCCGGGCCCGCGCCCGGCTGCGCCAGCTCGAAGCGGCCCTGGACGTCTTCGGCGGGGAGGCCAGGTGGCAGATGCGGGGCTGGCACTTGGGGCCCTGGCACTACTCCAGCGACAGGCGACCCGCCCGCCGGGCCTTCGACCACCGGTGGGCGACCGGGCAGATCCGCGCGCCGCGCACCAACTGGGTCGCTCTGCACGAGGTGGCCGGGATGTTGAAGCCGCCGACGATGCACTGCCGTCTGCCGCTGCTGGCCACCGCTGTGCCCACCTGGCGCGAGGGGGACCCGCGTCTGGTGCTGCAGGGCTGGCACCGCACCGGGGACGGGCAGCGGCGGATGCTCGCCACCTACGAGGCGGAAACCCTCTTCGAGGTCGCCGTCGGGAAGGCCGGGTGGGGCAAGACCGAGCGGGCCCTATGCCAGGCGGTGGGGCACGCCCGCGCCGGCGGCGGTCTGCTGTTCGCCGACCCGCACGGCGACTCGTGGCACCGGGCGGCCCCCTACCTGGCCCACGCCGCGCTCGACGGGCGGATCGCCCGCATCGACCTCGCCACCACCCACGGCCGGGCCCAGCTGGGCTGCTGGAACCCGCTGGGCATGGACCAGGGGCAGCAGGACCACCAGGTCGTCGCCCAGACTGTCGACGCGTTCGCGAGCGCGCTGGGCTGGAACGCGGTCAGCGCACCCCGCGCGCTGACCATCTTCACCAAGGCCAGCGAGGCCCTGGTCGCGGTCAACCGGCTCGCCTGCCGCCGGCAGCAGCCCGAGGCGCAGGTCACGGTGTTCCAGATCCGGGCGCTGCTCTCGGACCCCGGCTTCCGGGAGTCGGTCATCGGGGCACTCGGCGAGACGTCGGAGGCCGCCGCCTGGTGGCGGACCACCTTTCCGACGCTGCCCGCCGACGCACTGCCGGTGGTCCTCAACCCGCTGGACCGGCTCGCCGCCGACCCCACCGCCCGTGCTTTCCTCGGCAACCCCGTGGGGGCGTACAACATTCGGGCGGCCATGGACCGGCGCATGGTGGTGTGGATCTGCCCGGCCGGGGATGGGCCCACCGACCGGCTGCTGGTCTCCCTGCTCATGCGCGATCTCCTGCGCGCCGGGCTGTCGCGCCGTGACCTCCCCGCGGACCGCCGGCTGCCGTTCAAGGGCTACCTGGACGAACTGATCACCCTGGACGGGGCGGCGTCGGAATCCCTCGCGCAGATGCTGGAGCAGCTGCGGAAGTTCGGGGTGCGGCTGCACGGCATGACCCAGCTCCTGCAACGCCTCTCCGACCCGGTGCGCGCCTCCCTGCTCCAGAACTCCTCGACCCTGACGACCACGGCCGGGTCGATGGCCGCGATCCGGCACATCACCGGCGAGTGGGGCGAGCGCGTCAGCCCGGAGGCCGTGGCCCGGCTCGGCCGCTACCAGCACTACGCCACCTTCACCGTCAAGGGCGAGCGGGTGGGCCCGCTGCTGCTGGAGGGCCCCCGCCTCGAAGACGTCTTCGGCAAGGGCGCCAGCGCCGCCGACGTCGCGGCGCTCACGCAGGCCGCCGACGCCCTGGCCGGAGCCCGCCCCCTCGACGAGCTCGCCCAGGCCGCGCTCGACCACACCCGGGCCGTGCAGGCCTTCCTCATCGACCACACCCCGCAGAAGGCGGGCGCCACGCCTGCCCCCGGCCCCCGCAAGGAGTACTCATGACCGCCACCGTCCCCCGTCCGCTGGCCAGCTACGTCCCCGACACCCGGGAAACACTCGCGCACCAGGTGCTGGCTGCCCTCGGGCAGCACCGCATGGCCACAACCGACCAGCTTCGTGAACTGCTGGGCGCCACCCACCGGCAGTCCGTCGTGGACGCCGTGAACCAGCTGTGCAAGGCGGACCTCATCGGGTTCGTCCAGCTCCCCTCCACGCGCACCCGTGCCTGGTTCCTGGACAGCGAAGGTGTACGGATCACCCGGGACTGGCCCGAGCTGCGCGGCCGCCCCCATTACCCGGTCACCAGCGCCACCGCGGCGTCCCTGCGCACCCCGCACACCCTGACCGTCGTCCGCACTCACCTCGCGTTTGCCCGGGACGCCCGGGTGCGCGGCGACGAGCACGGCTTCCTGGACTGGACGCCGGAGGTCGCCCATCAGCTGCCCGACGGCGAGCGGCTGATTGCCGACGCCCTGCTGCGCTACACCGTCACCACCGGCGATGTCCGTGCCAAGCTGCGGGCGTTCGTCGAGGTCGACCGGGGCACGATGAGCGCGGAGCGCCTGGCGAGCAAGCTGATCGAGTACGCCCGGTTCCGGGCCTACGAGCCGGTGCAGCCGGGCAGCAGGCGCACCGCCCAGGCCGCGCAGGCGGTGACCGGTCCGGCCTGGCAGCGCTGGTATCCGCGGTTCCCGAGGGTGCTGTTCATCCTCACCGGGGTCGGGCGGCGGGCGCTCGCGAACCGGATCTCGGATCTTCAGGCGATGGCGGCCGAGCATCCCTTGGTCGCGGCGATGGCCCGGCAGGTGCCGCTCGGTGCGGCGGTACTGGAGGACATCGAGGAGCAGGGCCCCGGGGCGCCGGTGTGGACCCGGCTCGGGGAGCGCCCGGGCCCGTGCGGGTGGGCCGAATTGTGAAGGGCATATGCAGTGCGGTCGCGTCTGCACACGACTACATATCGATATTCAACGGTCACAGCGTCCCCGTTCGTACCGTATGCGCCATTCAAGTCGTTGATGGAGGTGGGCAGTTGTCCGCCGAATGCGTAACGTGCCGACTACACAGAACGATCAATTCCCTTGCCTCACCTGCCCGACCCAGGTCGCCGCACGCACTGCGGCCCTCCACCGCCACCGTTCCGGGGGTCCCCATGAGCCGAGCCACGCACACCGTTGCACTTCGCACGCGAAACCGAACGGCCCTTTGCGCGACAGGCGTTGCGCTCGCGCTCGCCCTCACCGGCTGCGCCTCCACCTCCCACACACCGGACGCCAAGCCCACCGCGGCCGGCAGCACGGAGCCGTCCCCCCCGGCGGCTCCCTCGGCCGCGCCCAGCAGTGCGGACCCGCTCGCCGCCGAGAAGGCCCACGTCGTCACGACGTACGGCAAGTACCTGACGGAGCTCGCCCGGTCCTACGAGGGCGTCGACTACAAGGCCACCGACCTCCGCAAGTACGCCAGCGGCAACGCCCTCAAGCAGGTCCACCACGACGTGCAGTCCCTCAAGGGTGCGGGCAACCACATGACCGGTGCGCCGACCAGCAGTTCCAAGGTGTCGAAGATCAGCATGGGCGGGGCGCTGCCCACCGCCACCCTGACCTCGTGCCTGGATGTCTCGCACTGGGACACGGTCGACAAGGCCGGGAAGGCCCTGCCCCCGATTCCCGGCCAGCTGAAGCGGTACGTCACCGTCTCGACGTTCGAGAAGTGGCCCACCGGGTGGATGGTGCTCAGCGAGAAGGCGGAGGCGCGCGCATGCACACCCGACGCGTGAACCGCCGTCACGGGTGGGCGGCAGCCGCCGTCTGCCTCACGCTGGCCGTGCCGCCCGCCGCGGCCTGGGCCGCCCCGTTCCCGCTTGGCGGCGGCGTGTGTGCCGGGCGCGCGGGGCACGTCTGCATCCGCTCGGACGACACGTCGTCGCTGCCGGGCAAGCCCGCCCGCCCGCAGAAGAAGGCCCCGGTGAAGGCGGGCAAGGCCGACCCGAAGGCGCCGGTGTGCACCTCGGTGGCGATGGACCCGCAGCCGCCCGCCGGAAGCGCCGAGCGGGGCGGGGTGACCGGAACGGTCTATCAACTGGAGTGCGCCGACCCGATCGACAACGCCGCCACCACGATCAACTTCGTCGGCGGCGGAAACGGCGGCGGTGCTCCCGCCCCTGCGGTCGACCCGGTCGTCCTGGCACACCAGGCGGTCGACCAGATGCTGCTGGAAGGGCCCAAGATCCAGACCGCGCCGAAGAAGGGCGCGACCGGTCTGGTGGGCATGCCGGTGTGGCTGTGGACCACGGTCTCCCCCACCACGACCGGCCCCAACACCGCATCGGCGACCGCCGGGGCGGTCACAGTGACCGCGACCGCGAAGGTCACCTCCATCACCTGGAGCACCGGCGACGGCGGGAGTGCCGTCTGCGCCGGGCCCGGCACCCCGTACAGCGCGGCATACGGCAAGAAACCGTCGCCGACGTGCGGGCACACCTACACCCGCACCTCGGGCAAGCAGCCCGGCGCCACGTACACGCTGGTTGCGACGTCCACATGGGTCATCGACTGGCAGGTCCAGGGCACCGCGCTGGGCGGCCAGCTGACCGAGACACGCACGGCGGTACCGCAGCAGGTCGCCATCGGCGAAGCCCAGGCGCTCGGCAGCTGACGCTGTCCCGCCAGATCAGAGAGGCAGTACGGACGTGAGCAAGACAGCAACGACGCCACCGGTGGCGGTGCCCGCACAGCAGACCCCGCCGCCCGCGGTGGCAGTGGGCTTCAAGGCCCGCAGACGCCGCCCGGCAATGGCCGCCCTGGGGGTGGCGCTGATCGCGGCGGGCGGGCTCGGCGGGTTCCTCGCCTACCAGGAGACCGGCCACCGCACCCCAGTCCTGGCGGCCGCCCGCGAGGTCCAGGCCGGGGACACCATCAAGGAATCCGACCTGGTGGTCGCGTCGGTGGCCCTGGACCCGGCGCTCAAGCCGGTGCTGGCCTCCGAGCGCTCAAAGATCGTGGGCAAGCGGGCGGCGGCCGCGCTGCTGCCCGGCGCGCTGCTCGCGCAGGGCCAGGTCACCGACCGGGCCCTGGTGCGGCCCGGCGAGCAGCTGGTCGGGATCGGGCTGAAGAGTGCGCAGCTCCCGGCGAGCCGGCTGTCCCCCGGCGACACGGTCTACGTGGTCTCCACCCCGTCCGATGCGGAGCAGGCGGCGGCGCCGGGGGCGAAGGGACCGGCTCCCCGGACGCCGAAGACGGTGCAGGCGCGGGTGGTGCGGGTCGGGGACAGGGCGGTGCACACCGGGGACGTGGTGATCGATGTGGCGGTGCCCGCCGCGGACGGCCCGTCCCTGGCGGCGCAGGCCGCGACCGGGCGTGTCGCGCTGACGCTGGACGCGGGGGGTGCGTCCTGATGGCGGTCACTGCACTGGTCGGCGCCCCGGGCGCCCCGGGGGTCACCAGCAGTGCGCTCGCACTGCTGCGGACCTGGCCGCTGGAGGAGAACTGGCGGGTGCTGCTGGCGGAGTGCGACCCCGACGGCGGGGCGATCCTGCCCGGCACGCTCCAGGGACGGCTGCCCGCCGACCGGGGGCTGCGGCACCTGGCGGTGTCTTCCCGGCTCCAGGGCCAGGATCTGGTCGCCGCGTTCTGGACCCAGCTGATCGCCCTGTCCGAGCCGGGCGACCCGGCGGGGGCACGGCGGCGCCTACTGCTGCCGGGGCTGACCGACCCGGCGCAGGCCGCGAGCCTGACCGCGGTGTGGGCGCAGCTCGCCGACTTGTTCGCGGCGATCGAGGCCCACCAGCACGATGTGCTTGTGGACTTGGGCCGCTCGGGCGCGTTCGGCCCGTCCGGAATGCTGGCCTTGAAGGCGGACACGGTGCTGGTGGTGGTGCGCGGCACGCTGCGCGGGCTGCACTCCGCATCTTCACGGGTGGCCGCGCTGCGCCGGCGGATGGAGGGCGAGGGCGGGCGCGGGACGTCCGGGCTCGGCATCCTCCTGATCACCGAAGGCGCCTACTCGGCTCGCGAGGTCGAACAGGAGCTGGAGGCACCGGTGGTGATGACGCTGCCGTACGCACCGAAGGACGCGGCGGTGCTGTCCGACGGGGCTCCGGAGGGGGCGAAGTTCGGGCGCGGAGAGTTGATGCGCGCGGCCCGCTCCGGGGCGGCCGCAGTGCGGGGTCAGGGTGCCTCGCGGCGGCCGCGGATCACCTCCCCGCTTCACCAGAAGCTGCGCGAGGTGACCGGTGGACGCTGAACCCCTCTACCCCGAGCCGTTCCGCATTCCCGAGGCCCGCCCTGCCGCTGCGGGCAGTGCTGGCGCGCCCGGCGGTGTCGGAGGCGGTGTGCCGCAGGCGCGGATCGACTACCAGGCCGCCCTGGAACTCAAGCGCCGGGTGTCCGAGCAGCTGCTCGCCGAGCACAAGCACAATCCTGCCCTGGTCGGCGGGGTGCGCGAGCAGCGCGGCCGGGCGCTGATCAACGAGCAGGTCACGGTGTGGGCGGATGCCGCCGCGCACCGGGCGGGCGGCATCCAGCCGGCCGAGGAACAGGCCCTGGCCAGCATGGTGTTCGACATGCTGTTCCGGGCCGGGCGCCTCCAGCGCTACCTGGACGATGCGCGGGTCGACAACATCTACATCAACGGACACGACAACGTGACCCTGGACTACGGCGACGGCCGCCCGGTGCCGGTGGAGCCGGTGGCCGACTCCGAGGACGAGCTCAAGGAGCTGCTGCGGGACCTGGCCCGTACCAGCGGGCAGAGCGAGCGCACCCTGTCGACGGCGAATCCGATGCTGGCGCTGCGGCTGGCCGACGGCTCCCGGCTCCAGGCCCTGTCCGACGAGATCACCGGCGAGCGGACCTTCGTGACGATCCGCCGTCACCGGGTGCAGAACGCCGTGTTGAAGGACCTGATCGGGTACGGCACCCTCGATGACACCCTGGCCGCCTTCCTGGCCGCGTGTGTGCGCGGGCAGCGCAACATGATGATCGTCGGGGAGCAGGGGTCCGGCAAGACGTCCCTGCTGCGCGCGCTGCTGCGGGAAATCCCTGCTCACGAGCGGTTCGGGACGTTGGAGACCGAGTTCGAGCTGTGGGCGCACCGCAATGGGCACCACACGCAGGTGGTGCCGATGGAGGCGCGGGAGTCCAACGGCGAGCGGGTCGACGGCCGGGCGGCCGGTGAGATCACGCTGATGGATCTCATGCACAAGGCGATGCGGATGTCCCTGACGCGGATCGTGGTCGGTGAGGTCCGCGGCCCGGAGATCACCGCGATGATGCAGGCTCTGACCAACGGGCGCCCCGGGAACCTGTGCACCATGCACGCCTCGTCGCCGTACGTGGTGTTCGACCGCATCGCGGAGCTGTACCTGCTGGCCCAGGGCAACTTCTCCGAGACCCTGGCCTATCGGCAGATCGCCAACGGCCTGCACTTCATTGTGTTCGTCGAAGTCGACACCACCCGTACCAGGAAGCGCCGGTACGTCTCGCACGTACTGGAGATCACCGGCATCGGCGAAGGCGGGCGCCCCGCGTTCAACACCGTCTTCGGGCCCCCGGTCACCGGGGAGGGCTGGGAGATGCCCGAGGCGCGTGCCGTGCCGCGCACCCCGCCCACCCCCACCACCCTGCGCAAGCTCGAAGCCGCCGGATTCGACACCCAGCTGCTGCACCAGCACGCCGTGGCCCCGTGGCCCCAGGGGGCCGCCGTATGAGCGGAATGCTGTGGTGGGCGTTGTGCGGCGCCCTGCTGGCCGGTGGGCTGCTGGCCGTGGTGCTGGGGGCGGTCGGTACGACGCAGCCGAAGCACCTCGGCATCGCGGCCCGGTGGCGGGTGCGGGTACGTGCTTCCGCCGGCAGCCGGGGGGCGGTGCGCTACCGGGTGCTGCTCCCGGCGGCCGGGACGGTATTCGTCGCGGTGTGGCTGCTGTCCGGGGTGTTCATGGCCGCCCTGCTGCTGGGCGGGGCCGTGGTCGGGGTGCCATGGCTGCTCACCCCGACCGCATCCACGAAGGCCCGGATCTCCAAGCTGGAGGGACTGGCGGACTGGGCGCAGCGACTGGCCGATGTCCTGCATCTCGGGTTCGGGATGGAGCAGGCGCTGGTTACCGGGCGGAAGAACCCTCCCCCGGCGCTGGTGCGGGAGGTCACGGACTTGGCGGACAAGCTCCAGGCCGGATGGACCGCCGAGGAAGCGCTGCGGGACTTCGCGGACGAGCTGGACGACATCACTGCGGACAAGGTCTGTGCCTCGCTGGCACTGTCGGCCAGGGACTCGGGCCCAGGCCTGGCGCAGGCGCTGGAGGACCTGGCTGCGTCCGTCCGCGAGGAGATCGCCTCCCGGCGGAAGATCGAGGCGGACCGGGAGAAGGCCCGTACCGCGGTGCGGTGGATGACCCTCATCACGGTCGCCCTCGTGCCGTGCGGATTCCTGGTACCCGACTACACCGCTCCCTACGCCACGTTCGTCGGGCAGCTGGTCATGGCGCTGCTGGGGATGGCGTTCGTCGGGGTGCTGCTGTGGATGCGGTCGCTGGCCACCCACCGGCCCGTCGCCCGCTTCTTGATCGCCGACCCGCGCAGCCGGGTCAAACAGGCCCAGCAGGAGACGACGGCGGAAGCGGTGAGGGTGCGATGAGCGTGACCGGAATCCTGGTGCTGTGCGGGGGCACCGCCGGGCTGGGGGCCGCCCTGCTGGCCCATGAACTCGTCCCCGCGCCCCCGAAGTTGGGCCCTGCGCTGCGGCGGCTGAATCCGCCGCCCGTCCGGCCGGGCCAGTCCGCGCAGCAGTCCGTGTCGGAAAGCCGGTGGGAACGGTTCGCCGAGCGCGCCCCGGGGCCGTTCCCGCGCGCGGACCTGGACCTGCTCCAGCAGTCCACGGAGACGTTCTTCGTCCAGAAGATCGCATTCGCGCTCGCCGGGCTGCTGCTGCCACTGGTCATCGTGGGGGCATGGTCCCTGATGGGCCTGGGCGTGCCGTTCTTCATCCCCGGAGCGCTGGGCCTGGTGGCCGCGGGAGCCCTGTGGTTCGTGCCCGACTGGCACGTCCACGACCAGGCCGAAAAGGCGCGGACCGAATTCGCCCACGCCACCGCCGCGTTCCTGGAACTCGTCGCGCTGAGAATGCGCTCGCACGTCGGCGCCGCCACCGCCCTGGACGAAGCCGCCGCCGTCGGCCGCGGCTGGGCGTACCTGCGCATCCAGGAGGCCCTGGCACGGGCCAAGTCCGAGAAGGTCTCCCCCTGGCAGGCCGTCGAGGACCTCGGCACCCAACTGCGGCTGCCGGTGCTGGCGGACACCGCCGACATCATGCGCCGCTCCAGCGACGACGGCGCCGCCGTGTACGCCACGCTCCGCGCCCGTGCGGCCAGCCTGCGCACCGAACTCCTCACCGACGAGGCTGCCAACGCCAACGCCAACAGCGAAAAGATGTCCGCCCCCGGCGCTCTGCTCGCCACGGTCGTGATGTTCGCCCTCGCGTTCCCCGGGGTGATGAGCATCTTCGCCCTGTAGGCGCGTCCCGGCCCGATCACCCCGTTCACCACTGCTGTGAACCACCACGTTCAAGGGAGAGAAACCATGAGAAGGATCCTGCTGAAGACCACCGTCCGCGCGCAGGCCGCCACACTGCAGTTCCGCACCCACCTGGAAGAGGTACACCAGCGCGCCACCGAGGACGGTGACCGCGGGGAAGCCCCGATCCCGACCGTCATCATCGTCCTCGCCTCCATCGCCGGAGCCTTGCTCATCGGTGGCGTCCTCGCGGCCGTGTACGCGAAGTGGGGCGGCAAGCTGGGCGTGGGAGCGGAGTGACCGTACGCCTGCGCCCGCCCCGAGATGACCGAGGCATCTCCGCGATCCAGACCGCGATCATCATGCCGATCGTGCTGACGGTGTTCGTCGCCGCCCTGCAAGCCGCCCTGTGGGGGTACGCCCGCAACCTCGCGCAGTCCGCCGCCCGCGAGGGCGTCAGCGCGGGCCGGCTGTACGGGGCGGGACCCGGGGCGGGGGCGGCACAGGCCCGCAGCCACCTGGACCGCAACGCCGGGAACAACCTCACCGGCCGGGCGGTGTCCACGGCGGGCAGCGGCCCCGATCTGATCCGCATCACGGTCACCGGGCGCGCCCAGTCACTGATCCCCGGCATTCCCGACTTGCCGGTCACCGCCGAAGCCTCCGGAGAAGCCGAGCGCTGGACGCTCCCCAACTAGCATGACGAGAAGGCAGGGCATGAACACACGGGCATACAGGGGCTGGTGGAGCCGTTGGCGGGCCGCCCGCACCGGCGCTGCGGGCGCCGACCGCGGCAGTGCGGCGGTCGAGGCCGTGGTGGTGGTCCCCGTACTGCTCGCGTTCGGGCTGCTTTTCGTGGCCGCCGCCCGCCTGGCGATGGCCGGGCAGGCCGTCGACGCGGCGTCCGAACACGCCGCCCGCGCCGCCTCGCTGGCCCGCACCGTCGGCACAGCGCAGAGCGAGGCACAGCGGGCGGCCGCCCAGTCACTGACCGCCGAGGGCCAACCGTGCACGGCCACCACCGTGCAGGCCGACACCCAGGGCCTCGCGGCGGCCGTCGGTGAAGCCGCCACCGTCACCGTCACCGTGTCCTGCACCGTCCCCCTCGGTGACCTCTTCTTCTTCGGTGGTGGCCCCGGAGTACGCACCCTGAACAGCAAATTCACGTCCGTGGTGGACGCCTACCGGCAGCGGGAGGGACAGAAATGATCAACCTTCTCAAGGTCACCGCATCGCGCCTGCGCGCCCGGCTGGTGTGCCGGTACGCGGGAGCGGGCGCCGACCGGGGCAGCATCGCGATCTTCGTGGCGATCGTGACCGTGCCACTGCTGCTGCTCGGCGGGCTGCTGGTGGTCGACGCCGCCGGGAAGCTCCGCGCTGCCGAACGGGCCGACGCCGTCGCGATCGAGGCCGCCCGCGCCGCAGCGCAGGCCATCGACGGGGCCGCCGCCCTCGGCGAGGGGAGGGTGGCCGCCGACCCGCAGACCGCCACCGCGGCCGCGCACGCCTACCTCGCACGGGCCGGAGTCACCGGGACGGTCAGCATCGGGGGCGGCGGGACCCGTATCGAGGTGACCGTCGCCGACACCTACGCGACGAAGTTCATGAGCATGGCCGGAGTCGCTTCCCTGGCAGTCAGCGGGCACGGCCAGGCCACCCTGCTCCACGGCGTGCTCACTCCCCAGGAAGGCAACCAGCCATGACCTCCACCGCTCCCGCCCGCCCTCGCACCCGGCGGGGGCCCCTGGCCGTGGTGCGCGCCCTGCTCTGCCTGCTGGCCGTGCTGCTCCTGGTGGGCGGGCTGCCGGTACTGCTGTGGCACGCGAGTACCGCCGTCTGGGCCCCCGGCATCGAGGCGCTGACCCATCTGCTGACCCGTCAGGACACCACCGCGGTCTTCCTCCTGGCCCTGACCCTGTTCGGCTGGGCCGGGTGGGCCGCGTTCGTTCTGTCGCTGGCCGTCGAGGTGCCCGCACAGCTGCGGGGGCTGCGCGCCCCGCGCCTTGTGGGGCTCGGTGCCGGGCAGCGGGCCGCGGCCACCCTGGTCGGCGGGATCTTGCTCCTGCTGCCCGCCGGGACCGCGTTCGCCGCCCCGGCACAGGCTGCTCCCCTCACGGTCACCGCACCGCAGTCGCCCCAGGCCGCACCCGCCGATGCCGCCCAGGGGGCGAAGGCGGCGGCCACGGCCGAGCAGGCGCCGACGTACACGGTGCGCGAGAGCCGGCCCGCGGAAAGCTTGTGGTCGATTGCCGAAACCCAGTTGGGTAACGGCGCCCGGTACACGGAGATCGCCGACCTGAACCAGGGCCGGACGATGAGCGACGGGCAGACCTTCAACGCGAACGCGCCGATCCAGCCCGGTTGGAAGCTGCGGATGCCCGCACCGGCCCCATCCCCCCAGGCGCCCGCACCGGACCCGCACGGCGGTACCGCCCGGACGAGCACCTCGTACACGGTGGTGGCCGGGGACACCCTCACCGGTATCGCCGAGGAGCAGCTCGGTGACGCCGACGAGTACGACGCACTCTTCGCCGCGAACAAGGGCACGCCCCTGCCCGGCGGGGGCACCTTCACCGACCCCGACCAGATCGACGTCGGCCAGCACCTGACCCTGCCCGCCGCACCGGCCAGCCCCGGCACCGCGAAACCACCGCAGCAGCCCAAGGAGAAGGAACAGGCGAAGCCGGAGAGACCCGGACCGGACCGGGCGCGGCCGGCCCCGAGCGAGGACAGCACACCCGCGCCCGCCCCGCCCGCGCCTGCGAATCCCGCGCCCGCGAAGCCGTCCGCTGCTGTTCCTCAGCCCTCAAAGCCTGTGCCCGCGAAACCGTCCGCGGTACCCAGCACGCCGTCCTCCCCTGCTCCGTCCGCGACGCCCGACCGCGAAGCCGAGGTGCCCGTGCCGCCCGCGAAGACTCCCGCCCCGACCGCCACGACCCCGCCTCCGGCCGCTCCATCGGGGGCCGCCTCCCCCGCTTCACCAGGGCTGGACTTGCAGACCGTAGCGGGCACCGGGGCGCTGCTGGCCGGGTCGGCGGTGACCGCACTCGCGCTCAAGCGGCTGCTCCAGCGGCGGCGCCGCAAGCCCGGTCAGAGCGTCACCGTGACCGAGACCAGCACCTCGGAGCAGGCACTCGCGGCAGCGGCCGCGCAGGCCAGCCCGGACCGGCTCGACCACGCCCTGCGCGCCCTCGCCCACCGGGCCGCCAGCACCAAGAGCCCGGTGCCGGTGCTGCGGGCGGCAAGCGTCGGCTCCCGCACGGTGGCCGTGCTGCCCGACGACCTGTCCGCCGAGCCCGCCTGGCCGTTCGAGGCGGGGACGGGCGGCTGGTGGGAGCTGCCCGTGCGCGCCGACCTGCCCGAGGAGGCCCGCGGCACGGTGCCGCCGTGCCCGGGGCTGGTCACGCTCGGCTCCCGCCCGGGGGGCAGTCTCCTGCTGCTGAACCTGCCGCCGACCCGGCATCTGCTGCTGGAGGGCAGCACCCCGCACATCGAGGAAGTGGGCACCTCCCTGGCGCTGGAGCTGAGCTCCAGCCCGTGGGCCGCCAACTCTGAAGTGCTGGTGGTCGGGTTCGGCGCGGAGCTGCCCAGGCTGCTGCCGACCACCCGCATCCGGTACGTCGAGCAGGCTGCGCACGCAGTGCGCGATCTCGCCGAGCGGGCGATCGAAACACACCAGGACGCCGAGGACGCCCCAGCCCGCCCGTGGATACTGATCATCGCCGGGTCGCTGACCAGCGACGACGCATGGGCGCTGGCCGACGCGCTAGACAAGGCCCGCAACGTGCCAGCCTGTGTAGTGCTGCCCGCCAGTGCCCGCGCGCACTTCCCCGACGCCGACGTCCTGAACGCCGACCTCGATGACACCCAGCCCCAGCAACTCCCGTCCCTGGGGCTGGAGGTGCTCCTCCAGCGGATGGAGCCCGCCGCCTACCAGGACATCCTGAGCGCGCTCGCCACCGCCGAACAGCCCGCACAGGACGCCAACGGGGCCTGGGCGCACGTCCCCGGCGAAACCTCCTCCGCCCCCACACCGGCCCCGAAGACAGAGGTGATGAACGGCACGCCGATGACCCTCGGCTCCGGCGCCATCGAGACGACACCGGGGCCGGGGGTATTCCCCTCGCTGCTCGCCGCCGTACACGATCCCGCCGTTGTCCCCACTGCCATGACCCCGGCACCGGCGCCGGACAACACCACCGGCCCCATCGCCGTGCCCGAACCGGCCGCACGTCCGGCCGAGCCGGCCGCCGCCGAGACGGGCACCCCGAAAGCCTCCGCCGCAGGCCCCGGGGCGGCCACGGGCGACGGCGCCCAAGACGGCGCCGAGGTCGGGACGGTGCGCCTGCGGGTGCTGGGGGCCATCGAGGTGGCCGGCCTGAGCACCAGCGGGCACGGACCCAAGTTGGCCCAGCTCGCCGCCCTGCTGCACTTCAGGCCCGGCCGCGACGCCGCCAGCATCTGCGAGGCCATGGACCCGCTCACCCCGTGGAGCAACAGCACTCTGATGACCCGTCTGACCGGGCTGCGCAGCCAGCTGGGCTCCGCCCCCGACGGCGCCCCGTACGTCCCGCGCCGCAAGGCCGGTGACCCCTACGCCCTGCACCCCGAGTTCCCCTGCGACTGGCACAGATTCCTGGCGCTCGCCGAGCGGGGACTGACCGACGGTGCCGTGGCGCTGCTCGACGAGGCACTCTCCCTGGTCCGCGGCCGCCCTCTCGGCACTCATCCGCCGGCCTGGGCCTACGCCCTCCAGCAAGAGATGATCACCAAGATCGTCGATGTCGCCCACGCCAGCGCCCACCACCACACGCAACACCGCTCTCCCACCAACGCCCGCCGCGCACTCGACGTCGGCCTCGAAGTCGACGAGAGCGCCGAACTCCTCTACCGCGACCTGCTCCGCCTGGAACACGCACAGGGCAACCGGGCCGGATTCCACACCGCCGTCGCCCTCCTGCAGACGGTCAACCGCACCCTGGACGTCTCGATGGACCCCGAGACTGAACACCTCATCACCGAACTCCTGGCCGCCCCCGCGCCCCCGGCGTAGGTCTAGGTTCCGCGGTTTCGTGAGCATTTCAGTGCGCTCACTCTGACGTTTCCCGACGGCGGCCCGGTCGCCGAGTTCATGCTGCATATCCACGACGACGGCACGGCCGGCTGGCGCTGGCACGACGAGTCCTTCGACACGGTGAACCCGTGACGGCCTGGGTTCGCTGCTTCTGGGACGAGGAAGCCGTCCAGTTCTACTTCGAGCTGGACGCCGATGGCTATGTGATCCGGCAAGTCGAGTTGCAGGAGCCCGGAAGCAAGGCTCTGACCGCTGCCTCGCTGGCCGAGTGGCAAGAAGCCCAAAGAGACGGTTGGTCAGCTGAACACGAGAGCGTCTACGGTCTGACCGCCGAACCACCCATCTCCGAGTGGGAAGGGCACGACCCGCAGGCGTTGTCGGCCGATGAGTTCGAGATCGTTTGGTCGACTGCCCGCAGTGAACTTCAGGATCGTCAGCGACGCCCTCTTCCTGAGCACATCCACTACTGCGGGTTCCGACCAGGAATCTGCCATCTTCAACGCGAAACCGACCGTCAAGCGCCTCGCCAACCTGACAAGGTCCTGCTCAGGCGGCATCTCACCCTCGCCGTGATCCATGAGACACACCAATCGCACCGCCCACCCGTCTTCGCGACGCCTCGTCGCTGCCCCCAGTAAGTCGCGGTTGAACCTGTCACCCTGCAGGTCCACGGCCTCGCCCCTGCAAGATCTAATGAGCCGGAACACACACCGCCGCGCTGTCACGGGGAAGGTCGGGCGGAGCGGGCCTCATCCCGGCGGACTGCCTACTCGTCCCACGGAATCGGGCCGGAGCGCAGCTCCCAGCCTGCCGCGTCGAAGGCCTCCTGCGTGGTGGCCCGGTGGAACTGCCGCACGCACTCGTCGAAGCGCCACTGCTCCATGAAACTTTCAACGGCTGCCAGCCATGGTGAAGGGAAAGTGCTGAGCATTCCGGTCATCATGGACGCTATGACTGACACAGAGGTCCCGGACTTCGACGTCGTGGTGACGTTCTCCGCCGCCGCGCATGCGGTCATCGTTGAACATGCGGCCGAACTCGACGTTCCCGTCGCGGCCTACATTCACCAGGCCGCTACACGGCGGTCGCGGGACGGGCAGGCCAAACGCGAACTCATGCGGCAAGCCGCTGACGGCGCCGTGCTGGGCATGCCGACAGTGGCTGACCTTCTCGACGAACTGGGGGAGCCTGACGTGCTTACCGACCAGGAGAGGGAGGCCCGGGCCCGGGCGGCGGCCCGGGAATTGGGCATCGAGTACACCGAGGAGGTCCGGGCCCTGGGCCAGGCCCTCTGGGACAAGATCAGAAGCCACCACAGCTCTGGTGAGGAGCGTGAGGGGAGTAAGCCGAGGTGAACGTTCCACCCCGAAAACCTGAGGTCGCCTGCCCAAAGGGGCTGAAGGGGCTGAATTTCAGGCAACTGTCTTCGGCGGTGGAGTAGCCCCCTTTGTGAGGGCGTGTCACAGCCGCAGGCTTCACCGGTGAATCGGTTCGGGCGACTCCTCCATCGTGTCCCTGGTGCACAGATGTCCTGACGGGCAGGCTGGGCAGCCCTTCACGTCCATCCAGCCGGATGCGAGGACGGCAGCAAAGAGCTCCTGGGCCCGCTTCGCGTCCACATGCCCACCCATCTGTTCACAGAAATGCTCAACGGTCGCCTCGTCGTCTGCGGCCTCGCAGGAGCGGAGATAGCCTAACGCGGCGAACTCCTCCGCCGTCAGTTCCGTCACGGCACCGTTCGGCATGCAGGTTTTCGGTCCCGCATCCTCGGGTCCGTCGTCCACGAACACCCATGGCTCGCCGGGGTGTTCGGGTCTGCGGGCGACCAGGCGGCCGATCGGTGTGTCCTCGACCAGTTCCACGAGCAGGGCACCCACCGCGTGCAGGGAGTGGACGCTCTCGCGCACCTGATCCGCACCCACCGGCCCTGCAGAGAGCCTCCGGGCCGCGGGGAACATCGAGGCCGCCTCGTCCAGCGGCACCATGATCCCGCCGTCACCCCGCCGCAGCGGCAAGAAGCCGGAGTCGAGGGCCATGTCCAGCAGCACTGCGGCCTTCGGCACCCGGCCGGCGTACGGCTTCGCGAGCCGGGCAAGCCGCTCCATGAAGTCGAGCGCATCGGCGTCGATCCGAGGGTCACTGGCTGCCAACGAGGTGTCCATCCCCTCTTCGACGTGGAACCACTCCTCGTACAGGGCGCCGGGCGGCTCCAGCTGATCGAGGGAATATTTCACCGCAGCACCCCGTCCCCTGCGCGGCCTCCCGATCTTCCGACGTCCCATTTCGATCTCCTTCGTTCGAACCAGAGTTGAGCCGGGACACCCCGGCAAGCCCGAGACGCCCGACGCCGACGCCGCAGACACTGGCGGACACGTCGGCCACCGCACCGGCAGAAGCGCCGATAGATCGCCCGCGTGGAACCGCACGTGTCAGATCGATTGCCGGGCTACGCCCCGGCGGGTACTGCGGAGGCCGCACTGCGCGCCTTGGGCAGCACGATCCCCTGGGCCTGAGCTGCCGGTCCCGGGCGGAGGGTCCACGGCACCGTGCCGGTGTCCGTCAGCCACCCATTCGCCAACAGCCGTTTCACGGCGAAGCCGCGCAGCGGCCCCTTCAGCCCCCAGCCCAGGCCCGCGCACAACTGGGCGTACGAGGGGCCGTGGCCGTGTTCGTTCCGGAAGGCGACGGTGAATCCGGCGGCCTGCGGACCGCGATCTGGGTGGGCGTCCTTCCACTCGCCGTAGGCATTCTTGACGGCCTGGGAGAAGAAGTGGGAGTGGACGACGCCGGTGAAGGCATCTGCGACGCATTCCACCGGGCGGGCACACACGGCGCAGTGCTCTACGGCCTCGACGTGGCGTCGAAGGGCGGGGGCGGCCGTGCTCTTCCACTGTTCCCACGCGACAGCATCGAACTGGGGCTCGACGGTTGCGGTCTTGAGGGACCGTTCCTCCGCAGTGGGGCGGCGCCGCCCCGACAGGTGCTGAACCGCAGGGGCCAGGAGGTATCGGTTCTCGGAGAACTCGGTCAGGAAGCCTTTCTGCAGAAGCTCCGGCAGAGAGGCGCGACAGGGAGCAGGAAGGTCCGGCGGGATCTGTCCGAGGAGCTTGGAGGTGCTGTGGGCGGCGAGGAACAGGCTGGCTAGCCGTGCTGCGGGAGACAGCTTCTTGACCAGTTTGGCGGACACGGACCGTGTGGTCCATCCGGACACCCGTGAGCGGGCCTGTTTCCCGAAGGGAAGAGGGTGGTCATTCTCCCGGGCCAGGGCGGGAACGGTGACCGGGACCGGCGTCGACGGATCACCGTCGAAGAGCGCGTCGTTCAACTGCCAGCCCAGGCTGCGCAAGGCGTTAATTGCTCCCCGCGGATCACTGAGCTTCAGGCCGGACAGATCCTGCCCGGTGAGGTTGGCGGCACCACTACGCGCGGCCCGGATGGCTACCACCGTAGCGATCAGTTGAGCGTCGGGGCCGGGCAGGGGCAATGAAGCCACGTAGCTCAACAACGTGCGGGCTGCTTCCCCTTGTGCGGGCGTCAGGAGGAATGGCAGGGCCGTTGGCTCACTGGCCGGGGAGGTGCTGATCTTGTTGAGGCTGGATGCAGTCTGCGGCACGGCGCGTTCAACGCTCGGCACGGGCCCTGGTTACGCTCCCTGCGCCATCTGGCTATCCGTCGCCTCTGCCCGCCCGGACCGGTGCGGAGACGGACGCGGAGGACCCGGTAGAAGCACTGGCCGGGGTCAGGGACCGAACGTCCGCCCGGCGTACACCGCTTTCAGCCGAATTCCGGCTACGGTGCGTGTGCAGCGCTTTGGCGCTGATTCTTGGCAGTGTGGGCGGTGTCGGCGTGTGCGTCACATCGGCATCGCCGCGCTGCGGTACAACTTCCCTCCCATGGCGAGGACTACCCCCACCGAGGCCGGCAAGCGTGATCGCGCGCAGGCGTAACGGCGCTGCCCTGCGCGTCGGGATCTCCGCCCAAGAGGTAGAGGAAGCCTTCCGACTCCTGCAGCACGTGCCGACCCCCGGGACCCGCCAGTTGCGGGACAAGTTCGCCGCCGTTCTGCGTCCAGTTTGCAACTGGGCTTCGTCCCGCACGGCGCCGTACTCCAGCTATCCAGCCTGGGGCCCTGCGGGGTATTTGTTTCCGCGCCGAGGGCGCGCTGCGTCGAACACCAGTGGCCGCTGCCTGCCGGGACCGCAGGTCCCTCCCCGGACCGGTGCGTGACGCTGGACACGGAACTTGAGGACTCGCGCTGGGTGCGCTACTCCGGCGGGCTGCGATGCCCGTTCGACCGCCGCGCGGGAAGCGACCGGTGCGCTCATCACGATCCGCGCGACAATGAACGGTGTGGGCACACTGTGGAGGGCGGCGCCATTTGCACGACCCCGCAGAGAGTGTTCGCGTGCCCAGACCACCGGGATGCGCAACTCACGGTCTCCACGCGCCAGCTCGAACAACTGCCCTTGATCCTGGGCTGCGGTCAATGCGGTGCTACCTCGGGCCAGAGCTGCACCAGCAAGAGCGGCCGGGCGGTCGCGTTCCACGCGTCAGCGCCAGCAAGGACTTGGCGAAGCTCGAGGTGCTGTCCGACACGATCGAGTGGCTGAGCTTGTGAGCGGGCCCATGACGCCCGTTCTCCTCCCGCACGCATCGGCCCCTCTGCCGGAACAACGACATGGATGGCGACGCGACGTGCGCCCGTCCTCCTGACAGGTGAATCGCGCCATCTTGAACTTCCCTCCCCCGAACGAGTGGGTCTCCGCAGCCGCCTCCGAGTGTTCCTGACGGTCCGTCACGCGTAAGGATCCTGGTCAGCGGCTTCTCGCCGACGGCTCTGGCGGGCCTTGCGCACGGGACCTTGAGCATGGAAGTGCTGGTTTGCTGGCAATCACCCTATTTCTGATTATTTTCCCCTGAAGGTTGCGATGGCCACTGTTCCGTCGGATTCCGCTGTCCGCGTGCCACGTCCCGCATCCGGTTCCCGTGTTGCCCTGGAGTCGGTCGATCCGCATGTCTTCTCCCGACTGTTGGAGGCAGCGTGGGCGAATCGCCACTTGCCGCCCGAGGTCGCAGCGGAGGCCGCCGCACGCGGAGGGTCCGGCCGCCTGAGCATCAAGGATCTGCGGCTGCTGTTGATGCGGGCCGCGTCGCTCTCCTCTGCCCAAGCAGCCGTCTGTGGCGCGTGGGCGATCGTTTCGGCCCGCCCCGAGCTGGCCACGTCCGTGCTCCATGCGCACTGTCAGGACATTGACGCCGCGTCGGCCTTCGTGATCCGCGAGGTGCCTGGTGCGAATCCAGCGCTTTTCAGCGCTCAGGCCGGCTGGCGGGAGCCGGGTGTGAGTGCGCACGGTGCCGTGGTGACGCGCCCCAGCCGCAAGGCTGCCCACCAGTGCGCGGCCGTGAGCCTGCTCGGTCACCTCTGCGGAACCGAACCGGTGGAGCAGGACAGCACCCTGACCGGATGGGCGCCCGCCGGCCGCTTCTCCTCAGCGTCGCCGCCCACCCAGGCCCGGGACACGTCCTTCCCGGCGCGCCTTCAACATGCCCTGGAACGCGCTCAGATCGCGCCCGCTGAAGTGGCGGAGATCGTGTTGCGGATCAACTCAGGTGAACTGATTCCGCGCGACCTGCACGCTGTTCTGTTCACCGCCCGCGCTGCAGCATGGCTGCCAGCTCGCGAGGCGGCCCTGGCTGCGGCGTGCGATCCCGGCATCGCGGTGGCCGTACTGACTCTGCACCAGTCCCTGCGCCATGCAGCGACACCCTCCTATACGGAAGAGGTGCGCAAGAGGGAGCCCGGGCAGCAGCTTTTTCGGTCGCGGGCCACCTGCATGATCGACGGAGAGGAGATCAGCGAGCTCGGTTCATTGCGCAACAACAAGCGGCAGGCGCGCGGAGCGGCCGCTCACCGGCTGCTGGCTCGCCTGGCCGACCTGCCGGTGCAGGCACCGCCGCCGATCCACGGTGTGGGGACACGCCCGGCGGCAGACAGTAGCCCCGCGCAGGAGACGGATCCGCAGGAACAGCTGGAGGTCCTGGTCGCGTCGGGTGCGATCAGCGGGCTCGTCTTCAAGGGTGCGCCCGGCATCACGGGTCTGGAGCCGCTGTTCGTGTCCGTCGCCGCCTGTGAGCACCGAGGTGAGCTGCTCTCCGTCACCGAGCGGGGGCTGGGCCGCTCCAGTACCCGCTTGTCGGCCGCGCGCGAACTGCTGGTCGCTGTCCAGCGCGCCATGAAGGCAGGCCGCGGTCCGCGTATGGGCCGCATCCCAGTGCCTGAACTCGGCGGCAAGAACCCGCTGATGCTCCTGAACGAGCTCAAACAGACCGGCAAGATCAGCAAGTTGAAGATCGAGGATCCCGAGCAGGATTCCGCCGGATTCGTTGCCCGTATCTCCTGCATGGTGCACGCGGAATGGCTGGAGACCCTTGGTCAGGGGACCAACAAGCGCGAAGCGCAACGTCAAGCCGCTGAGGCAATGGTCGAGAAACTGGCCACCCCCCAAGCGGGACAGGACCGCGCCCAGAGTGCGCCCACCACGCTGGGCCCGGCGGCCGCGGCAGTCAGTACGGGATCCATCGGCGGGCACCGCAATCCGGCCGGACCCCTCGCCGGCCGCGAGGAGGCGGCAGCCGCCGAGGACACGCTCGTCGAGCTGCTGCAGCAGGACACAGAACTCACCATCGATCTGCAGGACGGCGCAGGCCGCTTCCTGCTCTACCGGGCAGACGGGCTCCCGTTGGCGGCCGTCTGCCACAAGCCGATCAGGCGCTGCACTGCCGACCTCGTCCTGCCCGGCCAGGACCTCGCGGTCGGCCCCCGCCCGGTGCAGTGCTGGCAGGTGCCCGTGCGGCTGCTGGCCAACGCCCTGGCCCGTACCTCCGACGGCACCAAAACCGCCCCATCCGTCCAGCTGTGGCATCAGACAATCCGACTGGGACTCACCGTGGTAGCCGACGGCCGGGTCTACCCGACGCTGGACAGCAACGGCGCCGATGTGTGGCGCCTGGGCCCGCTCAACGCACGCGAGCGGCAGCGCGCCGGGCAGCTGCGGCAGGCCCTGGTGCCTCCCGCGCACTGCGGGACCGCCACCGACACCCGGCCCTACCTCATGTGGGCGCCGCGTGTCGCGATCCGCGCCGGACTCGACGCCATCGCCGAGGCGATGCTGCGCGGCCCTGGCACCTCAGCGGTCCTGGGACACGCCCCGTTCACTGCCCCCGTCCCGCAGCAGCAGAACAGTTCCGCTCTGCACCAGTGGGCCGATCGTGCCGAGGACGAACGCGCCGAGGCGCCAACCGTGGACCTGAAGCTGTCCGTACAGGCCCCGACGAAGGGCAGCCCTCACGACACGGAACTGCTGTGGGCCGAACTCCTGGTCGCCCAGCCCACCGCGGAGAGCCGTAAGCAGCAATTGTTCCGCCCGCTCACGCAGTCCGCCGGGGACGACGCTCTGGTGGGGCACGTCCGCCGACGGCTGCGGCGTGTCGCCGAGGTGTGGGCGCCCGCCGGGCGGCTCCTCGAGTGTCCGGTGCCCGACCGGCTCACGCTGCTTGCCAACGAGGCCGTCCTGCTGCTGGGCGCCGCCCGCGACCGACTGGAGCGGGCGGGCCTGAGCGTGTCCTGGCACCAGCAGTGGAACAACCGGCTGCGCACTCGCGCTGTGGTCGGCCCACGACCCGACGCGCCGGCGGCTGTTCCCCGTCCGCGGTTCTCACTCGACGAGGTCCTGGACGGCCGGTGGCAGATGTCGCTCGGCGACGACGACCTTTCGGACCAGGAGATGGACGGCCTCGCCCAGACGCCACGGCCGCTGGCCCTGGTGAAGGGCCAGTGGGTGATGGTCGATGAAGACACCGCCCGCCGTGCCGCCGACCGCCGCATCGGACCGATCTCCTCGGACCAGGCCCTGCGCGCGTCCTTGACCGGGCACCTCGACGTCGACGGACATGTTGTGCCCTGCGAGCCGACGGCCGCGCTCGCCGACCTCGTGGACTTCCTGCGCACCGGCTCCCGCACGACCCACGTCCCCGCGCCGGACGCCTTGCAGGCGACGATGCGCGACTACCAGCATCTGGGCCTGGCCTGGCTGGCGAACACCACCGGCGCGGGCTTCGGCGCGCTGCTCGCCGACGACATGGGCCTGGGCAAGACCCTGATGGCGCTGGCGCTGCACCTGCACCGCCGGGAAGCTGACTCCGGTGCCATCGGGCCGACGCTGGTCGTCTGCCCGGCCTCCGTCGTCATCAACTGGGAACGGGAAGTCCACCGGTTCGCCCCGACCGTGCCGACCCTGCGCTACCTGGGAGCCGACCGCACCCTCGAAGACGCCACCTCCCGCACCATCGTCATCACGAGCTACGAGACGCTCCGCCGCGACGCTGACCTGCTGGCGCTGCTGCACTTCGACTTGGTCATCGCCGACGAAGCCCAGATGGTCAAGAACCACCGCACCGCCACCGCCCGCGCCCTGCGCCGCATCAAGGCCGCCGCCCGGGTAGCCCTGACCGGCACCCCGGTCGAGAACAACCTCACCGAGGCCTGGGCGCTCATGGACTGGCTCAACCCCGGCCTGTTCGGCACCGAACGCATCTTCCGCGACCAGTTCGCCCGCCCCATCGAGGACAACCTCGCCGACACCGAGCGCACCACCCGGCTGTGCGGCCTCATGAGCGCGTTCATGCTGCGCCGCCGCAAGAGCGATGCGGGCATCCTGACCGAGTTGCCGCCCAAGGACATCCGGCCACGCATCGTCGGCCTCAGCGACGAGCAGATCCAGCTCTACCAACAGACCGCCGACGACACCCTCCAGGCGCTCCGTGACGCCCAAGGCGTACACCGCAAGGGCCTGTTGCTCGAGTTGTTCAACAAGCTGCAGCAGATCTGCAACTCACCCGCCCAGTACCTCAATGACTCCCTGGAAGACGACGGCTACGACCCCGAGCAGGCGGCATCCCGCTCCGGCAAGATCAGCGCGCTCGACGACCTGCTGCCCACCCTGACCGCCCCCGACGAATCCACGCTGATCTTCACCCGGTACCGGGCCATGGCCAAGCTCCTCGTACAGCACCTGCGCGGCCACGGCCACGCCCCGCTCTACTACAGCGGCGACATCCCCTCCGTCCGTGAACGTCAGCGCATCATCGACACCTTCCAGGCCCGCTCCGGTCAGCTCATGGTGATGACGGTCAAGGCCGGAGGCACCGGCCTCACCCTCACCCAGGCCAGCCACGTCGTGCTCTTCGACCGCCCCTGGAACCCGGCCAAGGAGAACCAGGCCATCGACCGCGCCCACCGCTTGGGCCAGCAGCGCACCGTCACCGTGCACCCGCTCATCACGGAGAACACCCTGGAAGACCGCGTCGACGAACTCCTCCACCACAAGCGAGCCCTCGCCGACGCGGTGCTCGCTGACGGCTACTCCGCCCTCACCGAACTGACCGACGACCAGATCATCGACCTGATCGCCCTAGGAGCACAGAGATGACCTCGAACGCGTGGGCCACCCACACCTGGGAAACGCTCCTGCGGGCCGCCCTCAACGACGAAGCTCTCTGGCTCGCCGGTCACAATGACCTGTCCGCAGGCGGCCTCACCCACCTCACCCTCGAACCCGGCCGTGCATACGCCACCGCCACCGACCGCCACCACACCACACCAGCACACCCGAACGTCGCCATGGCGGTGTTCACCGAGGCCCAGAGAACAACCTGGCAGTCCGCCGCCCCCACCTGCGGCCACCGCCAAGCCATCCGTACCGGCAAATTCCCCGAATGCCTGAGCAACCCGGTTCACACCGGCGGCGTACCCACCCAGCCCGCACCCGAAGAGATCACGTTCAGCTGCGACTGTGGAACCTCACCGTGCCGCCACATCGCGACCCTCTCCCACGCCGTCTCTGCACGCCTGGCCGCCCGCCCCGCCGACTTCTCCGTATTGCGCGGACTGCCCGAACAGCCGCCGCAGCAAAGTTCCGACGCCAGCACGGACCAGCCGGTCACCGCCACCCGCACGACGCCAGGCGGAAAGGTCCACACCCCGGCCCACCACGCATGGGCGTGGTATCGCGAATGCGCCAAACCACCTCTGCTGCCCACGTACACAGTCGAGTTGGCCGACAGCCCCGAACCAGACCTCCAAAAGCAAGCGGCCCCTCCCGCGCCCGCACCAGAACCGGAGCAGATCCAGGCACTCGTCCATGACGCTGCAACCCAGGCACGGGCACACCTGCGCGACGCCACTCGGCTGGACTGCGCACGGCACAAGGACGTACTCCGCCTGGCGGCCACGGTTCCCGGAGTCCGGCTTCCCGAGGTGGCCGAGCACCTTGGCATCGACATCGCCGATCTACGAGAACAGATCTCCGCGTACACACCGACCGCACTGCGGGGCTAAGCAGACACTCCACGGCGGCGTAGGCCGGAGCAAGCGAGTCGCCCCGGCCTACTGCTGGCCCCAGATTTTCCAGGACATCCCCTCGCACCGAACACAGCAAACGCAGCGCAGTCGTCCAGTTCATTGCCCGCGAATCTTTAGAGCATCACGGGAACGCACCAGAGGGCCCGCCGCGCCCACCCAGGTCCGTGGTGAGGATCGCGGACCGCGAGGGGTGTTGGCGGGGCGGGGCGAAGCCTGGGCCGGAGTAGTTGGCCACATCCATGACGGCCTGGATCCGGGAGCTGATGTGACGGGTGGATCCGCGCATAGGACGCATGTTCCACGCCTTGCCCAGTGCGATGAGCGCGGCCGAATAGGGATCACGGGAAAAGCCCGCCACCGTGTCGGCTGCGGTCAGGGGGTCCTCGGCGAAGACGGTACGGGCGGCGGTCCGGATCACGGCCGCGTGGACCAGCACGGGCAGGGACCGCCGTTCCGGGGTGGTGAAGTGGCGTCCCGCCGTGCCTTCGTGGGCCTGGGTAAAGGCCACGAACGCTGTCGGCTCCAGTACGCGATCCAGACATCTTTGGACCTGCACGATCTCCGACTCGGGCTGTCGTGACAGTTGCCTCCGCAGCCAAAACAGTCGCTCACCTGGGTGCTGGGTCTGCTCTTTGCCGTGACCGTCAGAGGCTGTTCACAGGAAGAGATTGCTCATGCCAGACCGTTGTGAAGTCGTCCGGCAGCAGGGAGAACCGGACGAGGCGCCAGTAATCATCTTCCTCGTCCGTGCGACACCGGCCATGTCCGCCCCACGTGTCCGTGCGGTGCACGGCACGGTGATCACATGCACCCGCGATACCTTCCGGCGCTCCTGGCCGTCACCCTGCCGATCCTGTGCGTCTGCGCGGTGGGATGCGTGGCGGTGCCTGCCTCCCCCGCACGGCCCGCTCCTCCCGCCCAACGCCCACAGATCGCCTACACCGTCCCGGTCTGGCCGACTCCGGCTGAGCCGTCCGCCCTCACCACCCTGCAACCCGCCGGCACTCCTCCGCGCCCACCCGCTTCTACTCGCCCGGCAACCAGGCCTGTTGAGCCGGAGCGGGTGGCACCCGGCCCGCACAGGGACCGGTCGCAGGCGCCGCGCCGCCGAACAGCGGCTCCCGCACCTCGCGCGCCGCACGAGCGCGCCCATGTTCCCCGGCGGGCACCCGCCCGGACCGCACCTCGGAAGGCGCCCGTCGCGCCGAAGCCCGCGAAGCGCAAGCGGTACGAGTACGACGCGGGTTTCGTGTGCGAGTGGGGCTCCGGGGCCGGGCTGGATCCGGCCACGGTCGCCGCGTGCCGCCGACAGCACGGGTGACCGTCGGGGTGTTGGCTACAGGCTGGCCAGGTACGCGCGTACGGGTCCGGCTAGTTCGGCGTAGAAGTCGGTGCGGTCCTGCGCCTGAAGGACTTGGGCGCACACCGTCAGCAGACCGGTGCGGGCTTCCCGCCTGTCCAGGACGGGGGCCAGTTTCACCCGTACGAGGGTGGCCGTCTCCGGGACGAGCAGTGCGTACACGTACAGGGTGGCCGCGTCGTAGCCGTACGGGGCGATCGTTATCTAGATCTCATATCGATAAGTGCAGCTCAGGCGTGGGCTCTTGGGAGAGGGACGTGAGGTCGGCGTCGTCAACATCAAGGACCAACTTCCGTGCGGGTCATCGCGGTCCCGTCGAGGTGCGCTTGAGGGCCAGGGCGGCGAACGCCCCCGAGCTGCTGCGCCGCCGGCTCGGCGACCGGAGCTGGCAGGGCGCGCACATCGCG